>CAMDGX010000071.1 GCA_945897825.1 Asaia bogorensis | reverse complement strand
GCCGCGCTCTGGAGGCCGGCCGGGAACGGCGCCTCCGGATGGCGAGCCTTCTTCACGGCGTCCTTCACCAGCACATAGCCGCCCTTGGCACCGGGAACGGCGCCCTTGATCATGAGCAGGCCCTTTGCGGCGTCGACGGCGGCAACCTCAAGGTTCTGGGTGGTCACCCGCTCCTGCCCGAGATGTCCGGCCATCTTCTTGTTCTTGAAGGTCTTGCCAGGATCCTGGCGGTTGCCGGTCGAGCCGTGCGACCGGTGGCTGATCGACACGCCATGGCTGGCCTCGAGGCCCGAGAAGTTCCAGCGCTTCATGGCGCCGGCAAAACCCTTGCCCTTGGTGGTGCCGACGACATCGACGATCTGCCCGGCGACAAAATGCACGGTGGACAGGGTCGCGCCGGGCTCCAGCAGCGCGTCGGCATCGACGCGGAACTCCGTCAGCTTCGCCTTCGGCTCCACTTTCGCCTTGGCGAAATGGCCCTTGTTCGGCTGCGAGACGTTCTTCACCTTGGCCTTGCCCCAGCCGAGCTGAACGGCCGTATAGCCGTCCTTTTCCTCGGTGCGGGCCGCCACGACCTGCAGATTGTCCACATGCAGCACCGTCACCGGCACGTGCGTGCCGTCGTCCTTGAAGATCCGGGTCATGCCCAGCTTCTTCGCAAGCAATCCTGTACGCATTTTTTTCCGTTCCCCAGAGGAGCCGCCTGTGTCCCGGAGGACTGGGGGCTCGTAGGCCAAAACGATGTCCGGGCCCTGCCCGGACATGGGTGAAACTTAGAGCTTGATCTCCACATCCACACCGGAGGCCAGGTCGAGCTTCATCAGCGCGTCCACGGTTTGCGGGGTGGGGTCGACAATGTCCAGCAGCCGGCGATGCGTGCGGATCTCGAACTGCTCGCGGCTCTTCTTGTCCACATGCGGCGAGCGGTTCACGGTGAAGCGCTCGATATGCGTGGGCAGCGGGATGGGACCACGAATCTGCGCGCCCGTGCGCTTGGCCGTGTTCACGATTTCCCGGGTGCTGTTGTCCAGCACGCGGTGATCGTACGCCTTCAGGCGGATGCGGATGTTCTGGTTGTCCATCACTCGGTTCCGATCAGCGGCAGTCGTCAGTCATTCGTCGGCGGTAGTGGTCGCAAGGCGATAGCGGGAGGCACGCTCCGAAGCTCGCACCGCCCGGACCGAGGCCCAGACGGCGCGTCTTCGAGAGGATCAGGCGACGATCTTTGCCACCACGCCGGCGCCGACGGTGCGGCCACCCTCGCGAATGGCGAAGCGCAGGCCTTCATCCATGGCGATCGGCGCGATCAGCTCGACGTCCATCGACACGTTGTCGCCCGGCATCACCATCTCGGTGCCTTCCGGCAGCTGAACGATGCCGGTCACGTCGGTGGTGCGGAAGTAGAACTGCGGGCGGTAGTTGGTGAAGAACGGGGTGTGGCGCCCGCCCTCTTCCTTCGTCAGGATGTAGCTCTCGGCCTTGAACTTGGTGTGCGGGGTGATGGTGCCCGGCTTGGCCAGAACCTGGCCGCGCTCCACATCCTCGCGCTTGGTGCCGCGCAGCAGCGCGCCGATGTTGTCGCCCGCCTGGCCCTGGTCCAGCAGCTTGCGGAACATCTCGACGCCGGTGACGATGGTCTTGACGGTCGCCTTCAGGCCGACGATCTCGACTTCCTCGCCGACGCGCACGATGCCGCGCTCGACGCGCCCGGTCACCACGGTGCCGCGGCCGGAGATCGAGAACACGTCCTCGACCGGCATCAGGAACGGCATGTCGATCGCGCGCTCGGGCTGCGGGATATAGCTGTCGACCGCCTCCATCAGCTTCAGGATCGCCTGCTCGCCCAGCTCGGGCTGGGTGTCGTTCAGGGCGCAGACGGCCGAGCCGTGGATGATGGGGATGTCGTCGCCCGGGAACTGGTAGCTGCTCAGCAGCTCGCGAACCTCGAGCTCGACGAGCTCCAGCAGATCGGGATCGGCGATGTCGCACTTGTTCAGGAACACCACCAGCGCCGGCACACCGACCTGGCGGGCGAGCAGGATGTGCTCGCGGGTCTGCGGCATCGGGCCGTCGGCGGCGGAGACCACCAGGATCGCGCCGTCCATCTGCGCCGCACCCGTGATCATGTTCTTCACGTAGTCGGCGTGGCCGGGGCAGTCCACGTGGGCGTAGTGGCGATTGGCGGTCTCGTACTCCACGTGCGCCGTGGAGATCGTGATGCCGCGTGCGCGTTCCTCGGGGGCCTTGTCGATCTGGTCGTAGGCCGTGAAGGTGGCGCCGCCCGCCTTCGCCAGGATCTTTGTGATCGCGGCGGTCAGCGACGTTTTGCCATGGTCGACGTGACCAATGGTGCCGATGTTGCAGTGCGGCTTGTTCCGCTCGAATTTAGCCTTACCCATCGTGGTATTCTCCGTGCCCGACGTCTGTTCCGGGGTGGGGGGATCTGTCTGTTCGTGCCGCTCGTATCCGTCGCGAGACGCGGACGGGCCTTACCAGCGGTAGTGGCTGAAGGCCTTGTTCGCCTCGGCCATGCGGTGCGTGTCTTCGCGCTTCTTCACCGCCGAGCCACGGTTGTTCACGGCATCCAGGAGCTCGTTGGACAGCCGCTCTTCCATCGTGTGCTCGCCGCGCTTGCGCGCCGCGTCGATGATCCAGCGAATCGCCAGCGCCTGGCGACGCTCAGCGCGAACTTCGACCGGCACCTGGTAGGTGGCGCCACCGACGCGGCGCGAACGCACCTCGACGGCCGGCTTCACGTTGTCCAGCGCCTCATGGAACATGCGCACCGGATCGGCGGCATTGCCACCGCGGCGCTTCAGCACGTCCAGCGCACCATACACGATGCCTTCGGCGGCGGACTTCTTGCCGTCATACATCAGCGCATTCATGAAGCGCGTGATGACGACGTCCCCGAACTTCGGGTCGGGCAGGATCTCGCGCTTGACCGCGCGGCGACGACGGCTCATCTCGCCCTCCTTACTTCGGCCGCTTCGCGCCGTACAGCGACCGGCGCTGACGACGCTTGGCAATGCCCTGGGTGTCCAGCACGCCGCGCAGGATGTGGTAGCGCACGCCGGGAAGATCCTTCACGCGCCCGCCACGGATCAGCACGACGCTGTGTTCCTGCAGGTTGTGGCCTTCGCCGGGAATGTAGCTCACCACCTCGAAGCCGTTGGTCAGGCGGACCTTGGCGACCTTGCGCAGCGCCGAGTTCGGCTTCTTTGGCGTCGTCGTGTAGACGCGCGTGCAGACGCCGCGCTTCTGCGGGCAGCCCTGCAAGGCAGGAACCTTGTTGCGGGCCCGGGCGGGCACTCGCCCCGAGGCGATCAACTGGTTGATGGTCGGCATAGACCCTCTTTCCGATCCTGTCAGCGAAGCCCCGGACCAAACCCGAAACCCCGAAAAGCCCAATGCCCGCGAGGGCAAACCTTCGTCACGTCATCTCGTGTCACGCCACACGCAAACCCCGCGGCGGGTGGACATGCCATCCGGGCATGTTCCCTCTGCGGGGGTCGACCTGTGTGCGGCCTGAGCCCCGGTAAACCAGGGCGGCGCCTCACACATCCGGAGCCTGCAAACGCGAGCCGACCGAACCTTTGGCGGGGCCGGCTGAGGGCGCGATACCTACGGGTTGAGGCCGGGCGAGTCAAGCGCGCGGGCCCGGCAAGGCCCGGAAAACCGGGTTTGCGCCATGCATCCGGTGCGGGGCCGAAGTGCATGTGCACACGCGGGGCGCAATACGCACCCGGCGCAAACGAACAAGGGGCGGGAAGGTTGCCCTTCCCGCCCCCTGCGTCGGAACGATGGCCGAGTCGCAGCCGGTCTTGCAGCTATTCGGCCGCCTGTCCGGTGATCTGCGGCGTCTCCTGGCGCAGGCCCTTCTGCTTGTCGCGCCCGGCGGCAATGGCACGCAGGCGGTTCATCACCGCGCCAGTGCCGGCGGGGATCAGCCGGCCGACGATCACGTTCTCCTTCAGGCCCATCAGCGTATCCACCTTGCCGGCCGTGGCCGCCTCGGTGAGCACCCGCGTCGTCTCCTGGAAGGAGGCGGCGGAGATGAAGCTGTGCGTCTGCAGTGAGGCCTTGGTGATGCCCTGGAGCACCGGCATGGCCACCGCCGGGCGTTCGCCCTCGCCGATCCGCTTGTTGTTCTCCTGGTCGAACTCCATCCGGTCCACCTGCTCGCCGGTCAGGTAGGTGGTGTCGCCCGGCTCCATGATCTCGACCTTCTGCAGCATCTGGCGAACGATCACCTCGATGTGCTTGTCGTTGATCTTCACGCCCTGGAGTCGGTAGACGTCCTGGATCTCGTTCACCAGATAGTCGGACAATGCCTCGACGCCGAGCACCTTGAGGATGTCGTGCGGCACGCGCGGCCCATCGACCAGCGGGTCACCCCGGCGGACGAAGTCGCCCTCCTGAACCGAGACATGCTTGCCCTTGGGGATGAGGTATTCGCTCTCCTCCATGGTCTCGTCGTTCTTCACGATCACCCGGCGCTTGGCCTTGTAGTCCTTGCCGAATTCCACGCGCCCATCGATCTCGGCGATGATCGCATGGTCCTTCGGCCGCCGTGCCTCGAACAGCTCGGCAACGCGCGGCAGACCGCCGGTGATGTCGCGCGTCTTGCTGCCCTCGCGCGGAATCCGCGCCAGCACGTCGCCAGCGGCCACCTGCGCGCCGTTCTCGACCGAGAGGATCGAGTCGGGGCTCAGGAAGTAGCGGGCATCGGCCCCGTTCGGCAGCTTGATCACCTCACCGCGGTCGTCCTTCAGCTGAAGCCGCGGGCGCAGATCGACGCCGCGGGCATTCTGCTTGTAGTCGACGACCACCTTGGAGGTCAGGCCGGTCACCTCGTCCATGCGCTCGACCAGCGTGACGCCCTCGAGCAGGTCGAGGTATTCCAGCTTGCCGTTGCGCTCGGTGATGATCGGCAGGGTGTACGGGTCCCATTCGGCCAGCTTCTGCTGGCGCGCCACGGTCGCCCCCTCGTCCACCAGCAGGCGCGAGCCGTAGGGAACGCGGAAGCGCGCGCGCTCGCGGCCCTTGTCGTCGGCCAGCACCATCTCGCAGTTGCGGCTCATCACCACCGGCACGTTGGACGAGTTGATGACCACGTTGCGGTTGCGGATGGCGACCACGCCGTCATGGCTGGCCTCCACGCTGCTCACCTCGGCGCCGCGCTGGGCGGCACCGCCGATGTGGAAGGTACGCATCGTCAGCTGCGTGCCCGGCTCACCGATCGACTGCGCGGCGATGACACCCACCGCCTCGCCGATGTTCACCGGCGTGCCACGCGCGAGGTCACGCCCGTAGCAATGGGCGCAGACGCCGACCTTGGCCTCGCAGGTCAGCACCGAGCGGATCTTCACCTGCTCGACCCCGGCCTTCTCGATGCGCTCGGCATCCTCCTCCTCGATCAGCATGTTGGCCGGCAGCAGGATCTCGTTGGTCACCGGGTCGACCACATCCTCTGCCGTGGTGCGGCCCAGGGTGCGCTCGGACAGGCTGGCAACCACCTCGCCGCCATCCATCACCGGCTTCACGGTCAGCCCGCGCTCGGTGCCGCAATCCACCTCGACGATGATGCAATCCTGCGCCACGTCCACCAGGCGGCGGGTCAGGTAGCCGGAGTTGGCCGTCTTCAGCGCGGTATCGGCCAAGCCCTTTCGGGCGCCATGGGTGGAGTTGAAGTATTCGAGAACCGACAGGCCTTCCTTGAAGTTCGCGATGATCGGCTGCTCGATGATCTCGCCCGAGGGCTTGGCCATCAGGCCGCGCATACCGGCCAGCTGGCGCATCTGCGCCGGCGACCCGCGCGCGCCGGAGTCCGACATCATCCACACCGCGTTGGTGGGATAGCCGATCTCCTGCCGCTTGATCTCCTTCATCATCGCCGTCGCGACCTCGTCGGTGCAGCGCGACCAGGCATCGACCACCTTGTTGTAGCGCTCGCCGGCGGTGATCAGCCCGTCCTGGTACTGCTGCTCGAACTCCTTCACCTCGGTCTGCGTCTTCTCGATCATCGCCTTCTTGCTGTCCGGGATGATCATGTCGTCCTTGCCGAACGAAATGCCCGCCTTGGCGGCCTGGCCGAAGCCCAGCCCCATCAGCCGGTCGGCGAAGATCACGCATTCCTTCTGGCCGCAGTGGCGGTACACCGCGTCGATCACGTCCGAGACGTTCTTCTTGGTCAGCTGCCGGTTGATCAGGCTGAACGGAATCAGCGGGCTCTTGGGCAGCACCTGGGCGATCATCATGCGCCCAGCCGTGGTGTACACGGTCTGGCGGATGGCGTTGCCGTCGGCGTCCACCGTCTCGAAGCGGGCGCGGATCTTGTCGTGCAGCTTGATCACGCCGGCATGCATCGCATGCTCGATCTCGCCGATGGTCGCAAACGCCGGCGCCTTGGTCTCGTCGAAGGCGCGGAATTCCGGCGTCTCAAGGCTGAGGTAGTAGATGCCCAGCACGATGTCCTGGCTCGGGACGATGATCGGCTTGCCATTGGCCGGGCTGAGGATGTTGTTGGTCGACATCATCAGCACGCGGGCTTCCAGCTGCGCCTCAAGGCTCAGCGGCACGTGCACCGCCATCTGGTCGCCGTCGAAGTCGGCGTTGAAGGCCGTGCAGACCAGCGGATGCAGCTGGATCGCCTTGCCCTCGATCAGCACCGGCTCGAAGGCCTGGATGCCGAGGCGATGCAAGGTCGGCGCGCGGTTGAGCATGACGGGATGCTCGCGGATCACCTCCTCGAGGATGTCCCACACTTCCGGACGCTCCTTCTCGACCATCCGCTTGGCGGCCTTGATGGTGGTAGCGTGTCCGTACTTCTCGAGCTTCGAGTAGATGAACGGCTTGAACAGCTCGAGCGCCATCTTTTTCGGCAGCCCGCACTGGTGCAGCTTCAGCTCCGGGCCCACCACGATCACCGAGCGGCCCGAGTAGTCGACGCGCTTGCCGAGCAGGTTCTGCCGGAAGCGACCCTGCTTGCCCTTCAACATGTCGGACAGCGACTTCAGCGGGCGCTTGTTGGCCCCGGTGATGGCGCGGCCACGACGGCCGTTGTCGAACAGCGCGTCGACCGATTCCTGCAGCATGCGCTTTTCGTTGCGCACGATGATATCCGGCGCGCGCAGCTCGATCAGCCGCTTCAGGCGGTTGTTGCGGTTGATGACGCGGCGATAGAGGTCGTTGAGGTCCGACGTCGCGAAGCGGCCACCATCGAGCGGCACCAGCGGCCGCAGCTCGGGCGGGATCACCGGCACGACATCGAGGATCATCCACTCCGGCTTGGCGCCAGACTCGGAGAAGGCCTCGATCAGCTTCAGGCGCTTCACCAGCTTCTTGCGCTTGGCCTCGCTCGTGGTCTCCTTCAGCTCCGCGCGCAGCTGCACCTTCTCGGCATCCGCGTCGATCCGCTGCAGAACGCTCTTGATCGCCTCCGCGCCGATCCCGGCCTGGAAGGCGTCGTCGCCGAACTCGTCCTGCTTGGCCATCAGCTGATCTTCGGTCAGCAGCTGGTGCATCTTGAGGTCCGTCGTGCCGGGCTCCAGCACCACATAGCTCTCGAAATACAGGATCTTCTCCAGCTCCTTCAGCGTCAGGTCGACCATCAGGCCGATGCGCGAGGGAAGGGACTTGAGGAACCAGATGTGCGCGACCGGCGAGGCCAGCTCGATATGCCCCATCCGCTCGCGCCGCACCTTGGCCAGCGTCACCTCCACGCCGCACTTCTCGCAGATGATGCCGCGGAACTTCATGCGCTTGTACTTGCCGCACAGGCACTCGTAGTCCTTGATCGGCCCGAAGATGCGCGCGCAGAACAGCCCGTCGCGCTCCGGCTTGAAGGTCCGGTAGTTGATCGTCTCCGGCTTCTTGATCTCCCCGTACGACCAGGAGCGGATCTGCTCCGGCGAGGCCATCTGGATCTTGATCTGGTCGAAGGTCTGCGTCTGACCCGTCTGGCCCAGGATCTTCATCAGCTCGTTCATGCGGGCACCCTCATATTGGCTTGGGCAGGCAAGGCTGGGGCAGGCACGGCAAGGCGGCAGGCGCCGGTCGCTAGACCGGCCCCATGTCCAGATCGACGTTCAGCCCGAGCGACTTCAGCTCCTTGACCAGAACGTTGAAGCTTTCCGGAATACCCGCCTCGAACGTGTCCTGCTCGCGCACGATCGCCTCGTAGACCTTGGTGCGGCCCGACACGTCGTCGGACTTCACCGTCAGCATTTCCTGCAGCGTATAGGCGGCGCCGTACGCCTCCAGCGCCCAAACCTCCATCTCGCCGAAGCGCTGTCCGCCGAACTGCGCCTTGCCGCCCAGCGGCTGCTGGGTAACGAGCGAGTAGGGGCCGATCGAACGAGCATGGATCTTGTCGTCGACCAGGTGATGCAGCTTGAGCATGTAGATGATGCCCACCGTCACCTTGCGCTCGAACGGCTCGCCCGTGCGCCCGTCGGTCAGGATCACCTGGCCGGACGTGCCCAGGCCCGCCTTGGTCAGCATCCCCTCGATGTCATCCATCCGCGCCCCGTCGAACACGGGGGTGGCGATCGGGATGCCCTTCTTGAGGTTGTCGGACAGCTCCATCAGCTGCGCATCGGTCATGCCGGCGATCTGCTCGGCATAGACCTTGTCGCCGTAGATGTCCTTCAGCCGCGCCAGCAGCTCGTCGCGGGCATGACCTGTGCGGCGGTATTCCTCCACCAGCTCACCCACCTGCTTGCCCAGCGTGGCGCAGGCCCAGCCCAGATGCGTCTCCAGGATCTGGCCCACGTTCATGCGCGACGGCACGCCCAGCGGGTTCAGCACGATGTCGACTGAGGTGCCGTCCTCGAGGAACGGCATGTCCTCCACCGGCACCACGCGCGAGCACACGCCCTTGTTGCCGTGCCGGCCGGCCATCTTGTCGCCCGGCTGCAGCTTGCGCTTCACCGCGACGAACACCTTGACCATCTTCATCACGCCCGGCGGCAGCTCGTCGCCGCGCTGCAGCTTCTCGACCTTGCTGTCGAAGCGCGCCTGCAGCCGCGCCACGGCGGCATCGAACTCGCGCTTCAAAACCTCGATCTCGGCCATCACCGCGTCGTCCTGCACGCCGATATGGCGCCAGGAGCCGCGGACATGCTCGGCGAGCACCTCCTCGGTGATCACCGTGCCGGCCTTGATGCCCTTGAAACCGCCCACGGCCTTGCCGCCCAGCAGCTTCTCGCGCAGCCGGTTCAGGAACGACCGCTCCTGGATCGCCTTCTCGTCGTCGCGGTCCTTTGCCAGGCGCTCGATCTCCGAACGCTCGATCGCCATGGCGCGCTCGTCCTTGTCCACGCCGCGGCGGCTGAACACGCGCACATCCACGATCGTGCCAGAGACGCCCGGCGGCAGCTTGAGCGAGGTGTCGCGCACGTCAGACGCCTTCTCGCCGAAGATCGCCCGCAGCAGCTTCTCCTCGGGGGTCATCGGGCTCTCGCCCTTCGGCGTCACCTTGCCGACCAGGATATCACCCGGGTTCACCTCGGCGCCGATATAGACGATGCCGGCCTCGTCGAGGTTCTTGAGCGCTTCCTCGCCAACGTTCGGAATGTCGCGGGTGATCTCCTCCTGGCCCAGCTTGGTGTCGCGCGCCATGACCTCGAACTCCTCGATATGGATCGAGGTGAACACGTCGTCGCGCGCAATCCGCTCGCTGATGAGGATGGAGTCCTCGAAGTTGTAGCCGTTCCAGGGCATGAACGCGACCAGCACGTTCCGCCCCAGCGCCAGCTCGCCCAGCTCTGTCGAGGGCCCGTCGGCGATGATGTCGCCCTCGGCCACCCGGTCGCCCACCCGCACCAGCGGGCGCTGGTTGATGCAGGTCGACTGGTTGGAGCGCATGAACTTGCGCAGCCGGTAGATGTCGACACCCTTGGTCGTGCCGTCCTCCGCCGTCGCCCGCACCACGATGCGCGCGCCGTCGATCTGGTCGATCACGCCCGGTCGCTTGGCCACGATCGTCGCGCCCGAATCCCGCGCCACCGCCGCCTCCATGCCCGTGCCCACGAGCGGGGCATCGGCACGGATCAGCGGCACCGCCTGGCGCTGCATGTTCGAGCCCATCAGCGCGCGGTTGGCGTCGTCGTTCTCCAGGAACGGGATCAGCGCCGCGGCCACCGACACAAGCTGCTTCGGCGACACGTCGATCGCGGTGACGTCCTCCGGCTTCACCAGCCGGAAATCGCCCTGCTTGCGCACCGAAACCAGCTCGGAGGTCAGCGTGCCATCGGCACTCATCTCGGCGTCCGCCTGCGCGACGACGAGCTTCTCCTCCTCCATCGCCGACAGGTATTTCGGGTCGCGCTGCACCACCCCGTCCTTGACCAGCATGTACGGCGTCTCGATGAAGCCGTACTTGTTGACCTTGGCGTAGGTCGCCAGCGAGTTGATCAGGCCGATGTTCGGCCCCTCCGGCGTCTCGATCGGGCAGATGCGGCCGTAATGCGTCGGATGCACGTCGCGCACCTCGAAGCCGGCCCGCTCGCGGGTCAACCCGCCCGGTCCAAGCGCGGACAGGCGCCGCTTATGCGTCACTTCCGACAGCGGGTTGGTCTGGTCCATGAACTGCGACAGCTGCGAGGAGCCGAAGAACTCCCGCACCGCGGCCGCGGCCGGCTTGGCGTTGATAAGGTCGTGCGGCATCACGGTGTCGATATCCACCGAGCCCATGCGTTCCCGAATGGCGCGCTCCATCCGAAGCAGCCCGACGCGATACTGGTTCTCCATCAACTCGCCGACCGAACGCACGCGGCGATTGCCGAGATTGTCGATGTCGTCGATCTGCCCGCGCCCGTCCTTCAGCTCGCACAGGATCTTCACCGTGCGCAGCACGTCGTGCTTGCGCAGCACCCGCACCGTGTCCGCCACATCGGTCAGGCCCAGGCGCATGTTCATCTTCACGCGCCCGACCGCCGAGAGGTCATAGCGGTCGGCATCGAAGAACAGCCCGCGGAACAGCGCCTCGGCCGTATCCGGCGTCGGCGGCTCGCCGGGGCGCATCACGCGGTAGATGTCGATCAGCGCGTCGTCGCGGTTGCTGTTCTTGTCCACCACCAGCGTGTTGCGCAGCCACGGCCCGTTGGACTGGTCGACCGCCAGCGTCGGCAGCGTGTCGATGCCGCGCTCCTCAAGGGCGGCGAGCTTCGCCTCGGCCAGCTCCTCGCCCGCCTCGGCATAGATCTCGCCGGTCTCGACGTTCACCAGATCCTCGGCGACATACCGCCCGAGCAGGTCCGCGCGCCCGACCAGCACCACGCGCGTGGTCTCAGCGATCTTGCGCGCCTGGCGGGCGTTCAGCTTCGCCTCGGCCTCCGCCACCACCTCGCCGGTATCGGCATCGACCAGCGGCTCCAGCAGCTTGATGCCGCGGAACGCATCGGGGTCGAACGGCCGCGCCCAGCCCTTGGAGGTGTTGGTGAAGATCACCTGGTTGTAGAAGACGTTGAGGATCTCCTCGGCATCCATGCCGCGGATCTCGCCGGGCTCCAGCTCCTCGCCCTTCGCCGCGCGCGCCTCGCGCATCGCCTCGGTGTTGGCGGATTCCAGCGCATACAGCAGCGTCGTGACCGGCAGCTTCCGCTTGCGGTCGATGCGCACGTACACGAGGTCCTTGGAATCGAACTCGAAGTCCAGCCACGAGCCGCGATAGGGGATCACCCGCGCCGAGAACAGGTACTTGCCGCTGCTGTGCGTCTTGCCCTTGTCATGGTCGAAGAACACGCCGGGCGAGCGGTGCATCTGGCTGACGATGACGCGCTCGGTGCCGTTGATGATGAAGGTGCCGTTGTCCGTCATGAGCGGCATGTCGCCCATGTAGACCGGCTGCTCCTTGATGTCGCGGATCGACCGCGCGCCGGTGTCCTCGTCGAGGTCCCACACGATCAGCCGCAGGATCACCTTCAGCGGGGCGGCATAGGTCATGCCGCGCTGGATGCACTCCTCGACGTCGTATTTCGGCTCTTCCAGCTCGTAATAGACGAACTCCAGCCGCCCGCGCCCGGCGAAGTCATCGATCGGGAACACCGACTTGAAGACTTCCTGCAGGCCCGTGTTGGTCCGGCTGTCCGGTGGTGTCGCCATCTGCAGGAACGCCTCGTAGCTGGCGCGCTGCACATCGATCAGGTTGGGCATCTGCGCCAGCTCGGGGATACGCCCGAAGCTCTTGCGGATGCGCTTCTTGCCGGTAAACGAACCAGTGATCGCGTTCATGCCCGTGTCCTGAACAATGGGTCAGTCGATGGTCCCGGCCGCCCGTTCCGAAGGGAACAAGCAGCCGTCATGCGGTCGTCGCCGTCAACGCCGGCATAGGCAGCACCGGCATAGCCAAAGCCGGCATAGGCAACGCCGATAGGGACGGAGGCCGGCCCCCTTCCGGGGATGGCCTCCGCCCGATCAGCGCAGGTGCGCGGCATCGCTGCCGCGCGGGACTCACTTGATCTCGACAGTCGCGCCAGCCTCTTCCAGCACCTTCTTGATCTTGCCAGCCTCTTCCTTGTTCACGCCTTCCTTCACGGTCTTGGGCGCGCCCTCGACCAGATCCTTGGCCTCCTTCAGGCCCAGGCCGGTGATGGTGCGGATCTCCTTGATCACATTGATCTTCTTGTCACCCGAGGTGGCGAGAATCACGGTGAACTCGGTCTGCTCCTCAACCGGGGCAGCGGCGGCAGCGGCGGCCGGAGCGGCAGCGGCAGCGGCCACCGGCGCAGCGGCGGAAACGCCCCACTTCTCTTCCAGCATCTTCGACAATTCGGCGGCCTCCAGCACGGTCAGGCTGGACAGCTGCTCCACCAGGTTCGCAAGGTCGGCCATCAGTGTATTCCTTTAACTTAGTCTCTGGTCGGTTCCAAGCAAGCCCCACATGCCCATCAGGACCATGTCCGTCGGGATGGCGGCCCGCCACTCATCTAGGCGCAGCCGGTCAGGCCGCTTCCTCGTCCTTCTTGGCATAGGCAGCCAGAACCCGTGCGAGCTGTCCGCCCGGCGCCTGGAGAATGCCCGCGATCTTGGTCGCCGGGGCATTGAGCAGCCCCAGGATCTTCGCGCGCAGCGCATCCAGCGACGGCAGCTCGGACAGTGCCTTGACCCCGGATGCATCAAGCATCTGGCTGCCAAGCGCTCCACCGAGCACCACGAACTTGTCATTGGTTCTGGCGAACTCGACGGCCACCTTCGCCACGGCCACAGGGTCGTGCGCCCACGCAAGCGCGGTCGGTCCCTTCAGCATGGGCATGATGCCGTCAAAGCGGGTCCCATCCAGGGCGAGGACGGCCAGCCGGTTCTTCGCAACCTTGTAGGTCGCCCCGGCTTCGCGCATGCGGCGGCGCAGAGTCGTCACATCGGCCACGGTCAGCCCGTTGTTCTGGGTGACCACAACCATGGACGTCTCGGCGAACACCGCCGCCAGCGAGGCGACGAACGCGTGCTTCTCCGTACGGTCCAAATTCCGTCTCCGTCGGTGGTCGAAAGCGTATGGACCGCTCCCGACCGGGTTGCCCTATGGGCCAGCACGAACACCAACCGTCTCGCCCGCCGCCCGTCGGGCGGCCTCTGCAAAACAGCATCCAGGCGCCCGGACCAGCCCGGTTCGCCTGTCCCCGACGGCAGCCGAAGCCTCCGCCAGTGAGTCGGAACCGCCAGGAACCGGCGGGCTTGCCGCCCGCAAATCCTTGGCATCCCCGTCTCCCGCGCGCGGGCCTTGCGGCCCCTTAGTGCGTTGCTTCCACAGGGAAAGCGAACGGCAACGTGCGGTCTCGGACAGGTTCGGGGGCTCCCGCCCCCTGCCCGCCTCCGGCCCGAAGGCCGGCGGCGAATTTCGTTCAGCGCGCGATCGCCTCGGGCCGAAGGCCCGCGACACAGATCGCCCGCTCCTCCAATCCCTAGGCCAGCGTGCTCACATCCACGCGCACGCCCGGGCCCATCGTGGAGCTGACCGCGACCTTCTGCACATAGGTGCCCTTGGCGCCGGTCGGCTTGGCCTTGACGATGGCGTCGGCAAAGGCCTTGGCGTTCTCCAGCAGCTTCTCGGCCGGGAACGACGCCTTGCCAATGCCGGCATGCACGATGCCCGCCTTCTCCGCGCGGAACTCCACCTGGCCGGCCTTGGCGGCGGTGATCGCGCCCTTCACGTCCATGGTCACGGTGCCCAGGCGCGGGTTCGGCATCAGGCCGCGCGGGCCCAGGATCTTGCCGAGCCGACCCACCAGGCCCATCATGTCCGGCGTCGCGATGCAGCGGTCGAACTGGATGTCGCCGGCCTGCACCTTCTCGGCCAGGTCATCCGCGCCCACCACGTCGGCCCCGGCGGCCAGCGCCTCCTCGGCCTTCGCGCCACGGGCGAACACGCCCACGCGCAGGGTCTTGCCGGTGCCGTTCGGCAGCCCGACCAGCCCACGCACCATCTGGTCGGCATGGCGCGGGTCGATGCCCAGGTTCATGCTGATTTCGATCGTCTCGTCGAACTTGGCCTTGGCGTTGGCCTGCACCGTGGCGATCGCCTCGGCGAGCGAATACGCCTTCGTGGCGTCGACGGTCGCGCGGGCAGCGGCAAGACGCTTGTTGTGTGCCATGACGCTCAGCCCTCCACCACGGTGAGACCCATCGAGCGGGCGCTGCCAACCAGCATGCGCACGGCGCCGTCGACGTCGTTGGCGTTCATGTGGATCATCTTCGTGGCCGCGATCTCGCGCAGCTGCTCCATCGTCACCTTCCCGCTCGGCGCGCCCTTGCCCGGCGTGCTGGTGCCCTTCTGGATGCCCGCCGCCTTCTTCAGGAAGTAGGTGTTCGGCGGCGTCTTGGTGATGAAGCTGAAGGTGCGGTCGCCGAACGCGGTGATGACCACGGGAACCGGCATCCCCGGCTCCATCTGCGCCGTCACGGCGTTGAATTCCTTGACGAACGACATGATGTTGAGGCCGCGCTGGCCCAGTGCCGGCCCCACGGGCGGCGACGGATTGGCCTTGCCGGCCGGAATCTGCAGCTTGATGTAGCCGACGATCTTCTTCGCCATGATCCCTTGGCTCCTGTCGCCTGCCAACCGGTCGCACGACCGCGGGCAGGGGGGTTGGGGGACCGCGGTGCACACGACAGCCCCGGCGCAATTCTGCCCGGCTGTCTCCCGCGTTCCAGAGAGGGGCGCATCTACGCCCCCTCGCCGCCCGAGTCCAGCGCTTTCTCGCGCGCCCCTGCCCAGCAACCAGCCCGCCACCGCATTGCAGTGTCGCGCGTTTGTGGCACATTGAACCAAAACGACCCGGAGCCGGGATGACAGCCGCCCTCTTCGTCGCGATCGCCCTGGCAGCCGCCCTCGCAGCCCTGCTCCTGCTGGTCGCCCGGAGATGGCGGATCCCCGCCCTCTTCATCCTGGCCCTCGCCGTGCTCGCCGTCGTCGCCGAGGGCCCGCGCGCCGCCGCCGAACTCTGGGGCGAGCGCCTGCCGGGCGTGCTCGCAAGCACCCGCGAAACGCTACGCCTGGAAAGCCTGCGTGCCACCGGCCAGCGCAGCAGCCACTACCACCCGAAGCACCATTTCGGCGCCATCGTCTGCTACCGCGCCCCCGGCGCCCCCGGCCTCGGCGCCGTCAACCTGCCCGACCCCGCCATCCTCGCCGCCATCGGCGAAACCCCGGGCGAAGCCGACCGCCTCTGCCGCACCGCCCCGGGCCAGGGCGTCCTGCGCCAAACCGAGATCCGGCTCGACGAAGCCAGCCACGACACCGCCCGCCCCGGCCAGGCCGTCATGCTCCACCTGCTGCGCCCACTCGGCCTGTTGGAATGGGCCTGGACCACCGACGCCCCGCTCCTCCCCTGGCTCGCCCGCCCGCGCTGGAGCAGCGGCACCATGGCCGCGGTGCCCGCCGAAATCGTCTCCATCACCATCGACGCGCGCGGCCGAACGCTCCTCAGCCGCCGCGCCCACGACTACGCCGTCCCCATCGCCCATGTTCGCCTGCGCTACGCCCCGCCCGGCCACCCCGCCGGCCTCGAAGGCATCGACACCGTCGACGCCCCCTCCGTCGCCCACCTCGCCCCCGGAACCCGCGTCACGGCCACCGTCGCCGCTGACGCCCCCCGCGCCCCCCGCCTCGCCGGCGCCACCCGCACCTACTGGTGGCGCAACCACGTCGTCGAAGCTGCCATCGCCCTGGCCCTCGTCGCCGGCCTGGTCGGCCTCGTGCTGCTGCTCCGCCGCCGCCGACGCCGCGCCTGACGAAAGCTTGCCCTCCCCCCGGCATCCGCGCCTATCCTGGCCCCTCCCCGCCGCCGGAGCCCGCATGCCCCACGCCGCCCCCCATGCAGCCACCGTCAACGGCACCCGCCACACCTTCGCGGACCTGCGCACCCTCCTCGCCCGCGCCACCCCCCCACGCTCCGGCGACGTCCTGGCCGGCCTCGCCGCCACCACCGCCACCGAGCGCGTCGCGGCCCAGCTCGCCCTCGCCGACCTCCCGCTGCGCCACTTCCTGAACGAAGCCGTCATCCCCTACGAGACCGACGAAGTCACCCGCCTCATCCTCGACACCCACGACCCGGTCGCCTTCGCCCCCATCGCCCACCTCACCGTCGGCGGCTTCCGCGACTGGCTCCTCGCCGAAGCCACCTCCGACTCCCTCGCGGCAATCCGCCCCGGCCTCACCCCGGAGATGGTCGCGGCCGTCTCAAAAATCTGCCGCTTGCAAGACCTCGTCGCAATAGCGGGAAAATGCCGCGTCACCACCGCCTTCCGCAACACCATCGGCCTCCCCGGGCGCCTCTCCGTCCGCCTCCAGCCCAACCACCCCATCGACGACCCGCGCGGCGTCGCCGCCTCCACGCTGGACGGCCTCCTCCTCGGCGCCGGCGACGCCGTCATCGGCGTCAACCCCGCCACCGACAGCGTCGCCGCCACCACCACCCTGCTCCACATGCTCGACCAGGTCCGCGACCGCTACGCCATCCCCACCCAAACCTGCGTGCTGGCCCACGTCACCACCACCCTACGCTGCATCGAACAAGGCGCCCCCGTCGACCTCGTCTTCCAGTCCATCGGCGGCACCGAGGCCACCAACACCAGCTTCGGCGTCAACCTCGCCCTCCTGGAGGAAGCCCAAAGCGCCGCCCTCTCCCTGAACCGCGGCACGGTGGGAAAAAACGTCATGTATTTCGAAACCGGCCAGGGCAGCGCGCTGTCCGCCAACGCCCACCACAACGTCGACCAGCAAACCATCGAAGCCCGCGCCTACGCCGTCGCCCGCCGCTTCGCCCCGCTGCTGGTCAACACCGTCGTCGGCTTCATCGGCCCGGAATACCTTTACGACGGCAAGCAGATCATCCGCGCCGGCCTGGAAGACCATGTCTGCGGCAAGCTCCTCGGCCTGCCGATGGGCGTCGATGTCTGCTACACCAACCACGCCGAAGCCGACCAGGACGACATGGACGCCCTGCTCACCCTGCTCGGCGCCGCCGGCGTCACCTACATCATGGGCGTCCCGGGTGCGGACGACATCATGCTCTCCTACCAGAGCACCTCCTTCCACGACGCCCTCTACCTGCGCAGCACCCTCGCCCTGCGCCCCGCCCCCGAATTCGAAGCCTGGCTCGCCCAGATGGGCCTCTCCACCACCACCCCCGACCGCATCCCCGCCCCGATGTCCCCCGCCCTCGTCGGCCTCGCCTGATGAGCGCGCCCACCCTCTGGCAGGACCTCCGCCGCTTCACCCCGGCCCGCGTCGCCCTCGGCCGCGCCGGCAACGCCCTGCCCACCGCAGCCCACCTCGAATTCCAGGCCGCCCACGCCGCCGCCCGCGACGCCGTCCACGCCGAACTCGACACCGACCGCCTCGCCGCCGACCTCGCCGCCGCCAATCTCACCAGCACGATCGTCCACAGCGCCTGCCCCGACCGCCGAACCTACCTCCTGCGCCCCGACCTCGGCCGCCGACTCGCGAACACCACGAGCCTCGCCCCCCAACCAGGCATCGCCTTCGTCATCTGCGACGGCCTCTCCGCCACCGCCGCCCAGCGCCACGCCGCCCCCCTGCTCGCCCAGGTGATGCCCGCCCTCGCCCAATCAGGCCCGGTGGTCATCGCCCGCCAAGGCCGCGTCGCCCTCGGCGACGAGATCGGCGCCGCCCTCGGCGCCCAAGCCGTCGCCGTCCTGATCGGCGAACGCCCCGGCCTGTCCACCCCCGACAGCCTCGGCATCTACCTCACCTGGGCCCCCCGCCCCGGCCGCACCGACGCCGAACGCAACTGCATCTCCAACATCCGCCCCGAAGGCCTGCCCATCCCCGACGCCGCCGCCAAACTGCTCTGGCTGATCGCCGCCATGCGCCGCCTCCGCGCCACCGGCATCACCCTGAAGGATGAGCAGCCGGCGCAGGTCAGCCAAGAAAGCAAGAATGTTCTTTTTTGAAAAAAAGAACCAAAAAACTTTCCTGACCTTGCACCGAGGCTCCACGGAGAACCCGATGCAAATGGATAAAAGTCTTTTTGCTTCTTTTTCTTCAGAAAAAGAAGAATCCTGCTGACCTCAAAAAATCTCCACCTCGGTCGTCGCCACGTAGCCGACGCGCCCGTCCACCTCCACCTGCACCCACTGCATCATCCCGCGCCACTCCATGCGCTGCACCAGCAGCCGCGTGCCAGGCGCCACCCGCGCCACCACCGCCGAAGCCCGGTCCGGATCGCGGAACAGCACCGCCCCCGCCCCGCGCACCAGCGCCACCCGCGTCGCCACCCGCCCCTCCCCGCGCGGGGCCGGCATCGGCGCCTGCACCACCATCGGGGCCGGCGACGGCGCCAGGTCGGGGCCCAGCAGCGCCACCCCGGCCGCCACCCCCACCACGCCGATCACCCCCAGCCCCAGCAGCAGCCGCCGCATCCGCGAACCGGCCCGATGGCGATACATCGCCAGCCGCATCGCCCCGTTCTCGGCGACAAGCTCCTCGCGGTCCTGCTGCGCCGCCCGCGCCGCCTCGCGCGCCTCGCGCAACTCGCGCCGCAGCGCATCCACCTCCTGCTCCAGCCGCAGCAGCGAAGGCGAGCTGCCGGGCCGGAACCCCTTGCCCGCCCCGGACAGCACGATCGCCTTGAGGTCGCCCCCCGACAGCCCCAGCCGGCGCGCAAGCTGGCCCACCGCGCGGCCGGCATTGTCGGCCTCGCCATCGTCCGAAACCAGCATGGCCATCCGGTTGGCCAGCCGCTCGATGTCCTCGCCGGTCACCTCGCCCAAGGGGATCCTCCGCCGCCGGCCACGTTGCCAGCCCCTTCCCTTAGCCGAAACGCGCGATGGTGTGGACTCGCGCCATGCGCCACTGTGCCACGACGAAAAAAACCGGAGGCGCCCCCATGTCGACCGCCCACATGTCCACGCCGCAGCGCCTGGCCGTCGGCTTCCTCGCCGGGGTGCTCGCGGTCATCGTCTTCCACCAGGGCGCGATCCTGGTCCTGCGCGAAACCGGCCTGTTCGGCTTCCCCCGCACCGCCCCGGTCTGGAACCTCGCCGCCAACCCCCGCGCCTTCGGCCTGCCCGTCCTGGTCAACCAATGCTTCTGGGGCGGCCTCTACGGCGCCGCCTTCGCCTGGCTGACCACCCGCGTGCGCATCGGCACCCTGCCCCTCGCCCTCATGACCGGCGCCGCCACCACCCTGGTCGGCTTCTTCGTCATCGCCTCCCTGCGCGGCACGCCGATCGCCGGCGGCTGGCAGGCGATGGCCTGGCTCCGCGGCCTGTCGATCGGCCTCAGCTTCGGCCTCGGCCTCTGGATCTTCTACACCGCCATCACCTCACGCCGCTTCCCGCCCCCCCTGCCGCGCCGCTGACGCCGACCAGGGCGCGGCCCGCGCCCGGCTACGGCGCCCGCCGCACCGTCGCGGCCAGAAACAGGTGGTCCGCCCGCCCCTCCACCACCAACCCGCCGCGGCTCGCCCACATCATCGCCTCGTGGAACACCGGCAGCACGCCGCGGTCGCGCGTGAACACCCCGATCGCCTCGCGCGTCACCGCCGCCCGCCCCGCATCGTCCATGGTGCGCAGCCCCTGCACGATCAGCGCATCCAGCGCCGGATTGCTGTAGCGCCCCCGGTTCAGCGAGCCGAAATTCCCGCCGCGCGTATGGCCCAGGGCGCGCAGCACCATCAGCCCCTCCCCGAAATTCCCGCCGACGCCGGCCAGGAAGAAGCTGTATTTCTGGTTGGTCGCGTTGGTGAAATACACCGCCGGCGGCACCGCCTCCACATCGGTGCGGATGCCGACCCGCGTCAGCATCTGCGCGATCGCCTGCGCCACCTCGACATCCGACTGGTACCGCCCCGACGTCGTGTGCAGCGTGAGGCCGAACCCGCGCGGATAGCCGGCCTCGGCCAGCAGCGCCCGGGCGCCCTCGGGGTCGTACCGCTCCGGCGGCAGGGCGGGGTCGTGGCCGAGCATCGTCGGCGCCGCCATCTGGTGCGCGGGCGAACCGGCGCCCGAGAGGATGCGCGCCACGATCGCCTCGCGGTTGATCGCCTTGGAAACGGCCGTGCGCACCCGCACATCCTTGAACGGGTTGCGCCCCTCCGTCCCCGTCACCGCCGGCGACGGCTCCAGCGCCTGGTCGAACGACATGTAAACGATGTTCGCCGGCGGCGCGTTGAAGATCGCCACCCCCGGCGCGGCGCGCAGCCGGTCCAGCGCCTCGACCGGCGGACGGTCGATCACATCCACCGTGCCCGACAAAAGCGCCGCGGCGCGCGCGCCCGGATTGGCGATCACCTGCAGCACCACCTTGGCGTGGATCGGCCTGGCCCCCCAGTAGCCGTCGAAGCGCGCCAGCGTGGCGGAGGTGTTGGGCTGGAACGCCTCCAGCCGATACGGCCCGGTGCCCACGGCCACCGCGCCCACGGCGTTGAAATCCGCCGTGGCCGGCCAGGCCGTGATGCCGCACGTGCCCCCGTCGAAGGTGAACGCCGCCGGCGCGCCGGCCGCCTCGGCGGAAATGATGCCGACATTGGCCAGGTCGTCCGCCAGGAACGGCGCCGGCGCCGCGGTGTCGATCTCCACCGTCAATGGATCGGGCGCGCGCATGGCCCGGATCGCCGCGGTATAGGGGCGGAACAGCCCGGGCGAATGCGGCACGTTCGGCACCCGGCAATACGAATAGATCACGTCGCGCGCCGTGAACGCCCGCCCGTCATGGAACCGCACGCCCGGGCGCAGCCGGAACCGCCATGTCGTGTCGGACACCTTCTCCCAGTACTCCGCCAGCTCCGGCTCCGGCCGGTTGGTGGCCGACATGTGCACCAGCCCCGCATGCACGTGCTTGCGGAACTGGACGTTGGGCGTCAGCGCGTGGAAATGCGGATCCGCCGAGGTCGCGCCGCTGGCAATGCCCACCGTCAGCGTCTGCGCCGCCCCCGGCATCGCGTGGGACACGAGGGCCGCAAGGACCAGGCCGGCCACCCGCCCGCACGCCGCACTGAGCTTCATGATCGAATCCTCCCGAGCTTCGTTGCCATGGCCTGTATCAGACGTCTGTATCACTCGGCAAGCGATCACCGCCGTACAACGACTATTTTGCCCTAAAAGCATCGATGTTCAGCCAAAAAGCGCGCCCCACCCCGCCCCATCCTTGTCATGACATCTATACGTCTTTCATACTCCGTCGCCGCCCGGCCGAAGCCCCGCCACCCCGCCAGGCGCATGGGAGACCAAAGCTCTTGACCGACACGCCCGCGCCGCACGCCGCCGCCCATCCGGCGCCGGGCACCACCGCCGCCGCGCCCGAATACCGTGCCGCCGTCCTGGTGCCGCTCTTCGCCGCCGCCCGACACCACGGCGCCTGGTATCGCGCCATCGACCTCGCCCACGCCGTGGCCCTGCACGAGGCCGGCCTGCTGGCGGGCCAGGACGCCGCCGCCCTGCTCGGCGCCATCCAGGCCCTCGACCGCGACCCCGCCCTCGCCGCCCCCCAAGACGCCGGCGCCTTCGAAGACCTGTTCTACCTGCGCGAAAGCCGCCTGCGCGCCGCCCTCGGCCCCGACCTCGCCGGCCGCCTGCACACCGGACGCAGTCGCAACGACATCGAGGCCACCGTCTTCCGCCTCCAGCTCCGCACCCGCCTCGCCGCCACGATGCGCGACGCCGCCGCCCTCGCCGCGCGCGTGCTCGCCATCGCCGAGCGCGAGGCCGCCACCATCATCCTCGCCTACACCCACGGCCAGCCCGCCCAGCCAACCACCTACGGCCACTACCTCGCCGCCTATGCCGAGGTGCTGCTGCGCGACCTCGCCCGCCTCGCCAACGCCATGGCCGACCTCGACCTCTGCCCGCTGGGCGCGGCGGCCATCACCACCACCGGCTTCCCGATCGACCGCGCCCGGCTGGCCGCCCTGCTCGGCTTCCGCGCCCCGCAGGAGAACAGCTACGGCTGCATCGCGGCCGCCGACCAGTACGCCGCCGTCCACGCCGCCCTGCGCCTGGCCTTCCTCAACATCGGCCGCCTCGCCCAGGACCTCGCCTTCTGGACCGGCTTCGAGGTCGGCCAGGCCGTCGCGCCCGACGGCTTCGTGCAGATCAGCTCGATCATGCCGCAGAAGCGCAACCCGCTGGCCATCGAGCACCTGCGCACCATGGCCTCGCTCGGTGCCGGCCATTGCGAGACCGTGGTCGCCACCCTGCACAACACCCCCTTCGCCGACATGGTCGATGTCGAGGGCCCCACCCAGGCCGCCGGCCTGGCCGCCTTCGACATGGCCGGGCGCGTGCTGCCCCTGCTCGCCGCCTTCCTCGACGGACTGCGGATCGACACCGCCCGCGCCCAGACCAACATCGCCCGCTCCTGCGCCACCATGACGGAGCTGGCCGACACCCTCGTCCGACAGGAGGGCACCTCCTTCCGCTCCGCCCACGAGATCTGCGCCCAACTGTCGCGCACCCTGCTGGACAGCGTCCGCGGCATGGACGGCCTGCGCTGCGAGGACATCGCCGCCGCCTTCCGCGCCGTGCTGGGCCGCACGCCCCGCACCCCGCTGGTCGAGCTGCTCGCCGCCGCCGCGCCCGCCCACTCGATCGCCGTGCGCAGCCGCCTCGGCGGTCCCGCCCCCGCTGCCCTGGCGGCCAGCCTCGCCCGCTACCGCGCGTCGCTCGCCGGAATCGAGCGCGGCCTGGACCACGACGCGCAGCGCTGGGCGGCGGCGCAGGCCGCGCTGGCGGCCAGCGTGGCCTCGCGCAGCGGAGCCGGCTAGAACGGTCCGGCACCCCGGAACCGCACATGGACACGGCCGACCTCCCCGACCCGCACCCCGCCGACGCCCTGCCGCTGTGGCGACGCATCGAGCAGGCGCTGCACGCGGAGATCTTCTCGGGCCAGCTGCCCCCCGGCACCCGCCTGCCGCCGGAGCCGGAGCTGGCCGCGCGCTTCGCCGCCCATCGCCACACGGTGCGCCGCGCCGTCGCCGCCCTCGCCCATCGCGGCCTGCTGCGCATCGAGCAGGGCCGCGGCACCTTCGTCAGCGAGGAGGCGATCGACTACGCCGTTGGCCGCCGCACCCGCGTGGAGGCCAACCTCCTGGGCCAGAACCGCGCCTTCAGCGGCCGCCTGCTCTCCTCCCACGAGGAGGCCGCCGACCCCGCCGCCATCGCCGCCCTCGGCCTCGTCGGCCGCGCCCCCCGCGTCCTGGTGGCCGACACGCTGAACACCGCCGACGGCGTCCCGATCAGCCTGGTCCGGCACACCCTGGCCGCCACCCGCTTCGCCCGCTTCCCTTCCGCCTACCGCGAAACCGGCTCCGTCACCCGCGCCCTGGCCGCCTGCGGCGTGGCCGACTTCACCCGCTGGCGCACCCGCGTCAGCACCCGCCTGCCCACCGCCGAGGAAGCCAAGCTCCTGCACCAGCCCCGCGTCGTCCCGGTGCTGGTCTCCGAGGCGGTGGACGCCGAGCCGGACGGCACGCCCGTCAAGCTCTCCGTGGCCCGCTTCGCCGGCGACCGCGTCCACCTGGTGCTGGAGTCCTGACCGCCGCGCATCGCGAACCCCAGCCCGAAATTCCGCGCGACGATGCCGATTCCGCTTCCCTGCGGCGGTGACAGTTAGATAAAATTACTTCATGTCAGAAATCACATCCACCCCGGCGGCCCGGCCTGCCCGCCCGAGCGCTTCCAGCGCCCGGCCGACGCACGCCCACTTCGCGCGCGCCTGGCTGCTCGCCCTGCTGGAGATGCTGGTCCTGACGCTGCGCCCCCGCCTGCCCGCCGGCTATCGCCGGCTGCTCGCGCGCGGCGACGATCTCCCCCCGACCTTCCTGGCCGCCTTCGCCCCGGACGCCCCGGCGCACGCCC
>CAMDGX010000070.1 GCA_945897825.1 Asaia bogorensis | reverse complement strand
GCTGATCGTGGTGGCCTGTCTGATCGTGACGCGCCGGCGCGCCTGATCAATCGTCCAGCAACGCCACGTCGAGCAGGCGTTCGATCACCTCCACGTCCTGGGCACCGGCGATGGCATGGCGGCCACCGAGGACGAAACACGGAACGCCGTTGATGCCGAGGCGGTGGGCGCGCAGGTTCTCCGCATGCACCGCATCCTGCTCGGCGTCGGTATCGAGGTAATCGCGCGCGGCGGCCATATCCAGCCCGCAGCGGCCGGCCAGGGCGGTCAGCACGAAGGTGTCGCCGATATCCAGCCCTTCGGAGAAATGCGCCTCGAACAGCGCCATCGCCATGGCATCGGCGCGCCCTTCGCGGGCGGCGAAGCGCACGAGGCGGTGGGCATCGATGGAGGAGGGGGTGCGCCGGATGCGTTCGAAGCGGAAAATCATGCCCTCGGCCTGGCCGATCTCGGTGATCGAGGCATAGAGGCGCCGGGCGCGCTCCTCGCCGCCGAACTTGCGCACCACGTAGTCGCCGCGCGCCATGCCAAGCCGCGGCATGTCGGGGTTGAGCAGGAACGGGTGCCAGGCGAGGTCGCAGGCGATGTCGGGGCGCCGGCGCAGCGTGCGCAGTAGGCGGTGGACGCCCAGGTAGCACCAGGGGCAGACGAGGTCGTGGACGACCTCGATCACCAGCCTCGCCTTGGGCGGGACAAGCACGTTCATCGGCGGCGGACTCGCTGCTGCGGCAGGGAAGTATCGCGGGGATGGCAGGGGCTGCGCAAGCGCACGCGAGTCAAGACGTTGCGATATGCAATTGTATATCGGCCGGAACGGAGGCCGGTCCGCGGCGTCGTCGCACCGTGTCAGCGCAGCTGCTGCAGCCGCTCGCCCGTCCAGCCCAGCGCAAGCGTGCAGGTCGGTGCGTCGCCGCACTCCCGCCCGCCGGTGACCACGGACAGTGTCGCCGGGCGGGTGGTGCGGTCCACCGCCCAGCTCCGCGCCTTGAACCGCTCGGCCAGCCCCGACCAACGCGACAGGAAGACCCGGATCGTGCATCCCTCCACCTCGTTGCAGTAGAGCGCACGCACCGCGGCACAGCCTTTCGACGAATCGATCACGTGCTCGGGCTTGCCGTCGCCGTCGAGGTCGGCCACCTCGGTCACCAGCGCCGCCACGCGCGGGACAGGCTGCTTCGCCTGTTCGCAGTCGTACTGGTAGCCGCTGGCCGGTCCGGCGACGTAGCGCGGCGGGTCGGCCGCCCATGCCCGTGAACCAGCACTGGCGGCGAGCAGGCACAGCGCCGCCGCCATCCCGCCATGGCGCATCAGGCCAGCCCGGTCACCGGCGGGCGATGCTGCGCCCAGGGCCGGGCCTGCTCCAGCATGGCGCCGAGGCGCAGGATGTCGGTCTCGCTGCCCCAGGGGCCGACGATCTGCAGCGCGGTCGGCAGCCCGTCCGCCCCGAAGCCCGACGGAATCGTCAATGCCGGGTGCCCGGTGAGGTTGAAGGGATACTGGTAGGCGGTCCAACCCTGGCGCGTGATCCCGGTCGGCACCCCGTCGACCATCACCTGGTCGTTGGCCGCATCATGCGTCACCGGCAGGGCGGTCCGGGCCATGGTGGGCATCACCAGCATGTCGTATCGCTCGAACAGCCCCTGCACGGCGCGGAACAGCGCGGTGCGCGCCCATTCCGCCTCCCGCCACTCCGCCAGCGTGAACCGGCTGCCGCGCTCGGCGAAGGCGATCGTCACCGGGTCCATCCGGTTCTGCCACTGCGCCATGTACTTCGCCATGCCGACATGGATGCCCGCTTGGTACAGCACGCGCCCCTGCGGCTCGGCCCAGTCGAACGCGTCGGTCATCTCCTCCACCTCGGCGCCGAGATCGGCCAGGGCGGCCAGCATGGCGCGAGTATTGGCCGTCACGTCGGCGGCAACGAGCGGGTTGGCGCAGCGCGCGACATAGCCCACGCGCAATCCGGTCGCCTCGGCGCCGATCAGCAGCGGGCGCAGCCGGCCCTGCGGCGCGGGCGTGATCGCCCACGGATCCAGGCTCAGCGGGGCAGGGCTCCCATCGCCGGCCAGCACCGCGTGCATGATCGCCGCGTCGGTCACGGTGCGGGTGATCGGGCCGGCATAGGTGGTGTTGCCAAGCGCGTCAGCCGGGTCCTCGCGCGGCACCACGCCGAGCGTCTGCTTCAGCCCCACCAGCCCGCACGCCGCCGCCGGCCCGCGGATCGAGCCCGCCCCGTCGGTGCCCAGCGCCAGCGGCCCCAGCCCCGCCGCCACCGCCGCCGCCCCGCCGCCGGAGGAGCCGCCCGGCGTCCGCTCCAGGTTCCACGGATTGCGCGTGATGCCGAAGGACGGCCCGTCGGTCAGCGCCTTCACCCCGAACTCCGGCGTGGTGGTCTTGCCGATGATGATGGCGCCGGCATCGCGCAGCCGCTGCACCGTGATGTCGTCCTTCTCGCCCATGGCATCGGCGAAGATCGCGGTCCCCCGCCGGAACGGCACCCCGTCGACCTCGACGAGGTCCTTGATGCTGACCGGCACACCGTGCAGCGGCCCAAGTTCATCCCCCCGGCGCACCGACTGCTCGGCCGCCACCGCACTGCGGCGGGCATGATTGGCCATGACATGGCAGTAGGCGTTCAGCTTCGGGTTGGCCCGCTCGATGCCGGCCAGCACGGCATCGACATACTCCACCGGCGAGAGCTTCCCGGCGCGGATCAACGCCGCGGCCTTCGCGGCGGACATGAACAGCAGGTCGGCATCGGGCATGGTCGAACTCCGGTGGGTCATGGCGCCGGCGTGCCCACCCAATGGCCCAGGGCCACGGCGGCGAGGCACAGCACGACGGAGAGCAGAACATTGCCCGCCGCCGCGGTCCAGTCGCCACCGCGCAACAGGTCGAGGGTTTGCAGGCTGAAGGCGGAAAACGTGGTGAAGCCGCCGCACAGCCCGGTCATGACCAGCAGGCGCAATTCGTGGCTGGCGGGACTCGGGCCGCCCGGCATCGTCGCCGCCGCGAACCAGCCAATGGCGAAGCTGCCGGCGACGTTGATGGCGATCGTGCTCCAGGGAAACGCCACCCAGCCCACATGCGCGGCGGCCAGCGTCGCCCACCAGCGCAACAGGCTGCCCGCCGCCCCGCCCCCCGCCACCGCCAGCGCCCCGAGCATCGCAATCTCCCGTTCGCCGCCCCAGGCCGGGCGTGCCATCATCCGCACTGCACATCGGGGGAGGCAATCATGCAACTGGCAGGACAGGTCGCGCTGGTCACCGGCGGATCGCGCGGCATCGGGCGGGCGACGGCCCTGGCCTTCGCGCGGGAGGGGGCGGATATCGGCTTCTGCCACCTGAACGACGACGCGCAGGCCCAGGAAACCGCCGCCGAGATCGCCGCCCTCGGCCGCCGCGTCGTGCAGCGCGGCTGCGACGTGGCCGACCTTCCGGCCGGGCGAGGCTTCGCCGCCTGGGTCGCGGAGCAGCTCGGGCCGGTCGACATCCTGTTCAACAACGCCGGCAGCAACGTCCGCAAACCCTTTGAACAGATGACAGAAGCGGATTTCGACATGATCCTGGACACGCACCTGAAGGGTATGTTCTTCATGGCCCAGAACGTCTATCCCGGCATGGTGGCGCGCGGCCGCGGCTGCATCATCAACATCGCCAGCCAGCTCGGCATCAAGGGCGGGCCGGACATCGCGCCCTATTGCGCCGCCAAGGCCGGCATCGCCGGCTTCACCCGCGCCCTGGCGTGGGAGGCTGCGCCGAAGGGCGTGCGGGTGAACGCCATCGCGCCCGGCCCGATCGACACCGACCTGGTGCGCCGCAACAGCGCCGAATGGCGCCGTGCGTTCGAGGCGCGGCTGCCCGCTGGCCGCTTCGGCACCGCCGAGGAAATCGCCGCGACCGCCCTGCTGCTCGCCGGGCCGCAGGGCGGCTTCTACGTCGGCGCCACGCTCTCGCCGAACGGCGGCGACGTGATGCACTGAAATCGCACCGCTTCCAAACCGCGGCGGTTCGGCTACACCCTGATCCGGCATGGACGATTCCGATCATCGGCCCCCCCGGGGCGGGGAGGCTCCGCACGCGCCGACCGGTCCCTGGCTGCGCCAGCGCATGCGCGCGGCACGGCGCGAGGCGCTGCCGGCTGTCGTGGCCGGATTGCTCGGCACCCTGGCCGGCGTCGGCCAGGCCGTGTGTGCCGCACGCGTGCTGCATTTGGCCCTGGAGGGCGCCGCCCCGGGCGACGCGTTGGCCCCGCTGATCCTGTTCGGCGTGCTGGCCCTGGTGCGCGCCGGCCTCGGCGTGGTGTTCGAGCGCGCCGGATTCAACGCGGGCGCCGCCGCACGCCGACGGCTGCGCAGCGAGGCCCTCGGCGCGATCCTGGCCGCCGGGCCGGCGCTGCTGCGCGGGCGCCATTCAGCCGACCTCGCCGGCGTGGTGGTGGACCGGGTCGAGGCGCTCGACGGGCTGTTCGCCCGCTGGCTCCCGGCCGCGATCATGGCGCTTGGAGGACCGGTGCTGGTGCTGGCCGTGGTCGCCTGGGTCGATCCGCTCGCCGCCCTGGTCCTCGCCGGCGCTGGCCTGCTGGTGCCGATGGCGATGGCGCTGTCGGGCCTGGGTGCCGCGGCGGCGGCGCGGCGGCAATTCACCGCCATGACCCGGCTGCAGGCCCGCTTCGTCGACCGCGTGCGCGGCATCGCCACCATCGTGCTGGCCGGCCATGCCGCATCAGAGGCCCAGGCCCTGGGCCGCGCCGCCGACGAGCTGCGCCGTCGAACCATGCGCGTGCTCGCCATGGCGTTCCTGTCCTCCGCCGCGCTGGACCTCGCCTTCGCCGCCGCCCTGGTGCTGCTGGCGCTGCGCTACGTCGCGGGCCTGTCGACCGGGACCCTGGCCGATCCTGGCACGGCCCTGCTTGTGTTGCTGCTGGTGCCCGAATTCTTCGCCCCCCTGCGCGGATTCGCCGCCGCCTACCAGGATCGCAGCCACGCCACCCCCGCCGCCGAGGCCCTCGCCGCCCTGCCGCCGCCCCCGCCCGAGCCGCCAGCCCTGCCGGTGCGCAACGTCGCCGCCCGCGGCGTCGCCATCGCCTTCGAGGATGTCCGCCTCACCTGGGACCCCAGCCGCGGCCCGGCGCTGGACGGCCTGTCCTTCCGCGTGCCCGCCGGCGAGACGCTGATCCTCTCCGGCCCATCGGGTGCCGGCAAATCCACCGTGTTGGAGATCCTGCTCGGCTTCGTCCGCCCCGACAGCGGCCGCGTGACGCTGAACGGTGCGGACATCGCCACCCTGGTGCCCGCCGCCCATGCCCGCCTCGTCGCCTGGATCGGCCAGCGCCCGGTGCTGTTCGGCGCCAGCATCCGCGACAACATCCGCTTCGCCCGCCCCGAGGCCAGCGACGCCGAGGTCGAGGAAGCCGCCCGCTTCGCCCGGCTGGACAGCGTCGCCGCCGCCCTGCCGCAGGGTCTCGACACCCAGGTGGGCGAGGGCGGCTACGGCCTGTCCGGCGGGCAGGCACAGCGCGTGGCGATCGCCCGCGCCTTCCTGCGCAACGCGCCGCTGCTGCTGCTGGACGAACCGACCGCGCATCTCGACCCCGCCACCGAGGCCGAGGTGCTGGACGGGCTGAAGCGCCTGGCGATCGGCCGCACCGTGGTGCTGGCCAGCCATGCCGCCGCCGCGCACGCCTTCTCCGGCCGACGGCTCGACCTGCGCGACGGCCGCGTCGGATTGTCGCGGGGCGTGGCATGAAGGCCCTCCTGCGCATCGTCGCGCTGTGGCGCCCCCATGCGGCCTGGCTGGCCGCCGGCGTGCTGGTCTCGCTCGCGGCACTCGCCGCCGCCCTGGTGCTGATGGCGCAGGCGGGCGGCATGGTGGCCGCCGCCTCCCTCGGCACAATCCTCGCCGCCCCCCTGGCCCTGCGTAGCGTCGGCCTGCTGCGCATCGCGCTGCGCTATGCCGAGCGCATGACCACCCACGACGCGCTGTTCCGCGCCCTGGCGGCCCTGCGCGTGTGGTTCTTCCGCGGCCTGTCGGCGCGCGCGGCCGGCGGGCTGGGCTTCCGCCGCACCGGCGACGTGCTGTCCCGACTGGTCAACGATGTCGAGGCGCTGGACATCCTCTACATCCGCATCCTGGTGCCGGCGGCCGGGGCGGCGCTGCTGCTGCCGGTGCTCGGCTGGTGGATCGGCCGGCACAACCCGTGGCTCGCCGCCGTGGTGATCGCGCTGTTCCTGCTCGCCGCCCTGGTGCTGCCGCTGCTGGCGGCCCGGGCCAGCTGGCGCGCCGGCGGACGCATCGCCCGCGCCTTCGCCGGCCTGCGCACCGCATGCCTGGACACCGTCACCGGCCTGCGCGAGGTCCGCGCGTTCGGCGCCGAGGGCCGGATGCTGGCGACCGTCCAGGGCCGCGAATCCACCCTGCTCGCCGCCCAGCACGACGTCGCCACCCGCTCCGCCTTTGGCGGTGCCGCCGCCTTCCTGGCCGGGCAGGCCGCGCTGCTGGCGGTGCTGGTGGCGCTGCTGTTCGAGCCGAGCGTCGGCCTCGCCGCCGCCGCCTTCCTGGTCGTCGCCGCGTTCGAGGCGATCGCCGTGCTGCCGCGCGTCGGTGTCGCCGCCGGCCATGCGGCCCACGCCGCCGAACGCGTGCTGGAATTGGCCGACGCCCCGCCCGCCTCCGCCACGCCCCGCGCCGCGATGCCCACCCCGATGCCTCCTGGCAGCGCCATCCGCATCGAAGGCGTGCATTTCACCTGGGCGCCCGACCGCCCCCCGGTGTTCGACGGCCTCACGCTCGACATCCCCCAGGGCAGCCGCGTCGCCCTGCTCGGCCCGTCCGGCGCCGGCAAGTCCACGCTCGCCGCCCTGCTGCTGAAGGTCGCCGCCCCCGCGCAGGGCCGCATCCTGCTCGGCGGCACCGACATCGCGACGCTGGACGACACCGCCGTCCGCGCCCGCATCGCCTGGCTGTCCCAGGCCACCCACCTGTTCAGCGACACCATCCGCGCCAACCTCCTGCTCGGCGCCCCGCCCGACGCGACCGTGGACGACGCGCAGCTCTGGGCCGCGCTGGAAGCCGCGCGTATCGCCGATGTCGTCCGCGCCCTGCCGGACGGGCTCGACACCTGGGTCGGCGAGGGCGGCCTCGGCTTCTCGGGCGGGCAGGGCCGCCGCCTCGCCCTTGCCCGCACCCTGCTGTCCGACGCGCCGATCCTGGTGCTCGACGAGCCCTGCGCCGGCCTCGACGCCGCCACGGAGCGCGAATTCTTCCAGGCCCTGAACGAGGCTGCCCCCGGCCGCACCGTGCTGCTGATCGCCCATCGCCTGGTCGGCGTGGAGCGGCTGGACCGAATCTGGCGCCTGTCCGCCGGCCGCGCCGTCTCCGCCGCCGGCTGAACCGCCTTTTGCCGCGCTTGTCGATTGACGCGGCGAGCCGCGGTGGCGCACCTACGCTGCCAGGAATTGCTTTGGAGACTCGGGGATGCGCCGCCGCCTGACCGTGCTGATGGTCCTTCTCGCCGCCTTCGCCGCCTGGGCCCCGTCCCCGGCGCGAGCCAACCCGTCCTTCCTCGTCTTCTTCCACGAGTGGTCCGCCGAGCTGGACCCGGCAGCGCTGGACGTCGTCGCCGCCGCGGCCAACGCAGCCCGGCAGAACCCGTCCATGCGCATCGACGTGGTCGGATTCGCCAGCACCGAGGGCAGCCAGCGCGCCAACCTCTACCTCTCGCTGCTGCGCGCCCAGCTGGTCAGCGACCGGCTGGAGGCCGCCGGCATCGCGCCCGCGCGCATCTCCCGCGTCGGCGAGGGCTCGGTGTCCTCCGTCGGCTCGATGCAGGAAGCCCGGCGGGTGGAGATTGTCCTGCGCGCGCCCTGAGGCCGCCCCCTTGGACGCGCCCCTGCTGTCGCTGGATGCCGAACCGGCCGACGAGGCCCGCGCGGTCCTGCGCCGCGTGTTCGGCTACCCGAGCTTCCGCGGCCTGCAGGAACAGGCGATCGGCCACGTGCTGGCCGGCGGCGACGCCCTGGTGCTGATGCCCACCGGCGGCGGCAAGTCGCTGTGCTACCAGATCCCGGCCCTCTGCCGCCACGGCACCGCCATCGTCATCTCGCCCCTGATCGCCCTGATGGACGACCAGGTCGCCGCCCTGCGCCAGGTCGGCGTCGCCGCGGCCGCGCTGCATTCGGAGCTGGAGCCCGACGAACACCGCCGCATCGGCCGCGAACTCGATGCCGGCATGCTCGACCTGCTTTACGTCTCGCCCGAGCGCCTGCTCTCCCCCGGCACGCTGGAACGGCTCCAGCGCCAGGAAATCGCCCTGGTCGCCATCGACGAGGCCCACTGCGTCAGCCAATGGGGCCACGAATTCCGCCCGGAATACCGCGACCTCGCCCGCCTCGCCCACCTCTTCCCCGGCGTCCCGCGCATGGCGCTGACCGCGACGGCAGACCCGCGCACCCGCGACGACATCCTCGCCGCCCTGGACATGCCCGAGGCCGCCGTCTTCGCCGCTAGCTTCCACCGCCCGAACCTCCACCTCGCCGCCGAGGCGAAATCCGGCGAGACCCAGCAGCTCCTCGCCCTGCTCCAGCGCCACAAGGGCGAGGCCGGCATCGTCTATTGCGGCAGCCGCAACAAGACCGAACGCATGGCGGAATCGCTCAATTCCAAGGGCGTCCAGGCCGTCGCCTTCCACGCCGGGCTCGATCCCGGCACCAAGCGCGAGGCCGCCCGCCGCTTCCGCTCCGGCGAGCCCGTCGTCGTCGTCGCCACCATCGCCTTCGGCATGGGCATCGACCGCCCGGATGTCCGCTTCGTCGCCCATCTCGACATGCCGGACAGCCCGGAATCCTATTACCAGCAGATCGGCCGCGCCGGCCGCGACGGCGAACCCGCCCAGACGCTCCTGCTCTACGGCGGCGAGGATATCGCCCGCGCCCGTTACTGGCTCAATTCCTCCGCCGCCCCCGAGGAACAGAAGCGCAGCATGCGCGCCCGGCTCGAGGCGATGATCTCGCTCACCGAGACCACCGAATGCCGCACCCGCCAGCTCCTGGCCTGCTTCGGCGAGGACCTGCCCGCCCCCTGCGGCCATTGCGACAACTGCCAGAGCCCCGTCGGCCTGTTCGATGGCACGATCGACGCGCAGAAGGCGCTCTCGGCGGTCTACCGCACCGGCCAGCGCTTCGGCGCCCTGCACGTCATCTCCGTGCTGATGGGCAAGATGACCGACATGATCGCCCAATGCGGCCACGACCGCCTGCCGACGTTCGGCGTGGGTGCGGACCGCAGCAAGGAATTCTGGCGCGGCGTCATCCGCCAGCTGATCGCCCGCGGCGCGCTGAGCGTGGACAGCGGCGAGTTCGCCACCATCGGCCTGGTCGACGACAAGGCCCGCCCGATCCTCAAGGGCCAGGAAACCGTGATGCTGCGCGAGGATATCCTCGCCGGCCCGCGCCCGCGCCTGCGCGCCCAGCGCGCCGCCGCCGTGCTGGAGGCCACCGGCTCGCCCGAAGCCGCCGGCCTGTTCGAGGCGCTGCGCCAGTGGCGCGCCGCGGAGGCCAAGGCCCAGGCCGTGCCGCCCTATGTCATCTTCCACGACACCACCCTGCGCGAGATCGCCGCCGTCCGCCCGCGCAGCATGGCCGAGCTGGGCGAGGTCAAGGGCGTCGGCGCCTCGAAGCTCCTGCGCTACGGCGCGGCGGTGCTCGCGGCGGTCACGGCGGCGCAGGAGCCGGATTAGCGCCCGGACTGTCCGCGCAGTCCCTTGCTGAAAGATGTATTCGGGATTAACTATATGTCACCGTTGCGCTGCGCCGCGAAATGTTCCGGCACTCGCCGCCACGGCTGACCCACCACGCGCCTTATGCGGGCGCGACACGAGGAAACGGACATGCTGCGCAAGATCGCCCTCACCCTGGCCCTGGCCGTCCTGGCCGCCGTCGCCGTGCCGGTGCTGTCCATCGGCGACGCCGAGGCCCAGTCCAAGTGCACCCGCGTCTACACCACCTCGGGCTGGATCACCCGCTGCTGAGGCCACGCCGCCAACGACCGCTGCGACGCCCCGCCCCGTGCGGGGCGTTTTCGTTCAGGGCGCGCGCAGCCGTGCCTCCAGCGCCGCCAGCCACGCCTCCAGCCGCGCCTTGTTCGCCCCGAAATCCGAGCGGCCATAGATGCTGCGCGACCACAGGATCAGCCCCGACTCGGGCGTCACCTGCACCGCGACCAGGTCGGGAAAGTTCAGCAACGCGCTGCGGGCCACGAAATGCGCCTGGCGCCGGTCGGCGAACACCGCATGCGCCACCGTGCGCGGCTGTGCGAGCGCCACGTCCTGCACTGCCGCCAGCAGAAGGTCCGGCGCGACCGCGTAGCCCCGCGTGACGATATCGGGCGCCGGGGAGAATCCCGCCGGTGCGGCCAGCGCGGTGTTCGGTGTTCCGGGCCGCACCAGCCGCGCCATGTCGATCGGCTGCGGCGCCTCGAGCCCCTCCGCCCCGGTGCCCCGGCAGGCCGGCAGCAGCAGGGCGAGCAGCAGCGGCAACAGGCGCATCATGGCTCCCCCGCCGCCGCCGCGGCGTCCGGCGGCAGGCGCAGCCGGATCACCCCGCGCGCCGCCTCGGGCGCCACGGGCTTGCCCTTGCGCAGGATCTCCACCTGGCCCAGCCCGGCCAGTCGCACCGCCGCGCGCCGCACCGCGGACAGGTGGCGGTGCCACGCCTCGGGGTCGGGGTCGTCCTTCTGGGTGGCGGCCTGGAACGCGCGCGCCACCTCCACCGGATCAGCGGAGACCGGGGCGCGGGCGCGCAGGTGGTCAAGCAGGAAAAGTTCGAGCGGGGAGATGTTCACCCGCCCGATATGCGGCCCGCCTGGCGCCTGCGCAAGGCGCTACCCCAGCAACCTTTTGCGGAACATGTCCTCGGTCAGCGGCTGGCTGAACAGATAGCCCTGGCCCTCGTCGCAACCCATCGCCGCCAGCAGGCTGCGCTGCGCCTCGGTCTCCACCCCTTCCGCCACCACGCCTAGCCCCAGCGCATGGCTGGTGTCGACGATCGCCTGCACGATCGCCACGTCCTCGGCATCTTCCGGCAGGGTGCGGACCAGCGAGCGGTCGATCTTGATGTGCTCCAGCGGCAGGCGCTTGAGCATCGACAGGCTCGCCACGCCGGAACCGAAATCATCCAGCGTCACCGCCACGCCGAGGTCGCGGATGGCCGAGAGCGCCAGCAGCGTATCGAGGTTGTCGTCCAGCAGGATCGTCTCGGACAGCTCGATCTCCAGCCGCTCGGCCGGCAGGCCCGACCCTTCCAGCGAGTCGCCGATCTGGCGCAGCAACTCCTGGTCGTGCAGCTGCCGCGCCGAGACATTCACCGCCACCCGGATATCCCGCGCCCAGTGCGTCGCGGCGAGGCACGCGGTCCGCAGCACCCAGGCGCCGATGTCTGTGATGAGCCCGGACTGCTCGGCCACCGGAATGAACGACCCGGCGGCCATCAGCCCGCGCTTGCGGTGCGGCCAACGGATCAGCGCCTCGCCGCCGGTGATCCGCCCGGAGTGCAGCGCGATGCGCGGCTGGTAGTGCAGCACGAACCCTTCATGGGCCGTGGCCGCCGAAAGGTCGCGGCGCAGCCGGCGCAGGTGGGCGCGCTCGGCATGCGTGTCGCCCCCGCCGGGCACGGCCTGGTTCCGGCGCGGCCGGGCTTCGGCATGGTCGTGAAAATCGATGGTACGCATCAGGCATCTCGCAGCATGGGAGCGTCACGGTGTATGAGACGTTCCTTGCTGTTTCCCTAAAGAGCGTTCCTGATTCGCCGCCTTGTCTCTCTTTATCGAACAGCGCCTCGTTTATCGGAGATTAAGCCCGTTCCGCGATCCTGTGCCCAGTCCGCGAGGCAGGGTTATGAACGACGAAGAAGATATCCCCGATCGATGCGTCCTCACCCACCGGGTCTTCACCATGCTGGGTTCGGTCAGCTTCCGTCGCGCGCGCACCGACGGCACGCCGGTGATGGTGGTGACACTCGGCGAACGCGAGGCGGTGGTGCCGCTGCGCGCCCTGCAGCGCGAGTTCGGCATCGACAATGCCAGCCCCGACGGGCGCATGCTCGGCCTGATCGCCGAAAGTCTCGACTATGTCTGCGGCCTCAGCCTCGGCGACCGCCTGCCCAGCGAGGTCCTGACCGGACGCGCCAGCTGGGAGCCGACGCCGCAGCACCGCAAGCTGGCGATGGACGTCGTGAAGCTGAAGCTGCTCGCCTGGATCGACCCGTCCGCCACCGACCCGGCCAAGGGCGACCCGATCCAGCGAATGGAAAGCGACCCGGCGCTGCGCCAGCAGGTGCAGGCCGCCTTCGACCGTGCCGCGGTGGAGCTCGGCCTGCCTGATTCGGCGGCCGTGGTGCCTCTGGTGGCCGAACTGGCCGGCGAACTCGCCTATATCGAGGCGCTGCGCGACCGCCTGCTGCGCCCGGTGCAATCCATGCTCCAGCGGCTGGAGTCGGTCGTCCAGAACTCGCGCGGCGACGGCCAGCGGCAGGAGACGCTCAGCCGCGTGATCCGGCTCGCCCAAACCGCCCGCTCGCAGTTCCTGGAACGCTTCGACGAGGTCGCCGCCCAGACCGGGGAGGTGATGGGCGCGCTGCGCAACATGGAAAGCCAGCAGGCCTTCATCCGCTCGGCGCGCGACCAGCTTTATCGCTCGCAGCGCTCCTGGCAGCCCATCCTCGACGCATGGGCCGATTGCGACGCCGAGGACGAACTGCCATGGGACCTCATCACCCGCACCTACCAGTTCCTGGCGCCGCGCTACATGCCGGTCACCGAATGGACCGCCTCCGCCGCCCGCTCCTCCCGCGGCGCGCCCAAGCAGGTCCAGGCGATGTCCTGGTAGCGCCGGGCGGGCACCACCGGCCGGGGGTGGATCGTGCCGCAGATGCCGGGCATTCTGGCGCCTCAGCGCGGGAGGACTTCCATGGCGGACGCGGCAGGATTCAAGCGGGTGGCGGTGATCGGCGCCGGCACCATCGGGGCGAGCTGGACGGCGCTGTTCCTCAGCCGCGGGCTTGAAGTCGCGGCCTACGACCCGTCGCCCGGCGCGCCGGACCTGATCCGCCGCACCATCGAGGCCGCCTGGCCGGTGCTCCAGCGGCTCGGCGCCAAGCCCGATGCCAGCCCGGACAACTGGACCTTCCACACCGACCCGGTCGCCGCGGTGGCGGGCGCCGAGTTCGTGCAGGAGAACGCGCCGGAACGCTACGAGGTGAAGCAGAAGCTGCTGCCGGCCATCGCCGCCGTGCTGGGCGAGGAGGTGGTGATCGCCTCCTCCTCCTCCGGCCTGCTCGCCAGCCGGTTGTCGGAAGGCTGCGCCCATCCCGGCCGCATCCTGATCGGCCATCCGTTCAACCCGCCGCATCTGGTGCCGCTGGTCGAAGTGGTCGGCCCGCACTGCACCCGGGCGGCGATCGACACGGCGATGGCGTTCTACCGCGCCGTGGGCAAGCACCCGATCGAGATCCGCAAGGAGGTCCCGGGCCACCTCGCCAACCGCCTCCAGGCGGCCCTGTGGCGCGAGGCCGCGCATCTGGTGGCCGATGGCGTCGCGAGCGTCGCCGATGTCGACGCGGCGATCAGCGAGGGGCCGGGCCTGCGCTGGGCGCTGATGGGCCCGCACACCACCTTCCACATGGCCGGCGGCGAGGGCGGCATGGAGGCCTTCATGCACCACCTCATGCCGGCGGTGACCAGCTGGTGGGCCGATCTCGGCACCCCCGAAATGACGCCCGCCCTGCAGGCCGCCCTGGTCGCGGGCGTGGCGCAGGCCACAGGCGGCAAGTCCATCGCCGAGATGGCCCGCCGCCGCGATGCCTTCCTGACCGCGCTGATCGAGCTGCGCCAGAAGATCGGATGAGCTTCGCTCCCTTCGACGCCCTCGCCGCAAGCCTGCTGCCGCTGGTCGATGGCGGCACCGACGGCTCGCACGATACCAGCCACCTTGCCCGCGTCTGGGCCAATGCCCGCCTGATCCTGGCCGAGGAGGGCGGCGACGCGGAGCTGCTCGCCGCCGCCGTGCTGCTGCACGATTGCGTGCGGGTGGAGAAATCCTCGCCCCTGCGCCCGCAGGCCTCGCGCCTGGCCGCCGAGCGGGCGCGGGAGATCCTCGGCGCCATGGGCTGGCGTGCGGACAGGGTCGAGGCCGCCGCCCATGCCGTCGCCGCCCACAGCTTCTCTGCCGGCATAGCGCCCGAGACGCGCGAGGCCCGCATCCTGCAGGACGCCGACCGACTGGAGGCGATTGGCGCGATCGGCGTCGCGCGCTGCTTCTACACCGCCGGGCGCATGGGCTCGCTGCTGTATGACGCCGATGACCCGCGGGCCGAGCGGCGACCGCTGGATGACCGCAGCTACGCCATCGACCATTTCCGCGCCAAGCTGCTGACGCTGGAAGGCGGGTTCCGCACGCCGGCCGGGACGCGGCTGGCGCGCGAGCGCACCCAGGTCGTGGCCGATTTCCTGGCCGCCTTCGAGCGCGAGGTCGGCGCCGGTTGAGCCGGGCGGGTGTAACTGGCCGCCGCGCGACCCCATATCGGAAAGTCCCGAGATTGGAGGCTGACCGATGCAGATCCAGGTGAACACCGACGACAACGTCCATGGGCGCGAGGACGTGACGCGCGCGGTCGAGGCCGAGCTGGACAACGCGGTGGGGCGGTTCGCCAGCCAGCTGACGCGGGTGGAGGTGCATCTGGGCGACATGAACGGCGCCAAGCATGGTGCGGCAGACAAGCGCTGCATGATGGAGGCGCGCCCGGCCGGCCATCAGCCGGTGGCGGTGACGCACCAGGCCGATTCGCTGCAGGAGGCGATCGCCGGGGCGGCAAAGAAGTTGCAGAGCCGGCTCGAGTCGATGCTGGGCAAGCGCGACGCGGCCAAGGGCGGCGCCTCGATCCGCGACAACGAGTTGCGCTGATCAGGCCAGGGCCACGCGGGCGCCGAGGCGGGCGGACTCGTAGGCCGCCGCCTCGATGCGCAAATTTGCGAGGTAGTCCCGCCCGGTGTTCATGACCTCGGTTCCGTACCGGATGTGGTCGATCACGTGGCGTTGCAGGCGGAAGACGCAGTCGCCGCCGAAATCGATGTCGTCGAAGGCATAGGGCACGCGTGCCGGGTCGTTGGTGCCGTGCGGGCGCAGCCACAGCCCCGCGTCGCCGTCGAGGAACAGGGTGGCGGCGGCGCCTTCGAGCGTGACCTCACCCATGGTCAGGCGGCGGTTGCGGGCGCGGTGGTCGGCGAGGCGGTTGCCGTCGAACACGGCGCGACGGCCATCCGCCCAGTCGAGCAGGAGCATCCCGGAGTCTTCGCCCGCGATGGCCGGGTTGCGGCGTTGCAGGCTGGCGTAGATGCCGGCGGGTTCGCCGAACAGGTGGCGGAACAGGTCGATCTGGTGGATCGCGGTTTCGCGCACCAGGAAGCGGGGCATGGTTTGGAAGCCGGGCTGGCGGTCGAGATAGGCGCGCGGGCCCTGGCCGTCGCCGGGGCGCAGGCGGAAGGTGAGCTGGTAGGGGGTGCCGAGCGCGACCGCGTCCAGCAGGCGCTTGACCTGGGCGTACCAGGGCTGGAAGCGGAAATTCTCGTGCACGACCAGCAGGATACCGGCGGATTCTGCCATGGCGACGGCGCTCTCGGCCTCAGCCAGCGAGGTGCAGAAGGGCTTCTGGCAGATGACGGCGATGCCGCGCGCGGCGGCCTCGCGGATCAGGGCCAGGTGGGCCTGCGGCGGGGCCGCGATGTCGAGCAGGTCGGGGCGGACGGTATCGAGCATGGCGGCGGCGTCGTCGAAGGCAGCCGGGATGCCGATGGTATCGGCCATCGCCCGGGCCTTCGCACCGTCGCGGTCGCAGGTGGCGACGAGGGCGACATCGGGCATGCGGGCCCAGGCGCGGTGGTGGAAGCGGCTGAAATAGCCGCATCCGGCGACGGCGACCTTCACGCGGGCAGGCGGGCCATGGCAGCGAGCACAGCCTCCGTCATTGCATTCGTGCCGAGGGCACCGCCGGTTTCCATCGGGCGGGCACCGTCGGACAGGGCGGCGTCGACCGCGGCGCGGACCAGGGCGCCGGCCTGTTCGGCCTGGGGCACGGCGTGCTTGTGGGCCAGCCATTCCAGCATCATCGCGCCGGAGAGGAACATGGCGATCGGGTTGGCGCGGCCCTGGCCGGCGATATCGGGCGCGGTGCCGTGGCAGGGCTGGAACACGGCGTGGGTGTCGCCGATATCGGCCGAGGGGGCGAAGCCCATGCCGCCCATCAGGCCGGCGCCGAGGTCGGACAGGATGTCGCCGAACATGTTCTCCGTGACCAGCACGTCCAGCTCCCAGGGGCGGCGGAGCATGAACAGGGCCATGGCGTCGACATAGGCGCATTCGGCGCCGAGTGCGGGGTTCAGGCCAGCGCGTTCTAGGAAGATCTTGCGGAAGAAGGCGAAGCTGCTGAAGACATTGGCCTTGTCGACGCAGGTGACCACGCCGGGGCGGCCCTGGCGCTTGCGGGCGGCGGCGAGGGTGAAGCTGAAGTCGAACAGTCGCTCGCTGACGGCGCGGGTGATGACCAGGGTGTCGCGCGCCTCGGCATCGTTGGTGATGGTGCCCTTGCCGCGCGAGGCGAACAGGCCCTCGGTGCTTTCGCGGATCAGCACGAAGTCGATGGCGGCGGCGCGGGGGTCGGCCAGGATCGGCGCCATGCCGGGCAGGACGCGGACCGGGCGCACGCCGGCGTAGAGGCCGAACTCGAAGCGCAAGTCGAGCTGCGGGGCGATCTCGGTGCCGTCGGGGTAGCGGATGCTGGGCAGGCCCATGGCGCCGAGCAGGATCGCATCGGCGCGCCGCGCGGTGTCCAGCGTGTCGGCGGGCAGCGCGGTGCCGGTGTCCTGGTAGGTGAGGGCGCCGGCTGGCTTCTCGTCCCAGTCGAGGCCGAAGCCGCCGGTGCGGCGTGCTGCTGCGTCGAGGATGCGCAGGCAGGGGGCCATGACCTCGTGGCCGATGCCGTCGCCGGGGAGGACGGCGATGTGGAAGCGCTGGTTCGCGGACATTGCTCAGAATCCTCCGCCGGCATCGAGCCAGACCTGCTCGGCGGGCGTGCTGGCGCGGCCGAGGGCGGCGTTGCGGTGGGGGTAGCGGCCGAAATCGCGGATGACGACGAGGTGGCGCCAGGCGAAATCGACCATGCGGGGCTTCCATTCGGTTTCGGGCAGGGTTTCGAACAGGCGCACCGAGACGTCCTGGTCGACCATCGCCTCGGAGTGCTCGATCACCAGATAGAGGAAGGCGCGCTGGACGGGGCCGACGCGGGCTTCGATGCCGTCGGCCAGGGCGCGGCGGACGATGCGGCGCGCGCGCTCGTCGCCGGCGAAGGCGAGGGGGGAGCCGCGGTGGATGTTGCGGGCGAACTGGTCCAGCAGCAGCAGCAGGGCCAGGGTGCCTTGGTCGGTCCGGGTCCAGTGGTCGAGGGTGCCGGCCTGGGCGGCGGCGATGGTGGGGGCGAAGCGGTCGCGGATGGACTGGTCGAATTCAGGGTTCTTGGTGAACCAGGGGTCGCGGCGCCAAGCGTTCGGGTCGTCCTGATACCAGAAATCGAGCACGTCGCGCTGGGTGGCCAGGGTGGTTGTCATGGTCGGGCTTTCGTAGGGGATCAGAAGCCGCCGCCGGCATCGAGCCAGGCTTGCTCGGTTTGGGTGGTGGGGCGGCCGAGGGCGGCGTTGCGGTGGGGGAAGCGGGCGAATTCGCGGATCACGTCGCGGTGGCGGTGGGCGTAGTCGACGACGCTGTCGCGCCAGTCGGCTTCGGGAAGGGATTCGAAGAAGCGGATCGAATCGTCCTGGTCGGCGAGGTTTTCCGAGTGTTCGAACGGTAGGTAGAGGAAGACGCGCTGGACGGGGGTGAGACGGTCCTCGATGCCGTTCGCGATGGCGGCGCGGGCCAGGGTGCGGGCGTGTGCGTCGCCGGCGAAGGCGAGGTGGGAGCCGCGATGGATGTTGCGGGCGAACTGGTCGAGCAGGATGAGGAGGGCGAGGGTGCCTTCGGGGGTTTCGGTCCAGGGGTCGAGCACGCCATCCTGGGCGGCCTGGACGGCGAGGGCGAAGCGGGCGCGGATCGCGGCGTCGAATGCGTCGCTCTTCTTGAACCAGGGGTCGGTGCGCCAGATGGTCGGGTCGCCCTGGAACCAGAATTCGAGCACGTCGGCGGCGGTGGTGCTGTGCGGCATGGTGGCCTCCCTCGGGGGCCTGAATGCCAGTTTTGGGCGGGTTGTGCACGGGGGATGTGGATATTAATTCCGATACCGGAACAAAAGGGACGTGATTGGGCGTAGCCGCCGAGGAGCCTGAAAAACGCGGGAGGGGCGTGTGAGCCTGTGCGCGGAGGATCTCGACGCGCGGGACGGGATGGCTTGGGACCGACGCGGGCCGGGCGGTCGGCCTGGACGCGGGCTGGGCCGGGACGGAGTCCGGGCGGGTTTCGGCGCGGCGCGGTTGCCAGGGACGGGGGGCGCGGGGCTGGCGCTCGGCTTGCGTGCGGGGGGTGGCGCGGGGGCGCGGCGCCCGGGGCTCGGGCAGGACGAGGGTGCCGGCGCGGAAGGCGTCCAGCAGGGCATCGAGCCGGGCGAACAGGCGGCGCAGGATGGCCCAGAACGGCAGGAACAGCGGGGCGAGATGCGGGTGGCGGGCGGAATGGTCGGCGATCACGGCACACAGCTCCGCCGTGAAGGCACCAGGGGCCCTCGGAGCGGGATGATGTGTCGTTTTGATTGTCATGAAAGTTATTTATCATGACGGATGGAGCGATGCAAGGGAATTCGAGACAGGAAGGAAGGCTTCTTTTTGTGAACAAAAAGAAGCAAAAAAACTTCGTCCATGGGGTGGCGGAGGGGCCGGGGATGGTGATCCCGACGCCGCCCAGCGTATTGCGGGGTTATCTCGATGCAAAGTGATAAAGTTTTTTTGCTTCTTTTTGTTCACAAAAAGAAGACTCTTGCCTTCATTTTTCGAGCGCCATTGCCAGCACTTCCACCGAGTGGAGCGGCTTGCGCCCGGAGAGGTCGGATATTTGGTGCCGGCAGGAGGTTCCGTCGGCGACGATGAGGTCGGTGGGGGTGGCGGCGCGGATGGCGGGGAGGAGGGATGCTTCGGCCATGGCGATCGAGGCGTCCTGGGTTTCGGTTTGGTAGCCGAAGCTGCCGGCCATGCCGCAGCAGGAGGAGGCGATCGGCTTGACGGTGAGGTCGGGGATGGCGCGCAGGGCGGCGAGGCCGGGGAGGAAGGCGCCGAAGCTCTTGGCGTGGCAGTGGCCGTGGACGTGCGCGGTGGTGGGGAGGGGCTGGAGGGGCAGGGTGGGGGCGTGTTTGGCCAGGTATTCGCCGAGGAGCATGGCGCGGCTGGCGAGGTTTTCGGCGGCTTGGCCGGGGAGGAGGGAGGCGAATTCGTCGCGCAGGGTCATGAGGCAGGAGGGTTCGAGGCCGATGACGGGGCGGTCGCCTTTGAGGGCGTCCAGGGTGCGGGCGGCTTCGGCGCGGGCGCGGTCGACGAGGCCGGCGGAGAGGTAGGTTCGGCCGCAGCAGAGGTTCCTGCCGCCTTTGGTGCCGGCGATTTCGACTTTCAGGCCGGCGGCGCGGAGGACCTTGACGGCGGCCCGGAGGATGTCGGGCTCGAAGTGGCGGTTGAAGGTGTCGGCGAGGAGGAGGACGTCGCCGTTGGTGTCGGCTTCGTCGTCGCGGAAGGGATTTCCCACGAATTCGGGGAGGGGGCGGCTGGAGGCGAAGCCGATCTTTTCGGTGAGTTTGCGCAGGAGGGGGAGTTTGTTGCGCAGGTTGGCGAGGGCGGGGAGGCGCGTGGCCCAGGGGGCGTAGCTGGGGAGGTGGGCGACGAGTTTGTCGCGGAGGGAGAGGCCGTGCTTGGCGGCCTGGGCGGCCTGGACCTCGATCTTCATCTTGGCCATGTCGACGCCGGTGGGGCACTCACGTCGACAGGCCTTGCAGGAGACGCAGAGCTTGAGGGCGTCGGCGACGTCGGGGTGGGCGAGGGCTTCGGGGCCGAGCTGGTTGGTGAGGGCCAGGCGGATGGTGTTGGCGCGGCCGCGGGTGACGTGCTGTTCGTCGCGGGTGACGCGGTAGGACGGGCACATGACGGAGGCGTCGAAGGCGCGGCAGGTGCCGTTGTTGTTGCACATCTCGACGGCGCCGAGCATGCCGCCGAGGGGGCCGGGGTGGGATGACCAGTCGAGCTTGGGGGTGAAGGTTTCGGTGGCGCTGTAGCCTGGGGGGTAGCGCAGGAGGGTGCGGTCGTCCATGCGCGGCGGATCGACGATGCGGTTGGGGTTCAGGGTGTTGGTGGGGTCGAAGGCGGCTTTGACCTTGCCGAAGGCGTCGACGATTCGCTCGCCGAACATGGGCGTGTGGAATTCGCTGCGGACGATGCCGTCGCCGTGTTCGCCGGAATGGGAGCCCTTGTATTCGCGGACGAGGGCGAAACATTCCTCGGCGATGGCGCGCATGCGGGCGACGTCGGTGCCGTCCTTCATGTTGAGGACGGGGCGGACGTGGAGGCAGCCGACGGAGGCGTGGGCGTACCAGGTGCCCTTGGTGTTGTGCTTTTCGAAGACGTCGTTGAGGCGCTCGGTGTAGTCGGCGAGGTCGGCGAGGGGGACGGCGCAGTCCTCGATGAAGGAGACGGGTTTTCCGTCGCCCTTCATGGACATCATGATGTTGAGGCCGGCTTCGCGGACGGTGGCGATGTCGGCCTGGAAGGGGGCGTCGGTGGCGCGGACGACGGCGTTGGGGTAGCCGAGGTCGGCCATCATGGTTTCGAGGTCGGCCAGCTTGGCGAGGAGCGGGGCGTCGTCGTGGCCGTGGAATTCGACAAGGAGGATGGAGTCGGGCTCGCCGATCAGCATGCGGTCGATGGTGGGGCGGTAGATCGGGATGGCGCGGCCGAGGTCGATCATGGTGCGGTCGACGAGTTCGACGGCTTCGGGGTCCAGCGTGACGAGGTGCTGGCTGGCGGCCATGGCGGCGCGGAAGGTGGGGAACTGGCAGATGCCGACGACTTTTCGCGGCTTGATCGGGGCGAGGGTGAGTTCGAGGGCTGCGGAGAAGGCGAGGGTGCCTTCGGAGCCTACGAGGAGGCGGGCCAGGTTGTCGCGGCGTTCGGCGCGGGCCTGGGGGGTGAGGGTTTCGAGGTTGTAGCCGCCGACGCGGCGCAGTTCCTTGGGGAAGCGGGCGGCGATTTCCTCGGCTTCGGTGGCGCCGAGGGCGCGGAGGTCCTGGATGAGGGCGGCGATGCGCGGCGGAAGGTCGGCGCCCAGGTTGTCGGGGAGTTGGCCGAAATTGTGGGCGGTGCCGTCGGCCAGCAGGGCGTCGATGGCGGTGACGTTGTCGGCCATGAGGCCGTAGCGGATGGACTTGCTGCCGCAGGAGTTGTTGCCGGCCATGCCGCCGATGGTGCAGCGGGCGTGGGTGGAGGGGTCGACGGGGAAGAAGAGGTTGTGCGGCTTCAGGGCGGCGTTCAGGTGGGCGAGGACGAGGCCTGGTTCGACGCGGGCGGTGCGGGTTTCGGGGTTGATGTCGAGGATGCGGCGGAGGTGCTTGGAGCAGTCGAGCACGAGGGCGCGGTTGACGGTCTGGCCGCATTGGCTGGTGCCGCCGCCGCGGGGCAGGACCGGGATGCCTTCCTCGCGGGCGATGGACAGCGCGGCCTGGACGTCGGCGATGGTTTTGGGGACGAGGACGCCGATTGGGGTGATTTGGTAGATCGAGGCGTCGGTGGCGTAGCGGCCGCGGTCGGCGGGGCTGAACAGGACTTCGCCTTCGGTTTCGCGCTGGAGGCGGGCGGCGAGCGGGGAGGTGGCGAAGGGGGCGTTCATGGCGGAGGATAGGCGCGGGTTGGGCGGTCTTGGCAAGGAGGGCGCATGAGCTTCGGACCATTGCTGGCGGCACCTTTGGCGGTGCAGGTGCATGCCTTCGCGGCGCTGGCGGCGGTCGTGCTGGGAGTGGTGCAGTTTGCGGCGCCGAAGGGGACGGTGCCGCATCGGGCGCTGGGCTGGTTCTGGGCCGGATTGATGGTGGTGGTGGCCGGATCGAGCTTCCTGATCACCGGGGTGGCGGGGGAGGGGCGGTTCTCCTGGATCCACGGGCTGTCGGTGGTGACGCTGGTGTCGGTGCCGCTGGCGGTGTGGGCGGCGATGCGCGGGCGGGTGGCGACACACCGGATCTCGATGATGTCGGTGTTCGGGCTGGCGCTGGTGTTGACGGGGCTGTTCACCTTGCTGCCGGGACGAATCATGCACCGGGTGGTGTTCGGCTAGGCGAATTGGCATGGTGCGGGCAACGAGGAGACCCCGCCATGGCCTATTTCGAGAGCAAGCCCGCCGCCGGTCGGCATTTCCTGCAGATCCCGGGGCCGACCAACGTGCCCGACCGGGTGTTGCGGGCGATGGACAATCCGACGATGGACCATCGCGGGCCGGAGTTCGGCAAGCTGGGCGCGCAGGTGCTGGGGCGGCTGAAGCAGGTGTTCCAGACCGAGGGGCATGTGGTGATCTATCCGGCGTCGGGGACCGGGGCGTGGGAGGCGGCGTTGGCGAACACGCTGTCGCCGGGGGATGCGGTGCTGATGTGCCGGACGGGGTGGTTCGCGCATCTGTGGCAGGAGATGGCGACCAAGCTGGGGCTGGTGCCGGAGTTCATCGAGACGGATTGGCGGCGCGGGGCCGATGCCGGGGCGATCGGGGAGGCGCTGGCGAAGGATTCCGCGCACCGGATCAAGGCGGTGTGCGTGGTGCACAACGAGACCTCGACGGGGTGCACGAGCCGGATCGACGAGGTGCGGGCGGCGATGGACGCGGCGAAGCACCCGGCGCTGCTGATGGTGGATACGATCTCGTCGCTGGCGTCGATCGACTACCGCCACGATTCGTGGGGGGTGGATGTGACGATCGCCGGGTCGCAGAAGGGGCTGATGCTGCCGCCGGGGCTGTCGTTCAACGCGATCTCGGCCAAGGCGCTGGCGGCGGCGGAAGGGGCGAAACTGCCGCGCAGCTACTGGGACTGGCGGCCGATGCTGGCGGCCAATGCGACGGGGTATTTTCCGTTCACGCCGGCGACGAACCTGCTGTACGGGCTGGATGCGGCCTGCGGGATGCTGCTGGAGGAGGGGCTGGCGAACGTGTTCGCGCGGCATGACCGGCATGCGGAGGCGACGCGGCGCGCGGTGCGGGCCTGGGGGCTGGAGGTGCAGTGCGCGGAGCCGCGGCACTATTCGTCGTCGTTGACGGCGGTGCGGGTGCCGGAGGGGCACAGCGCCAACGGGTTGCGGGCGACGATCCTGGAGCGGTTCAACATGTCGCTGGGCAACGGGCTCGGGCAGCTGAACGACCGGGTGTTCCGGATCGGGCACCTCGGCGATTTCGGCGATTTGCAGCTGGTCGGCACGCTGGGGGGCGTGGAGATGGGGCTGCGGGCGGCGGGGATTCCACACAGCCCGGGCGGGGTTCAGGCGGCAATGGGGTTCCTGGCGGGGAACTAGCGCAGCGGGACGGTGAAGCCGAAGGAGAACCCCGGCGCGACGTAGGCTGGTGGCGGGTAGTACATCGGCGGCGGGGCGTAGTGGTAGCGCGGCGGGGGCGGGTAGTAGCGCACCGGCGGCGGATAGTAGCGCGGCGGGGGTGGGGCCCAGTGGTGGTGGTAGCGCGGGCCACGGTAGCGCCCGCGCGGGTCGGCCAGGGCGGGGGCGGCCGTGGCCAGCCCGGCGGCCAGGCAGGCGCCTATCGCGGTCCATCGCATGAGTTGGTCATTTCGCATCGGCGTTCCCCTGCTGTGCGCGCGGCGTGCGTGAACGAAGGGCGCCCGCGCTGGCATGGCCCCGGGTCAACGCATGGAGGCCCGCAAAGGATGCGACGGGCCGCAGGCGGCTGCCGTGGGCGGGATGTCATCGAAGACGGGTGGCTTGATCGGGTGGAGCGCGGCCATCGCGACGGCCACGGCGACGACCAGCAGGCCGGTGGCGAGCAGGATGGCGATGGCGACGGCGAGGAGTTCCGGTTCCATGGTCGGGCTCCCTGCGGCAGGGCTACCGGGTCAGCGCGCCGACCGCGGCCCCGCCGGCGCCGCCGATCAGGCCGCCGGCGACCAGGCTTCCGCCGGTCAGCGCGGTGAGGGCGACGCCGCCGGCAGCCCCGATCGCGCCGCCGCTGAGCATGCGCTGCTGGGTGTTCGACATGCCCGAGCAGGCCGTGAGGGTCAGCAGGGCGGCAGCGAGGACGGGGAGGGTGCGCCAGGACATTTCGGAATTCCCTTCGTGACGGAACGGCTTGGGACGCAGACGTAAGCCGTTGGAATCGATGCTTCAATGCTGGTCACAACGTTCTCACACGTTGTGACCGCGCGGGGCGGAGGCGGGACTTGCGCGGCGCCGCGCGGGCGGGCCAGTGTGGCGGGATGGGCATGGGCAGGCGATGCGGCCGGACGGGCATGAACCATTCGGCAGGTGGCGGGTGGGGCCGTGCGGCCTGGGTGGCGGGTTGGTTGGCGCTGCTGGCGGGGTGCGGGCCG
>CAMDGX010000069.1 GCA_945897825.1 Asaia bogorensis | reverse complement strand
ATCGGCGGCCGCAGTGCCGACGCGTCCCCGGGGGCCGATGGCGGCGCCGGGCGGTTCCTGCTCTCCACCAACACCGCCGGCGGCGCCCCGCAGGACGTGACCGGCGCCAACACCGAAGTCTTCTCGGGCCCGCTCGCCGCGAACCCCTTCATCGCTCCGGGCCAGACGACCAACCTGACCCCCTACATCCCCGACCTCGCCGGCGGCGCCAGTCCCTATGGCCTACTGGAGGACCTCACCGCCGACGCCCCGGACTTCGCCGACATCATGGCCGCCCGCCCCGCCGGGGCCTACGCCGCGATCGTCCGCTCCGATGTCGGCCCTACCGGCTATGCCGACGATTTCCTCGGCTTCGACACGCTGCTGTTCCTGAACCTGACCGACGCGCCGCTCGACAACCCGCATCTGGGCATCGACTTGCTGCCGGCGGGCGACTTCTCCACCCCCCTCGCCTCCCTCGGCACCGCCCGCATCGCTGCCCTCCAGGCCCCCGGCGCGCTGCCATCGCTCGCCCCCGGCGCGGTGTGGGAAACCCTGGTGCCCGAGGGCCGGCTCTACATCACCGCCGGTATCGACCAGACCGGCACCACCCGCGCCCACGCGATGTCCAACGGCAACGTGCTCTACCTGTTCAATGCCCCGGACGAGCCCGCACCCGTGCCCGAGCCGGCCTCGGCCGCCCTGCTGGGCCTCGCCCTGGCCGGCCTGCTCGCCCACCGCCGCGGCCGCCGATGCCCCTGACCGTTGCCGCCTCGCCTTCACTTTCTCCATTCACCTGCTAGACTCGGCGGCACAAATTCCCCCCGGGAGAGAACCGTCCGATGGCCACCGCCGTCTCGCCGCTCGCGCAACCGCTGCCTGAACTGCCCCCCCTCGCCGGGGTCCGCCTCGGCGCCGCCGTCGCCGGCATCCGCTACACCACCGGGCGCACCGACCTGGTCATGGCCGAAATGGACGCCGGCACCACCGTGGCCGGCGTCTTCACCACCAACAAATGCCCCGGCGCCCCGATCGACTGGTGCCGCGAGGCCATGAAGGGCGGCAAGGCCCGCGCCGTCGTCATCAACGCCGGCAACGCCAACGTCTTCACCGGCAAGGCCGGCGTCGAGACCACCAAGGCCAGCGCCGCCGCCGCCGCCAAGCTCGTCGGCTGCCCGGCCAAGCAGGTCTTCCTCGCCTCCACCGGCGTCATCGGCGAAGTCCTCCCCCACGCCAAGCTCACCGCCGCCCTGCCCAAGCTGCACGAATCCCTCGCCCCCGACGGCTGGGAAGCCGCCGCCCGCGGCATCATGACCACCGACACCTTCCCCAAGGGCAGCACCCGCACCGCCACCATCGGCGGCGTCGAAGTCCGCATCAACGGCATCGCCAAGGGCAGCGGCATGATCGCGCCCGACATGGCCACCATGCTCTGCTTCATCTTCACCGACGCCAAGATCCCCGCCGACCTCCTGCAATCCATGCTCTCCAAAGGCGTCGGCACCACCTTCAACTGCACCACGGTGGACAGCGACACCTCCACCTCCGACACCGTCATGCTGTTCGCCACCGGCGCCACCAAGCACCCCAAGGCCGAAACCGCCGCCCAGCTGAAGGATTTCCAGCGCGCCCTGAACGAAGTCCTGCTCGACCTCGCCCTGCTGGTCACCCGCGACGGCGAGGGTGCCCAGAAGCTGATCCGCATCGACGTCACCGGCGCCGTCACCGCCAAGTCCGCCAAGCGGATCGGCATGGCCATCGCCAACTCGCCCCTGGTGAAAACCGCCATCGCCGGCGAAGACGCCAACTGGGGCCGCATCGTCATGGCCGTCGGCAAGGCCGGCGAACCCGCCGACCGCGACAAGCTCAGCGTCGGCGTCGGCGGCACCTGGATGGCAAAGGACGGCGCCGTGATCCCCGGCTACGACGAAACCCCCGTCGTCGCCCACATGAAGGGCCGCGAAGTCGACATCGCCGTGGACATGGGCCTCGGCAAAGGCAAGGCCACGGTCTGGACCTGCGACCTGACCCATGGATACATCGATATCAACGGAAGCTACAGGTCATAAGAAAGCGGTTCTTTTTTGAAAAAAAGAACCAAAAAACTTTTGTCCATTTGCCCCTCGCTCTCCGCGTCGAACGAGGTGCAAATGGATGAAGTCTTTTTTGCTTCTTTTTTCTTCAGAAAAAAGAAGATCCTTCCCTAGGATCTCCCATGCGCATCCGCGAAGCGACCGCCGCCGACCGCCCCGCCCTCGACGAGCAGGAGCAGTTGCTCAACCTCTTCGAGAACCCCTTCATCCACGACCGCAACCTCACCCGCGCCGGCGCCACGGCCGCGATGGACCGTCTCCATCAGCGCGCCGCCGACAGCGGTGGGGCAGTTCTGGTCGCCGAGCTGGATGGCGCCGTCATTGCCCATCTCGTCCTCACCTTCGAGCGCGCGGGCCACTATGTGCGTGAGGAGCTGCGCGATCATGCGCTGGTGGCCGACCTGTTTGTCCGCGAGGCCCATCGCGGCCGGGGCATCGGCCGCGCGCTGATCGCCGAGGCGGAGCGCCGCGCCATCGCCCGTGGCATGCCCCGCATCATCCTCGGCGTCGTCCACGGCAACGCGGCCGCCGAGCGCAGCTACCGCCGCCAGGGCTTTACCGACTACGTGCTGGAGATGGTCAAGCCGCTGCGGCCCGGCCCGGGGTGATCCCTCTTGCGGCGCATGCCACATTTCGGCACTTGATCCCCATGCCGCATCCGGCCACCCCATGACCGACATCGTCCCCCCCGGCTTCGCGCCGCTGACCACCGAGCGCCTCACCCTGCGCCCCTTCGCCCCCGAGGACGCGGCGGAGTTGCATCGCCTGATCAACGACTGGGAGGTCTGCCGCAACCTCGCCGCCGTGCCCTTTCCCTATCCGCGCGACCTGGCCGACGAATGGATCGCCTCCACCCATGTCTCCATCGCCGCCGGCCGCGCCTATCACCTGGCGATCACCGGGCAGGAGGCGGACAAGGAGGTGATCGTCGGCGGCATGGGCCTGCGCATCGATGCCGCCGCCCGCACCGCGCGGCTGGGCTACTGGGTCGGCCGCCGCTTCTGGGGCCATGGCGTGGCCAGCGAGGCGGCCGGGCGGCTGTCGCGCTGGGCGCTGGCCAATCTCGACCTCGAGCGGCTGGAGGCCACCGTCGCCACCGACAATGCCGGCTCCATCGCCGTGCTGCGGCGCATCGGCTTCCGCCATGTCGGCGAGGGCATGGAGGGGTTCCAGGCCCGTGGCGGCGAGCACAAGGTGCTGCGCTTCGAGGCGACGCGGGAGGACCTGTTCGGCCATTCCGCGCCGGAGCGCGAGGAAGGCACCGAGAAGCCGATCCTGCTGGTCGCCGCCTGTGCCCTGGTCGACATCGACGGGAGGGTGCTGTTGGCGCGGCGGCCGGAAGGCAAGAAGATGGCCGGGCTGTGGGAGTTCCCGGGCGGCAAGCTCAACACCGGCGAGACGCCCGAGGCGGCACTGATCCGCGAGCTGAAGGAGGAGCTGGACATCGACGTCTCGGCCAACTGCCTCGCGCCGCTGTTCTTCGCCAGCCATGCCTATGCCCGCTTCCACCTGCTGATGCCGCTGTATGTCTGCCGGCGCTGGAACGGCACGCCGCGCGGGCGGGAGGGCCAGGCGCTGGCCTGGGTGCACAAGGACAAGCTGGCCGAGTATCCGATGCCCGAAGCCGACCGACCGCTGGTGCCGCTGCTGCGCGATTTCCTGTGAGGACCGACATGACCAACACCAACCCCACCGCCTGCCTGCTGGTCATCGGCAACGAGGTGCTGTCCGGCCGCACCCAGGATGCCAATATCCGCTTCCTGGCGCTCGGGCTGGGCGAGATCGGCATTCCGCTGCGCGAGGTCCGCGTCATTCCCGACGTGGCGGAGACGATCATCGCCACGGTCAATGAATGCCGCGCGAAATTCGACCATGTGTTCACCACGGGCGGCATTGGGCCGACGCATGACGACATCACCAGCGAATGCGTCGCCGCCGCCTTCGGGGTGCCGTGGGAGGCGCATCCGGTGGCGTGGGCGCGGATGGAGGCGAGCTACAAGCCCGGCGAGTTCAACGCCGCCCGGCAGCGCATGGCGACCATGCCGCGCGGGGCGAGCCTGATCGACAACGAGATCTCGGTGGCGCCGGGCTTTTCCATCGGCAACGTGCATGTCATGGCCGGGGTGCCGCGGATCATGCAGTCGATGTTCCGGCATCTGGCGCCGACGCTGGCCGGCGGGCCGCCGATCGTGGCGCGCAGCGTCTATGCGCTGCGGCTGGCGGAGGGGGTGATCGCCGAGGGGCTGACGGCGATCCAGGCGCGCTATCCGGCGCTGGACCTGGGCAGCTACCCCTACTACCGGCCCAGCGGCAACGGGGTGGCGATCGTGGCCAAGGGCAACGACCCCGCGATGGCCGAGGCGGCGATCGCCGAGGTGACGGCGCTGATGGTCGAATGCGGCGTCACCCCGATCCAGGGCGAACCGCCGGAGGCCTGAGCCCCCGGCTTCCGTCGGACGGTCAGGCCTTGGCGGCGCGGCGGCGGCGGAACGCCAGGGCCGCGAGGCCGGCGCCGAGCACGGCGGCGCTGGCGGGCTCCGGTGTGGAGACTTCGTTCATCGACACGACGAACGCGGGCCCTTGGACCTCGATCGGGTCGCCGATGCGGGCGGTCGCGTTCGCGTAGTAGCAACTCTCGCCGCCATAGCCGTCGCCGCCGTAACCGTCCCCACCGTAGCCGTCGCCGCCGTAGCCGTTGTCGAGGCCGGAGGTGTAGCCGTATCCGCCGCCGCCGCAGGTCGTGATGTTGCTGGTGACGTAGGAGGCCAGCACATAGTCGACCGTGACCGTTTGGTTGGGCGCCAGCAGGCCGAGGTTCAGCGTGCCGAGCGTCGCGCCCCAGCCGTAGTTGCCATAGCCGTTGTTGAGGCTCTCAAAAGGGGAGTCGAGCAGAGCGCCGGTCTGGGTCAGCTGCGCCGTGCCGCCATCGACGACTTCCATGTCGACGGCGGAGGTGAACACCGCGTTGCCGTCGACCTTGATCTCCGCCGACACGCCTGCCGTCACCGTGCCGGGGCCGTAGTTCTCGATGTAGACCGAGCCGTTCTCGATCAGGAAGCTGGCGACGAGGCTGATGGCCGTCGTGCCGGTGTTGGTGAAGCTGTTCGACCAGCTCGCCGTGCCGGACTTGTTGAAGTTGCCGCTGCCGTACGAGCCGGTGCCGAAGCTGCCGTTGTCGTAGGCGTAGTGGTGGCCGAAGATGCTGCTGTTACCGGAACTGTTCGACGGAAACCGGTCCAGCTCCACCGGATCGGTACCGCTGAACGAGTCGGAGACGGCGCCGCCTTCGATGACATACTGCCAGGTGACGCCCACCAGCGGCGCCGCATCGGCGCGGGGGGCTGCGATGGCAAGGGCAAGGCCGGAGCAGGTGGCGAGCAGCGTGGCCCGCAGCACGGGCATGGGGCGAATGAAGGACACGACAATGAACTCCCGGAATGGCGACGCCAGCGAAGACGGTTAACAGAGTGTTGCTATGTAACCGGACATTAACTACGTGGCAATAGATGCCTACGTGAGCAATGTCTCGCAATCGTCCGCCACCGAGGCGATCGCCTCGGCGGGATCGAAGCCGTGGTAGTGCTGCGCGAAGGCCGCGGCGCGGGTGCGCGGGCCGGGTGCCTCCAGGGCATGGCGCAGGGCCTTCTCCACCTGCACCTCGTCGGGCTCCGGCACCTGGACCAACCCCTGGTCCGCCAGGCGCAGCGCGACCATGGTCTGCTCCACGTGCTCGGGCAGCATCACCACCGGGTGCCCATGCACCAGCCCGGCCGCGGCGGTGGCAGGGGAGTGGCAGATCACCATGGCGCAGGATGCCACCACCTCGCCCATGCGCACCGGGCGGGCGCTGACGCGCAGGGAGGGGGTGGACAGCACCGCCTCGTGCTCCGGGCGCAGGTCGCGGGCATGGAGCAGGCTGGGCAGGCCGAGGCGCTTGAGCACCGCCAGCACCGGCGCCATCGCGCGGCTGCCGGCGCGCAGATAGGCGAAGATTCGCGGGCCCGCGCCCGCCGGCCAGTCCGCCGCCACGCCGTCGTTGAGCGCGAAGTCGTTGCCGTAGTAGTCGGCACCCGGCCGCACGCCGTAGTGGTCGAATTCGGGGAAGCAGTTCAGCACGACGCGGTCCGCGGCCAGCGAACGGGCCAGCGTCGGCAGCGCGGCGGCCCCGATCTCCGCCAGCGCCGCGTTCACCACCGCCAGGGCGCGGGCCTCGGATTCAAGCAGCCTGGCCTGCGGCACGCCGAGCCAGAACCGCGTGGGCGGCATCGGCACCAACTGCGGCGCCGGGGTGTAGCCGGAGCCGGTGTCGATGCTGCGCAGCCCGGCCACCTGGGCGGCCAGCAAGGCTGCGGGGGCGAAGTCGCACAGGATGAGGTCCGGCTGTTCCCGCCGGAAGAGCGCCAGCCATTCGCGCAGCAGGTGCGCGAGCACGCCCGGCTCGCCATGGCCGGTGCGCAGCAGCACCTCGGCCCAGTTCTCGGCCGGACCGCCGGGGTCGGGCGGATTGCGGATGACGGGGGCGTCGAGCAGGCGATGCGTGCGCCCGGCCATGATCTCCGCAGCGTAGACGGAGCCGCGCGAGGCGATCATGACGGCATGGCCCCGCCCGGCCAGGAGGTCGGCGAGCGGGGTGACGCGGCGCAGGTGGCCGTAGCCGCCGCCGAGGTCCAGCGCGAAGAGCACGCGGACCATGGCGGCGGACAGCTTGCGGTCAGGCGACCAGGGCGGCGCGTTCCATGCTGGCGCGGGCCCAGGCGGCGGCGGCGTCTTCGTCGAACAGCTCGGTGAGCTTCTTCATCATGGTGCCGCCGAGTTCCTCGGCATCGACGATGGTGACGGCGCGGCGGTAGTAGCGCGTCACGTCGTGGCCGATGCCGATGGCGATGAGTTCCACGGCGTCGCGGTTCTCGATGTCGCGGATGACCTCGCGCAGGTGCTTCTCCAGGTAGTTGCCGGGGTTGACCGACAGCGTGCTGTCATCGACCGGGGCGCCGTCGCTGATGACCATCAGGATGCGGCGGTGCTCGGGGCGGGAGAGCAGGCGCTTGTAGGCCCACATCAGCGCCTCGCCGTCGATGTTCTCCTTGAGCAGGCCCTCGCGCAGCATCAGGCCGAGATTCTTGCGCGAGCGGCGCCAGGGGGCGTCGGCGGCCTTGTAGACGATGTGGCGCAAATCGTTCAGGCGGCCGGGGTTGCGCGGCTTGCCGTCGGCGACCCAGCGCTCGCGGGCCTGGCCGCCCTTCCAGGCGCGGGTGGTGAAGCCGAGCACCTCGGTTTTGACGGCGCAGCGCTCGAGCGTGCGGCTGAGGATGTCGCCGCACATGGCCGCGACCGTGATCGGCCGGCCGCGCATGGAGCCGGAGTTGTCGATCAGCAGGGAGACGACGGTGTCGCGGAAGTCGGTGTCGCGCTCCTGCTTGAAGGAGAGCGCGAGCAGCGGGTTGGTGACGACGCGGGCGAGGCGGCCGGCATCGAGGATGCCCTCGTCGAGGTCGAAATCCCAGCTGCGCTGCTGCTGCGCCATCAGCTTGCGCTGCAGGCGGTTGGCGAGCTTGGAGACGACGCCCTGGAGGTGCTGGAGCTGCTGGTCGAGCTGCTGGCGCAGGCGGGCGAGTTCCTCGGGGTCGCAGAGGTCCTCGGCGTCGACTTCCTCGTCGAAGCTGCGGGTGTAGGGCTTGTAGGTGTTCTCGTTCTCGGCAAGCGGCTTGTCGCGGCGCGGCTGCGGGCCGCCGGGCTTGTCGTCGCCCTCGGCGGCAGCGGCTTCCTCCTCGGAATCGTCGGCGCCGTCGTCGTCGGCGGCCTCGCCCTCCATCTCCTCGGGCTGGGCGCCGAGCATGGATTCGCTCTCGCTGTCGGACTGGCCTTCGCTGTCCTGCGAGTTGTCCTGCTGGCCGGACTGCTCGCCGCCATCCTCGCCGTCGTTCTCGTCGTTCTCGTCGGCATCGACCTCGGCCTCGGCGAGATCCATGGCGGCGAGCAGCTTGCGGGCGGCGCGGGTGAACTGGGCCTGGTCGTCCATGGTGCGGGCGAGTTCATCGAGCGCGGTGTCGGCCCCTTCGCCGAGGGTGCCGCGCCAGAGATCGAGCACCTTCTGGGCGGCCGGCGGGCTGGGTTCGCCGGACATGCGCTCGCGGGCCAGCAGGGCGAGCGCCTGGTGGATCGGCAGCTGGTCCTTGCGGGTCATGCGGTCGAAGCCTTCGGCCTCGCACTCCTCCTGGAGGCGGGCGCGCAGGTTGTTGGCGACGCCGGACATGAACTTGGCGCCGACGACCTCGACACGGGCCTGCTCGATGGCGTCGTAGGCGTCCTTGGCCTCGCGGCGGGCGGGCATGCGCGCGTTGTGGACGGCGTCGTCGTGGTGGCGCAGGCGCAGGGCCAGGCTGTCGGCCGCACCGCGCAGCTTGGCCATCTCGTGCGCCGGCAGGGCGCGGGTGGGCAGCGGCAGGCGGGCGCGCTTGCCGGCCAGGCCCGAGGGGCCGGGCTGGAAGGCGACCTGCACCTCGTTGTTCTGCGCGATGGCGCGCAGCACGCCGGCGGTGGCGCGCTTGAACTCCTCCGTGCGGGTGTTGTCCTTGGAACCGGATCCGCTGCCGCTCATCGCCGCCTCGCTCGTAGAAGTCGTCCCGGCGGAGGGTCCGCCGGGAGCACGGTTGGGACGCCGAAGACTACCGCTTCATGAACGCGCCGGTGGCGACTTCGGCGTTGAAGCAGCGCTGGAAATACTCGGCCACCGTCTGGCGCTCCGCCTCGTCGCACTTGTTGAGGAAGGAGAGGCGGAAGGCGAAGCCCACGTCGTTGAAGATGCGGGTGTTCTCGGCCCAGGTGATGACGGTACGGGGGCTCATCACGGTGGAGATGTCGCCGTTGATGAAGCCGGCGCGGGTGAGGTCGGCCAGGGCCACCATGCTCTCGACCTGCTTCTTGGCCTTCGTGTCCGCCGGGTCCATGCCCATCTTGGCCATCACGATCTCGGTTTCCTGGCCGTGCGGCAGGTAGTTGAGCGTCGAGACGATGTTCCAGCGGTCCATCTGGCCTTGGTTGATCTGCTGGGTGCCGTGGTAGAGGCCGGTGGTGTCGCCGAGGCCGACGGTGTTCGCGGTGGCGAACAGGCGGAAGCTGCGGTGCGGGCGGATCACCTTGTTCTGGTCGAGCAGGGTGAGCTTGCCCTCGACCTCCAGCACGCGCTGGATGACGAACATCACGTCCGGGCGGCCGGCGTCGTACTCGTCGAACACCAGGGCGCAGGCGTGCTGCAGCGCCCAGGGCAGGATGCCTTCGCGGAACTCGGTGATCTGCTTGCCGTCCTTGAGGACGATCGCATCCTTGCCGATCAGGTCGATGCGGCTGATGTGGCTGTCGAGGTTCACGCGGATGCAGGGCCAGTTGAGGCGGGCGGCGACCTGCTCGATGTGGGTGGACTTGCCGGTGCCGTGGTAGCCCTGGATCATCACGCGGCGATTGAAGGCGAAGCCCGCCACGATCGCCATCGTGGTTTCCTTGTCGAAGCGGTAGGTCGGGTCCAGCTCCGGCACATGCTCGGTGCGGGCCGTGAACGCCGGCACCTGGATGTCGGAGTCGATCCCGAACACCTCGCGGGCATTGACGGTGGTGTCCGGCATGTCGATGGACGACGTGGGCGCAGGGCGGTCGGAGAGGGCAACCTGGTTCATAAGCCAGCTATCCTGTGGTTTCCGGGACAGAATACTCCCGGGTTTCGGCATTGTGTAGCCAGGGAGGAGCGGCCGGTCGGCCGCCCCCGTTTCGCATCAGGCCAGACTAGCAGCACTCAGCCCGCCGCCGCCATCCGTGGCTCGGCGGCGAGCTTGCCGCGCAAGGCGGCGTAGGCGAGGTTGATCGTCTTGAGGCGCTCCTCCGCGGCGCGGTCGCCGTTGTTGGCATCCGGGTGGTGGCGCTTGGCGAGCTCGTGGTAGCGCGCCTTGAGTTCTTCCATGGTGACCGGCCAGCCGAGGCCGAGCGTGGCCAGGGGTTCGCGCAGTTCGGACGGGGCCTTGTCGGCCTGGGCGCGGCGCGGGCGGTCGTGCAAGGCGGAAAGGATCGACAGCGGGTCGCGCAGCGCGTCTTCCGGCAGGGCGGAGGCACCGAGGCGGCCGAGCGGCCAGGTGGGGCGCTGCCAGGAGGTATCGGCGCGCAGCTGGGCCTCGATCTGGGCCGGGGACATGCCCTTGTAGAAATCCCAGGACGCGTTGTAGGCGCGGACGTGTTCGAGGCAGAACCACCAGTATTCGTTCAGCGTCTGGCGCGAGCGCGGCGCGCGGTAGCCGCCCGGCGCGAGGCAGCCCGGCAGGTCGCAGGAACGGCCCGGCGCACCCGGATCGGGCGCATAGGCCCGGGATCTTGGGGAACGTCGGGTCATTCCCGGTTTTGTGGGCAAGTACGGGGCTTTTGGGAAGGGGGATTCTGGAATCGGGCGGAATGGCTGCTGCGTTCGCTCGCCCCGTTGCCTGCGCGCCGCGCATGCCCATTTCCACGGCATGACATCGCGCGCCGACCGCATCGAAGCCCTGCTGCGCCAGCACCTCGCCCCCAGCGTGGTGCGGGTGAACGACGACAGCGCGCTGCATGCCGGCCATGCCGGGGCGCGGCCGGGGGGCGAGACGCATTACAGCGTGCTGGTGGTGGCGGAGGCATTCCGCGGCCAGACGCGCATCGCCCGCTCGCGCGCCGTGCATGGGCTGCTGGAGGCGGAGTTCCAGGGCGGGCTGCACGCGCTGGCGCTGACGCTGCGCACACCGGACGAGCAGGACCGCGCCGCCGGGTCGTGATCGCGCGGCGAGACACGCCGCACGCTTCAAAGACCGCGTTAAGTCTCCACAAGTAGACGTTTTGCATCGCTCGGCGGTTTTTCGCCGCTGCGCAGGTCTGCATCCGTTCACATCCCCGTGGACTGCCCGATTTGGGGTGGAATTGGGCCGTGAACGGATCGCTAAATCTGCATGCATGTCGTGATCACGACTACGGGATGTGCCGGAACCAATCGTATGTCGCCAGCATCTAGTTGCAGGCGTCCAGTATGGGAGGGCAACATGAGCTCAAGCCGACTTGTCAATCGGAACGTAACTTCAACCAACGGCCGGACGAGCATGCGCCTCGAGCCGGAGCTGTGGTCGGCGCTGGAGGAGATCTGCCATCGCGAATCCATGACGCTGGCGGATCTCGTGAAGTCCATCGAGCGGCGCGGCCATCCGGGCGGGCGCACCAGTGCGGTGCGGGTTTTCGTGCTGACCTATTTCCGCAACGCCGCCAGCGAGGACGGCCACCGCATGGCCGGGCATGGCTTGCTGGAGCAACTGGCCGATGCGCCCGAGTCGCCGTGGCGGGCGGCGCAGCGCAGTTCGGACCAGGCGCCGCTCAGCTGAACACGACGGCCCGGGCCGGCTGACGGTTCAGCCGGCCTTGGCGGGGGCGCCCTCCCTTTGGGTGCCCCCTGCCTCGGCCGCGTCGGCCCCCGCGTGGTCGGCGCCGGTGTAGAGGTGGGGCCAGCGTTGGCGGACCACGGCGCCGGCGCTGGAATAGGCAAAGCAGGTGTTCAGCAGGCGGATCGAGCCGTCATCCTCGCCGGGGTCGGCGCGGACGACCAGGCTGGGGTTTTCGCGCTGGGCCGCGGCCAGCTTGCGGGCGCGCTGGCGTTCGCGCACCGGCCACATGGTCTGATGCGCGACGGTGGCGATCTGCTGCAGCATCTCGCGGATATGGGTGCAGCCGAGCGGGCCGCGCAGGCGCTCGTTGGCGGCCTTCAGGAAGCCGGCCTTCAGCGCGAGGCCGGCCAGCACGCCCATGTTCTCCGCCCCGCCGCCGCAATTGGCGTAGGGGCTGTGCAGCGTGACGGCCTCGCAGGCGACGATGACCAGGTGCTCGTCCACCGTCATGCGCACCAGCATCTCGTGCAGCGGGCGGCCGGCGGGGATCTCGCCGCTTTCCTCGTTGGCGAAGGTGTAGGGCTTGGTGTCGACCAGCCGCGCATCGACGTCCATCAACCCGTCCTCGCGCAGGAAGCCTTGCACCTCGATGCGCCGCGTGTGCATCGCCTCGCGCTTGACCGGCTCGCTCAGTGCCATGTGGCCCACCATGTTCTGTCTTGTTGCACTGCGGCATAGCCAGAGCGGGCGGATGCTGCAAGCGCGGTGGGGGCTCAGCCGATGCGCAGCAGCACCACGAGCGCCGAGACGGTGAACACCGAGGCGACGGTGGAGAGCAGGATGGTGGCCGAGGCGCCGGCAACGAAGCGGTCGTAGTCCTTGGCCAGGACGAAGCAGTTGGCCGCACTCGGCAGGGCGGCGAGCAGCAGGGCGGATTTCATCCACATGTCGTCCATCGGCGGGACTGCGGCGAGCAGCGCAAAGGCGAGGGCTGGTTGCAGCAGGATCTTGCCGAAGGTGGCCCAGCCGACCTCGCGCCATTCCCGGCCGATCGACTGCTCGCTGAGGAAATGGCCGATGGCGAACAGCGCGCAGGGGCCGGCGGCACCGGCCAGAAGATCGAGGAAGCGCTGGATCGGGGCCGGGATCGGCAGGGCGAGGGTGGAGACCAGCAGGCCCAGGGCGACGGCCTGCATGATCGGGCTGCGCGCGATGGCCCCGGCGACGCGGGCCAGGGCGGCGGCGCGGGAGGCGGGGGGGTTGTCGCCGCCGAACTCGGCCAGCACCAGCGCCAGCGTCAACAACCCGGCCGCGCCCAGCACCACCGCGAGCGTCGCCGGCAGCGCGCCCTGCGGGCCGAAAGCGGCGATGCAGAGCGGGATGCCCATGTAGCCGGTGTTGCCGAAGGCGGCGGCAAGGCCGTGCAGGCTCATGTGCGCGAGGCCGGCGCGGGCGACGAGGCGGGCAGCGAGCATGCCGGCCAGGTAGGTGGCGAACATGCTGCCGCCGAACACCACGACGAAGGAGAGGTTCAGGATCTCCTCCAGCCGCACGCGGGCCAGGGCGGTGAACAGCATGGCCGGCAAGGCGAACCAAGTGACGAAACCGTTCAGCGCCGCGGTGCCGTGCGGGCCGAGCAGGCGCCGCCTTCCGCCGAGCCAGCCGAGGCCGACCAGGGCGAAGACCGGGAAGGCGACGGTCAGGATGGCGTGCATGGGGGGGAAGGAAGCAAGATTCTTCTTTTTCTGAAGAAAAAGAAGCAAAAAGACTTTCCTTCCATGGCACCCGGCTGAACCTGTCGAGCATGGTGCAAAGGGATAAAAGTTTTTTGGTTCTTTTTTTCAAAAAAGAACATTCTTGCTAGGCTTTCGGCATCACCAGCTGCGTCTGCGTCACCATCGCGACGAGGCGTCCGTCGGCACGGGTGATGCGGGTTTGCCAGATCATCGTGGTGCGGCCGCGGTGGATGGGCGTGGCTTCGCCGGTGAGGACCATGCCGATCATGGCCGGGGCGATGAAGTTGGTCTTGCTTTCGAGCGTGGTGGTCTGCGCGCCTTCGGGCAGGTTGAGGATGGTGCCGATGGCGCCGAGCGTATCGGCGAAGGCCATCAGCGCGCCGCCGTGGATGGCGCCGGTGCCGTTGGTCACCTCCTCGCGGACCTCCAGCGTGCCGGCGACGCGGTCGGTTTCGGTGGCGGTGAGTTCCATGCCGAGCAGGCGGGGGAAGGCAGGCAGGCGGCCCTTGAGGCGATCGGCGGTCATGCGGCGTGGTCTCCGGTGCGACATGGCGCCCTTTTCATGTTCGGGGCGACCGCCTAGGGTTGGCGCAGATGCAGGTGGCCCGCAAGGGCTGAAACGGGAACGCGACCGGCGGGGCAACCTGTCGCAGCGCGGCTGCCCTCGCAACTGTCGGCGGCGAGCCGGGCCCAACGTGCCATTGCCCTTTTGCGGGCGAGAAGGCGGGCCTGGCTGGGGAGGGGAGACCCTCCGGGAGCCGCGAGCCAGGAGACCGGCCGGCATCGAGACTGCGCGCGCGCTCCGGGCGAGGTGCACCGGCGCAGCGGGAGAAAGACCCGTAGGCGGCAGCCGTCCCTGACCCTGGCACCTTTCCATGGGGTGCCGTGCCTGGAGGCATGTATGCGCCGACTTCTTCTGGCCACGGTGCTTTGCGCCGCGACCTTGCCTGCACTGTCCCGACCCGTTGCTGCACAGGGTACCGTGTTGCCCGAGAGCGTGGTGACCGCAACAAGGGTGCCGACGCTGGTGGAGCGGATTCCCGCCGGGGTGACGGTGATCGACCGCGCGATGATCGAGACGCGCGGCTACACGACATTGTCCGAGGCGTTGTCGGCGGTGCCGGGGATGCGGCTGGTGCCGTCCGGCGGGTTCGGCGGCAATGCCAGCGCGTTCACGCGCGGGACCAATTCCAACCACACGCTGGTGCTGCGCGACGGCATTCCGCTGAACGATCCGGCTGATTCCGGCGGGTTGTTCAACTTCGGCGTGGATACGCTGGCGGATGTTGAGCGCATCGAGGTGGTGCGCGGGCCGATGTCGGGGATCTATGGCTCCGGCGCGATCGGCGGAGTGGTCAACCTGATCTCCCGGCGGGGCAAGGGGCCGAGCCAGGGCACGGCGAGCCTGGCGGTCGGGCTGCCGCTGGCGGCGCAGGGGTCGGCGGGGCTGTCGGGGCGCAGTGGGCGGTTCGACTGGAACCTGCAGGCCGAGGCGCGGGCGGAGCGCGGCTTCGACAACACGCCGCGGCGGATGCGCGTGCATACCGGCGAGCGCGACGGCTACGAGGGCGCGCTGGGGGCGCTGGAGATCGGCGTGGCGCCGACCGACACCACGCGGGTGTTCGGCGCTGTGCGCGTTCGCACGGCGCGGTTCGGGCTGGACGATACCGGATTCCCGGCCTTCGACAGCCGGCGCTATTTCGGGCGCGACCAGAACGCGCAAGGGCGGGTGGGCGCATCCGGGCTGTTCTTCGACGGGGCGTGGGAGACGTCGGTGGTGCTGGCGCATACGCGCTCCTTCCGCCACTACACGCAGCAGTTGGAAGCGGCCGATCCGAACCAGGCCAGCGCCAACACGCGCTATCGCGGCGTGCGGACGGTGGCGCAGTGGAGCAACACCGTGCGGCTGCCGGAATGGCGGGCGGCGACGGACTCGTCGCTGCGCTTCGGGGTGGAGCATGTGCTGGATTCGGCGCGCAACACGCTCGATCTCGCGTCGTTCGGCTCGCCGTATCGCAACGCGGTGCAGGCCTCGGCGACCAGCACGGCGGGCCATGCGGGCGGGCAGACGACGCTGTTCGGGCGGCTGACGCTGACCGCCGATCTGCGCCACCAGGAATCGCGCTATGGCGGCGGGGCGACGACCTGGCGCACCGGGGCGGTGCTGGCGGTGCCGGAGGCGTGGTCGCGGCTGAAGGTCGCGTATGGCACCGCGTTCAAGGCGCCGTCCTTGTTCGACCTGTTTGGGCTCGACAATTTCGGTTACCGCGGCAACCCGAACCTGCGGCCGGAGCGCAGCCAGGGATGGGAAGCCGGCGTGGCGGTCGACGTTCCGGGCGGCGGGCGGCGGGACCTCGCGACGCTGGAGGTGACGTATTTCGACAACCGCGTCAGCGACCTGATCAGCACGGTGTTCAACGCCAGCTTCACCGCCGCCACCACCCGCAACGTCAGCCGGGCGCGCAGCCATGGCGTGGAGGCGAGTCTGACGCTGCGGCCGGCACCATGGGCGGAGGCAGTGCTGACCTACACCTACACCGACGCGCGCGACCTGCAGACCCGCGCGCGGCTGCTGCGGCGGCCGCAGAACCAAGGCACGGCGAGCCTGCGGCTGACTCCGCTGCCGGGGCTGGTGATCGCGCCGGAGCTGACATGGTCTGGGCCGTTCCAGGATTTCCTGATCGACGACAACGGGTTTCCCACCGGCGTGGGGCGGGCCAAGCCGGGACTGGTCGCGAATGTCTCCGCGAGCTACGCGGTGGCGCCGGGGATGACGCTGTTCGTCGATGGGCGAAACCTTGGGGGTTCGCGGTTCGAGGCGGCGAACGGATTCCAGATTCCGGGGCCGCGGGTATTGGCGGGGGTGCGGGCGAAGTTCTAGGAAGAGTCTTCTTTTTGTGAACAAAAAGAAGCAAAAAAACTTCATCCGTTTGCGCACGGCTTTCCGTGGAGGGCCGGGTGCAAATGGGTGAAAGTCTTTTTGCTTCTTTTTCTACAGAAAAAGAAGACTTACTTGCTCAGCTCCGCCGCCAGATCGATTGCCGCGATCAGGCTGGTCGGGTCGGCGATGCCGCGGCCGGCGATGTTGAAGGCAGTGCCGTGGTCCGGTGAGGTGCGGATGATCGGCAGGCCGAGCGTGGTGTTGACGCCGTGGTGCATGTCGAGGGTTTTCAGCGGGATGAGCGCCTGGTCGTGGTACATGCCCATCGCCACGTCGTAGCGGGCGCGCATCTCCGGGGTGAACATGCTGTCGGCGGCGAAGGGGCCGGTGACGTCGTGGCCCTCGGCGCGAAGCTGCGCGATGGCGGGGGCGATGATGGTGATTTCCTCCTCGCCCATCGTGCCGTCCTCGCCGGCGTGGGGGTTGAGGCCGGCGATGGCGACGCGGGGGCGGGCGATGCCCCAGTGGGTGCGCAGGGCCTCGATGGTGACGCGGGTGACGGCGACGATGCGCTCCTGGGTGATCATCTCCAGCATGCGGCGCAGCGAGGCGTGCACGGTGATCGGCACGACGCGCAGGCCGGGGCTGGCCAGCATCATGACCGGCAAGGGGGCGCCGGTCAGGGCGGCGAGGAACTCGGTGTGGCCGGGATGGGCGAAGCCGGTGCCGTAGAGGGTGGATTTGTGGATCGGGTTGGTGACGACGGCGCCCGCTTCGCCGGCGAGGGTGAGTTTCGTGGCCTGCTCGATGGAGGCGATGACGGCGGCGGCGTTGGCGGGGTTGGGCGCGCCGGGCACGGCGGGGGCGGCAAGGCGGATCGGCAGGACAGGGAGCGCCTCGGCGAAGGTGTCGGCACCCTGGGCCAGGGAGTTCACCGCGCGGACCGGCACGGCGAGGCCCATCGCGGCGGCGATGCCGGCCAGGCGGTCGGGGTCGTCCAGCGCCACGAAGGGGCGGCCGGCGCGGCGGGCGAGCCAAGCCTTGACGGACAACTCGCCGCCAATGCCGGCCGGGTCGCCCATCGTCAGCGCAAGCGGGGGGGTGAGGGCAAGCGGGGATGCGTTCATCCGCTAGATGTGCAGCGCCCGGCCCTCGACCGCAAGCGCGGCCTCCTTGACCACCTCGTTCAGCGTCGGGTGGGCGTGGCAGATGCGGCCGATATCCTCCGACGAGGCACCGAATTCGATGGCGATGGCCATCTCGGCGATCAGCGTGCCGGCTTCAGGGCCGAGGATGTGGCAGCCCAGCACGCGGTCGGATTTCTTGTCGGCCAGGACCTTCACGAAGCCGTCGGTCATGCCCAGCGCGCGGGCGCGGCCGTTGGCGGTGAAGGGGAACTTGCCGACGTTGTACTCGATGCCGGCTTCCTTGAGCTGTTCCTCGGTCTGGCCGACGGAGGCGACTTCGGGCCAGGTGTAGATGACGCCGGGGATGGCGTTGTAGTTCACGTGGCCGTGCTGGCCGGCGAGGATCTCGGCGACGGCGACGCCTTCCTCCTCCGCCTTGTGCGCCAGCATCGGGCCGGCGATCACGTCGCCGACGGCATGTATGCCGGGGACGTTGGTGGCGAAGTTCGCGTCGGTGATGATGCGGCCGCGGGCGTCGGTTGCCACGCCGGCCTCGGCCAGGCCCAGCCCCTCGGTGTGCGGGCGGCGGCCGACGGCAAGCAGGACGATGTCGGCGGTGATGGTTTCGGTGGTGCCCTTCTTGAGCGATTCGAGGGTGAGGGCGACCTGCTCGCCTTCCAGCTTCGCGCCGGTGACCTTGGTGGACAGGCGGAACTTCATGCCCTTGCGGGTGAGCACGCGCTCGAACTGCTTGGCGACCTCGCCGTCGTTTCCGGGGATCAGGCGGTCGAGGAACTCCACCACCGTGACCTGCGCGCCGAGGCGCTTCCAGACGCTGCCGAGCTCGAGGCCGATGACGCCGCCGCCGATGACGACCATGTGGCCGGGCACGCTCTCCAGCTCCAGCGCGCCGGTGGAGGTGACGATGCGCTTCTCGTCGACCGCGATGCCGGGGAGCGGGGAGCTGTCGCTGCCGGTGGCGATGACGATGTGCTTGGTGGCGTATTCGGTGCCGGCGACGTCGACGCGACCTTGACCCAGGATTCGCCCGGTGCCCTTGAGCCAGGTGACCTTGTTCTTCTTGAACAGGAACTCGACACCCTTGGTGTTGGCGCCGACCACCTCGGCCTTGCGTGCCTGCATCCGGGCGAGGTCGAGCTTCACGCCCTCGACCATGACGCCGTGGGCGGCGAGGCCGTGCTGGGCTTCAGAGAACTTCTCCGAGGAATGCAGCAGCGCCTTGGAGGGGATGCAGCCGACATTGAGGCAGGTGCCGCCGAGCGTGTCGCGCTGCTCGACGCAAGCCACCTTCATGCCGAGCTGGGCGGCGCGGATGGCACACACATAGCCACCGGGGCCGGCGCCGATGACGATCAGGTCGAATGATTCGGGCATGAGGGGGCCCTCCAGGAAGGGAAGGAAGGAAGGGTCTTCTTTTTGTGAACAAAAAGAAGCAAAAAAACTTTACCCATTGGCACCCGTGATTCCAGGGAGAGGCGGGTGCAAAATGGATGGAAGTCTTTTTGCTTCTTTTTATTCAGAAAAAGAAGATGCTTCCTGTCTTCAGATTTCGAGCAGCAGGCGACGTGGGTCTTCGATGCTTTCCTTGACACGCACCAGGAAGCTGACGGCTTCCTTGCCGTCGACGATGCGGTGGTCGTAGCTCATCGCCAGGTACATCATCGGGCGGATCTCGACCTTGCCGGCGATGGCCATCGGGCGGTCCTGGATCTTGTGCATGCCCAGGATGCCGGACTGCGGCGGGTTCAGGATCGGGGTGGACATCAGCGAGCCATAGACGCCGCCGTTGGTGATGCTGAAGGTGCCGCCGGTGAGTTCATCGAGCTTCAGCGCGCCGTCGCGGGCGCGGCGGCCGAAATCGGAGACGGATTTCTCGACCTGGGCGAGGCTCATCTGGTCGGCGTGGCGGATCACCGGCACGACGAGGCCGTTGGCGCCGCCGACGGCGATGCCCATGTGGACGAAGTTCTTGTAGACGATCTCGTCGCCGTCGATCTCGGCGTTCACCGCCGGGAATTCCTTCAGCGCGGCGACGCAGGCCTTCACGAAGAAGCCCATGAAGCCAAGGCGGATGCCGTTGTGCTTCTTCTCGAAAGCATCGCGGTATTCGGCGCGCAGGGCCATCGCGGCCGACATGTCCACCTCGTTGAAGGTGGTGAGCATGGCCGCCGTGTTCTGGGCTTCCTTGAGGCGCGCGGCGATGGTTTTGCGCAGGCGGGTCATCTTCACCCGCTCCTCGCCGGCATCGGCGGCGCGCGGGGCCTTCGCGGCGGGGGCCGGCGCGGCAGGGGCAGCGGCGGGGCGGGCCAGGAAATCCAGCACGTCGCCCTTGGTGATGCGGCCGTCCTTGCCGGTGCCGATGCCGAGCGCCTCGGAGGCCACGCCGCGATCGGCCATCATCTTGGCGGCCGCAGGCAGCGGGGCGACGACATCGGCCGGCGGGGTGGCGGGGCGCGCCACCGGGCCGGAGGGGGTCGGCGGCGGATTGACCCCGGGGGGCGGGTTGGCGGCCGGATGGGCATGCACGTTGGCCGGCGCGGCCTTCACCGCCCCGCCCTCCGACACCAGGCCGAGCACGGTGCCGACGCTGACCTCGCCGCCGGTATCGACCACGATCTCGCTGAGTGTGCCGGCCATCGGGGCGCCGACCTCGACGGTGACCTTGTCGGTTTCAAGCTCGACCAGCGGCTCGTCGGCCGCCACTGCCTCGCCGGGCTTCTTCATCCAGCGCGCGACCGTGGCGGTGGTGACGCTTTCGCCCAGGGTGGGCACCTTGATCTCGGTCGCCATGCGAAGTGATCCAGTTCTTGGTCGTGCAGGGAGGGCGGAGGATTTACGAAACGGTCAGCGCTTCATCAACCAGCGCAGCCTGTTCGGCGGCGTGCACCTTGGCGAGACCCGTCGCCGGGCTGGCGGCGGCCTTGCGGCTGACGAGGCGGGGGCGTTTGGCGGCGATGCCCAGCGGCTCCAACACCTCCTCGATGCGGCGGTCGACGTGGTACCAGGCGCCGTTGTTCTTCGGCTCCTCCTGGCACCACACCACCTCGGCATTGCGGTAGGGGGCGAGCGCCTTGGGCAGGGAGATGACCGGGAAGGGATAGAGCTGCTCGATGCGCACGATCGCCACGTCCTTGATGCCGCGGGCGCGGCGCGCCTCCAGCAGGTCGTAGTAGACCTTGCCGGTGCACAGCACCACGCGCTTCACCTCCTCGGGAGCGGCGATCGAGTCGGTCTCGGGGATGACGTACTGGAAGCGGCTGCCGGGGGCGAAATCAGCCAGCGGCGAGACGGCGAGCTTGTGCCGCAGCAGCGATTTCGGCGTCATCAGCACCAGCGGCTTGCGGTAGTTGCGCTTCATCTGCCGGCGCAGGGCGTGGAAGTAGTTGGCCGGGGTGGTGATGTTGCACACCGCCATGTTGCGCTCGGCGCAGAGCTGGAGGTAGCGCTCCAGCCGGGCGGAGGAATGCTCCGGCCCCTGGCCCTCGTGGCCGTGCGGCAGCAGCATCACCAGGCCGGACATGCGCAGCCACTTGGTCTCGCCGGAGGCCACGAACTGGTCGATGATGACCTGCGCGCCGTTGGCGAAGTCGCCGAACTGGGCTTCCCACAGCACGAGCGTGCGCGGGTCGGCCAGGGTGTAGCCGTATTCGAAGCCGAGCACGCCAACTTCGGAGAGCAGCGAGTTGTAGACCTCGATGCGGGCCTGCTCGGGCTGGATGTTGTTCAGCGGCGTGTATTCGTTCTGGTTGGTCTGGTCGATCAGCACGGCGTGGCGCTGGCTGAAGGTGCCGCGCTGGGTGTCCTCGCCGGACAGGCGAACGCGGTGGCCCTCGACCAGCAGGGTGCCGAAGGCGAGCGCCTCGCCGGTGGCCCAGTCGACGCCCTGGCCGGTTTGGATCGCGGTGCGCTTGGCGTCGAGCTGGCGGGCGATCTTGCTGTTCAGGTCGAAATCGGCCGGTGGGGTGCTAATCGCGGCGCCCACGCGCTTGAGCATGTCATCGGTGGCGGACGTGTCGCCGTCGGCCCACTCGGATTCCTTCTCCGGCGTGGACAGGCCGGACCAGTGGCCTTCCAGCCAGTCGGCCTTGTTCGGCTTGTAGGTCTGGGCGGCCTGGTAGGCATCCTCCAGCTGGCTGGCGAACTCGTCCCACATCGACTTGGCGTCGTAGGGAGTCAGTGCGCCCTCGGCGATCAGGCGGTCGGCGTAAAGGGTGCGGGTGGTGCGCAGCTCCTTGATCGCCTTGTACATGATCGGCTGGGTGAAGGCGGGCTCGTCGGTCTCGTTGTGGCCGTGGCGGCGGTAGCAGACGATGTCGAGCACGAAGTCGCAGCCGAACTCCATGCGGAACTCGGTGGCCATCCGCGCGGCCCACACGACCGCCTCCGGGTTGTCGCCGTTGACGTGCAGGATCGGCGCCTGGATCGCCTTGGCGACATCGGTGCAGTAGAGGCCGGAATAGGCGTGGGCCGGGACCGTGGTGAAGCCGATCTGGTTGTTGACGATCAGGTGCACGGTGCCGCCGGTGCGGTAGCCGATCAGCTGGCTCATCGCCAGCGTCTCGTACACCAGGCCCTGCCCGGCGAAGGCCGCGTCGCCATGCATAAGGATGCCCATGACGGAGCGGCGGGCATGGGTGTCGCCGGCCATGTCCTGGCGCGCGCGCACCTTGCCGACCACGACAGGATCGACGGCCTCGAGATGGGAGGGGTTGGGCTGGAGCGAGAGATGCATCTTGTTGCCGGCGATCTCGACGTCCACCGAGGTGCCGAGGTGGTATTTCACGTCGCCGGAGCCCTGCACGTCGTCGGGCTTGAAGCTCTCGCCGCCGAATTCGCTGAACAGCTGCGTGTAGGGCTTCTTGACCACGTTCACGAGGGTGTTCAGCCGGCCGCGATGCGGCATGCCGATGGCGATCTCGTTGACGCCGCCCTTCGCGGCCGTCTCGATGATCATCTGCAGCGCGGGGATGGTCACTTCGCCGCCCTCGAGCCCGAAGCGCTTGGTGCCGACGAAGCGGCGCTGGCAGAAGGCTTCCAGGCCCTCGGCCTCGGTCAGCTGCTTCAGGATGGTTTTTTTCTGTTCGGCATCGAACGCGCTCACCCAGGGCGCGCCCTCCACCCGGCGCTGGATCCACGCCTTCTGGTCGGGGTCCTGGATGTGCATGAACTCGACGCCGATGGGGCCGCAATAGGTCTCGCGCAGCACCTTGAGGATCTGGCGCGGGGTGGCGACCTCCAGGCCGAGCACGTGATCGATGAAGATCGGCCGGTCCATGTCGGCTTCGGTGAAGCCGTAGGTCGCCGGGTCCAGCTCCGGGTGCGGCGGGGGCATCTGCAGGCCGAGCGGGTCGAGCTGGGCTTCCAGGTGGCCGCGCACGCGGTAGGTGCGGATCATCATCAGCGCGCGCAGGCTGTCCTTGGTGGCGGCGCGCAGTTCATCGGGCGTGGGCGTCGGGACGGCGGGAGCGGTGGCAGGGGAGGTCGGCGCGGGCTTGTCCTTCGCGCCCTTGGTGTCGCGACCCTTCGCGGCGACCGGCGGCGCGGTTTCGGGTGAATCGCCGGACCACGCGCGCGGTGCCCAGGAGGCGCCGGAGGCATCGGCCAGGATGGCGCGGCTCTCGTCGTTCAGCGCCGCGAACAGCTCCGCGAAACTTGCGTCCACCGCGCCGGGGTTGGCGACCCAGCGGGCATAGAGCTCGGCGATGAATGCCGCGTTGGCACCGTTGAAGGCGGTAGCGAGAAGATCCACGCCGGCCATGACCCGTTCCTCGTAGCAGTTTGGCGCCCGGCGGCTGCCCACCGGGGCCAGGGAAGTCACTCTCCGTTTCCCATCGCGAAGCGGCGCCGGCTCACGGCCGTCTGCCCCGCTTCGCTGCACGGCCCGGCATCTGGCGCCGTGTGCCGCAGTCCGGGCGGTGCCCCGCCCTTGTCCGTCAGATCAGCGCTTGAGCGCCTCGACCATCGTGCTGCCCAGCGCCGCGGGGCTTTCGGCCACGTGGATGCCGGCCTGGCGCATCGCCTCGAACTTCGCCGCCGCGGTGTCGTTGCCGCCGCTGATCACCGCGCCCGCATGGCCCATGCGCCGGCCCGGGGGGGCGGTGGCGCCGGCGATGAAGCCGACGGTGGGCTTCTTGACCTTGTTCCTCGCCAGGAACTCGGCCGCGTTGATCTCGCTCTGGCCGCCGATCTCGCCGATCATGATGATCATCTCGGTCTCGGGATCGGCCAGGAACATCTCCAGCACCTCGATGAAGTCGGTGCCCTTCACCGGGTCGCCGCCGATGCCGACGCAGGTGCTCTGGCCAAGGCCGGCGGCCGTGGTTTGCGCCACCGCCTCATAGGTCAACGTGCCGGAGCGCGAAACGATGCCGACCTTGCCGCGGCGGTGGATATGGCCGGGCATGATGCCGATCTTGCAGGCGTCCGGCGTGATAACGCCCGGGCAGTTCGGGCCGATCAGGCGCGACTTGCTGCCGGAGAGGGCGCGCTTCACCCGCACCATGTCCAGCACCGGGATGCCCTCGGTGATGCAGACGATCAGCGGCAACTCGGCGTCGATCGCCTCCAGGATGGCGTCGGCGGCGAAGGGAGGCGGGACGTAGATGGCGGTGGCCGTCGCCCCGGTGGCGGCGACGGCCTGGGCCACCGTGTCGAACACGGGCAGGCCGATATGGGTGGCGCCGCCCTTCCCGGGTGTCACCCCGCCCATCATCTTGGTGCCGTAGGCCTGGGCCTGTTCGGAATGGAACGTGCCCTGGGCGCCGGTGAAGCCCTGGGTGATGACCTTGGTGTTCGCGTCGACCAGAACGGCCATCAGGCAGCTTCCTTCACGGCGCGCACCACCTTCTCGGCAGCGTCGGCGAGGTTGTCGGCGGAGATGATCGGCAGGCCGGAGCGGGCCATGATCTCCTTGCCGAGTTCCACATTGGTGCCTTCGAGGCGAACCACCAGGGGCACGCTGAGCGATACCTCCCGTGCGGCCGCCACAACGCCCTCGGCGATCACGTCGCAGCGCATGATGCCGCCGAAGATGTTGACCAGGATGCCCTCCACGTTGGGATCGGACAGGATGATCTTGAACGCCGCCGTCACCCGCTCCTTGGTGGCGCCGCCGCCGACGTCGAGGAAGTTGGCGGGCGCGGCGCCATACAGCTTGATGATGTCCATGGTGGCCATGGCCAAGCCCGCGCCGTTGACCATGCAGCCGATGGTGCCGTCCAGCGCCACGTAGTTCAGCGCGTATTTGGCGGCCTCCAGCTCCTTGGGGTCCTCCTCCGCCTCGTCGCGCAGCTTCTCGAGGTCGGGGTGGCGATACAGCGCGTTGTCGTCGAAGCTGACCTTGGCATCGAGCGCCACCACCTCGCCGGCGGCGGTGACCACCAGCGGGTTGACCTCCACCACGGCGCAGTCCAGCTCCATGAACGCCTTGTAAAGCCCGTCGATGAAGGTCCCGAAGGACT
>CAMDGX010000068.1 GCA_945897825.1 Asaia bogorensis | reverse complement strand
AGCGAGTTCGGGCAGTCGTCGATGAAGCGGCGCAGGGCCTCGCCGCCGGGGCGGGCGAAGGCGGCTTCGAGCTTGCGGCCGTATTTGAGGGTGACGACGTTCCAGCCCATGTCGCGGAACAGGCCCTCGATGCGGCCGAACAGGCGGTCGGGGACGACGCTGTCGAGGCTCTGGCGGTTGTAGTCGATGATCCACCAGACGTTGCGGATGTCGTGCTTCCAGCCTTCGAGCAGGGCTTCGTAGATGTTGCCCTCGTCCAACTCCGCATCGCCGGCGATGGCGATGTGGCGGCCGGGGGGGAGGGGTTCGGCGGCGAGGTTGTGCAGGCGGACGTAGTCCTGGATGAGGGAGGAAAAGCTGGTCAGTGCCACGCCGAGGCCGACCGAGCCGGTGGAGAAGTCGACCTCCGGGCCGTCCTTGGTGCGCGAGGGGTAGGACTGGATGCCGCCGAGCTGGCGCAGGGTGGACAGCTTTTCGCGCGACTGGCGGCCGAGCAGGTAGTTGATGGCGTGGAAGACCGGGCCGGCGTGCGGTTTCACGGCCACGCGGTCCTGCGGGCGGAGGATGGCGAAGTAGAGCGCGGTGAGGATCGAGATGCAGGAGGCGCAGGAGGCCTGGTGGCCGCCGACCTTGAGGCCGTCGCGGTTGGGGCGGATGTGGTTGGCGTTGTGGATCATCCAGGAGGAGAGCCAGAGCAGCTTGCGCTCGACCTGGTGCAGCAGGGCGATGCGGCGCGGATCGGTGTCGGCGGGGGAAGACGGGGCGAGTTTCAGCGGCATCTCGTTCATCGGCGTCGTTCCCCCTAGGGCTTGAGCAGGCGCCGGATTGCCTGGGCGGCGTTGCGCTTGCCTTCGCCGGCGTAGTCTTCGTGGTGCTGTTCGATCCGGGCGGGATCGTAGAGGTAGTTGACCATCAGCGCCGCTGATTCCTTCACCCCCTTCTCGGAGGTGTCGGCGAGCGGGCAGAGGCGCTCGATGCGGGCACCGTTGGAGAGGTGGAAATGGGCGACCGGGTCGGCGGCGCGCTTGCCGCGGCCCTCGTTCAGCAGGTAGTGCGCGCAGAGGCGGAGCAACACCGGCTCCAGAAGTTTCGTGGTGGCCGGGTCGCGCACCCAGGCGCGGCGGGCGAGCAGGGCGGCCAGCGCCGCGGCGGCGTTCGGGGCGTCGGGAATGGCGGCCTGGAGGATGGCGGCCTCGCCGTCGCGGAACAGGTCGGGCGGGGCCTTGGCGAGCGTGGTGTCGAGCCAGCGGCGGAAGCCGGGGATGGGGGAGAGGGTGGCGAAGGCGGTGATGTCGCGGAACTCGGCGGAGAGCACCTCGACCACGCGCTTGATGAGGAAGTTGCCGAAGGAGATGCCGGCCAGGCCCTTCTGGCAGTTGCTGATGGAATAGAAGATGGCGGTGTCGGCCTCGCGCGGGTCGAGCACCGGGGCCTTCTGGTCGAGCAGCGCCTGGACCGAGCCGGCGAGGCCCTGGACGAGGGCGATCTCGACGAAGATGAGCGGTTCGTTCGGCATGCGCGGGTGGAAGAAGGCGTAGCAGCGGCGGTCGGAATCCAGGCGGTTCTTGAGGTCGCGCCAGCCGCGGATCTCGTGGACGGCCTCGTAGCCGACGAGCTTTTCCAGCAGGGCGGCGGGCGCGTTCCAGTCGATGCGCTGCAGGTCGAGGAAGCCGATGTCGAACCAGGCGGCGAGCAGGGTGCGCAAATCGGCCTCGAGCCCGGCGAGCGAGGCGTCGGCGTCGCGCAGGGCGAGGAGTTCCGCCCGCAGGTCGACGAGGAACTTCACGCCGTCGGGGATGGTGGTGAACTGGGTGAGCAGGCGCAGGCGCGGGGGTTCGAGGGCGCGGCGCAGGGCGGCGGTGGCGGCGGCGCGGGCACCGGGATCCTCGGCCGCTTCGGACAGGCGGGCGGCGGCGGCGGCGATGGCGGCGGGGTCGGCGTCGAAGCTGGCGAGTTCGCGCAGGAAGGCGCGGCGGCCTTCGGCGTCGGCGGCGAGATAGGCCTCGCCGAGCTTGGCGGCGCGGTTGCGGGCGCTGACCTCTCCGCCGCGGGCCGCGAGGCAGGCGCGCATCTGGGCGGGGATGCTTTCGTCCCCGGTGGGGGCGACGGCGGCGGCCATGTCGCGCCAGGCATCGGTGATGCGGCGGATGGCGCGGTCGAGGAGGCCGCCGGCGGGGAGCGTAGGGGTGGCGAGGTCGGCCATGGGTCCTCCTGGAGTGGCCAGGGGACGATAGCGTTGCCGTGTGGCAATCGCCAACGAAGCTTGCCGTGAGGTGGGCGGCGGTGCTCCATGATGCACCGGAAAGGGAGACGGGCGGCATGGCGAAGGTGATCGAGTATTATTATTCGACGCGGTCGATCTACGCGTATTTCGGGGCGGCGCGGATCGTGGCGCTGGCGCGGCGGTTCGGGCGGACCCTGGTGCACCGGCCGGTGGATCTGTCGCGCGTGCTGCCGGCGGCGGGGAGCCAGCCGTTCTCGGAGCGGTCGCCCACGGTGCGGCGCTACCAGTTCGGGCGCGAGATCGAGCGGTGGAGCGAATATCTCGGCATTCCGGCGCTGGTCGATCCGACGCACCATTACGGGGACCGGGCGCTGCCCTCGGGCTTCGTGATCGCGGCCCAGGCGCAGGGGGCGGACGTGGACACGCTGCACCATGCGGTGCTGCAGGCGCTGTGGCGCGACGACCGGGATATCGGCGATCCGGCCGTGCTGGGGGCGATCGCGCGGGAATGCGGGATCGATCCGGCGCCGCTGCTCGCTGCCGCGCTGGCGCCCGAGACGCAGGCGGCGTTCGCGGCCGGGACGGAGGCGGCGATCGCGGCCCGTGTGCTGGGGTCGCCGAGCTATGTGGTCGATGGCGAGATGTTCTACGGCCAGGACCGGCTGATGATGGTGGAGCGGGCGCTGGAGCGGCCCTTCGCGCCGAGCACGCTGCCGGGGTGAGCGAGGTGCCCGCCGTCGCGCGGGTGATGGCGGCGTGGCGGCTGGAGGCGGACGGGGCGGCGTTCACGACGCCTTCGAGCACGCTGGTGCCGGTGCGGCGCGATGGCGTGGCGCTGATGCTGAAGCTGGCGCATACGCTGGAAGAGGCGCGCGGCGGGCGGCTGATGCAGGCATGGGGCGGCGCGGGGGCGGCGTCGGTGCTGGCGCGGCGGGGTCCGGCGCTGCTGATGGAGCGGGCTTCCGGCGGGTCGCTGGTGGTGGTGGACGACGACGCTGCGACGCGGGCGATCGTGGCGGTGGCAGGACGGTTGCGGGCGGCGACGGGCCCCCTGCCCCGGCTGGTGCCGCTGCGCCGGTGGTTCCGCGCGCTGCTGGCGGCGCGGGGCGGGGCGTTGGCGGACTGCGCGTCCGTGGCGCGCGGGTTGCTGGACGATCCCGTGGACGAGGGCGTGCTGCATGGCGACCTGCACCACGGCAACGTGCTGGCATTCGGCGCGGCCGGGTGGAAGGCGATCGATCCGAAGGGGCTTTGGGGGGAACGCGGCTTCGAGTTCGCCGCGCTGCTGCGCAACCCCGATGCCGCGCGGGCGCTGGCGCCGGGGCGGATGGAGCGGCAGGTGGCGTTGGTGGCGGCGTTGACGGGGATTTCGCCCCGGCGGGTGCTGGCGTGGCTCGCGGCGGTATGTGGGTTGTCGGCCGCTTGGACGATCAGCGACGGGGGGGATGCGGCGACCGACCTGGAGCTGGCGGGGCGGGCGTTGCGAGGGCTGTGACGAGGTCCTCGGCGATCAGGCCGGGGCCGGCCTGGTAGGCCGCCTGACCGTGCAGGAAGGCGGCGGCGCACGTGGCCTCCCACGCGGGAATGCCCTGGGCGAGGAGGCCGGCAACGAGGCCCGCCAGCACGTCGCCGGCGCCGGCGGTGGCGAGCCAGGGCGGGGCGTTGTCGTTGATGGCGGCGCGGCCGTCCGGCGCGGCGATGATGGTGTCGGCGCCTTTCAGCAGCACGACCGCGCCGGTGAAGGCGGCGGCTTCGCGGACGGCGGCGAGGCGGTCTGCGCCAGGGGCGCCGAAGACGCGGGCGAACTCGCCGGCATGGGGGGTCAGCACGGTGGCGCCGCGCAGGGCTTCGGCGGGGCCGCGCAGGGCGTCGGCGTCCAGCACGGTGAGGCGGTTGGCGGCCAGCAGGATGGGCAGGTCGGCGCGGGCGGCCAGCGCGCCGAGGCCGGGGCCGGCGAGCCAGACATTGCGGCGGGGATCGGCCAGCAGGGTTTCGAGCGGTTCGGTGGCGACGATCACGCCGGGGTCGGCGGCGCGGTAGGTGGCGGCGGCGTCCGGCGGGCTGGCGATGGTGAGCATGCCGGCGCCGATGCGCCGGGCGGCCGCGGCGGCGAGGCGGGCGGCGCCGGTCATCGCCGCGCCGCCGAGGATGGTCACGTGGCCGCGGGTGTATTTGTGGTCACCGGGCCCGGGGCCGGGGCGGGTCCAGAGCGCCGGCGTGTTGCGCCAGGTGCGGACCACGGGGTGGCCGGCGGGGATGCCGATCTCGGCCAGCACCAGCTCGCCGCAGAGTTGGCGGCCGGGCAGCAACAGGTGGCCTGGCTTGCGGCGGTGAAAGGTGACGGTCAGATCGGCTTGGGCGACGCTGCCACGCGTCGCGCCGGTGGCGCCGTCGAGGCCGCTGGGGACGTCGATGGCGACGATGCGGGGGGCGGCGGCAAGGACGGCGGCGACCTCGGGCGGCAGGTCGCGGGCGAGGCCGGCGCCGAACACGGCATCGACCACTAGGTCGGCGCGGGCGGCGTGTTCGGGGGTGAAGGGAAGGGTGGAGCCATGCCAGCGCGCGGCGGCTTTGGCGGCATCGCCGCGCGGGGGCGAAAGGGCCGCAACGGCGACGGGCCAGCCTTCGCGCGCCAGGAGTCGGGCGGCCACGTAGCCGTCGCCGCCGTTGTTGCCGGGGCCGGCGGCGACCAGCACGCGGCATGGTCGGAAGCGCGCGCGGATGGCCTGGGCCACCGCCCAGCCGGCCCGCTCCATCAGCACTGCGACCGGCGTTCCGGTGGCCACCGCTTTGGCATCGGCCTGTGCCATCTCGGCGGGAGTCAGGAGGTCCTGCATGGCGGTCTCCGCGACATTGTGCGCGCCCTCTATGCCAGGGCGCGGCGAGAAGGGCGACACGGGCCGTCTCGCTTGCGGTAGAAGCGGCTTGGGCAGACGGAGCGAATCGCGATGTCGGTGGTGATCACGGTGGCGCAGCAGAAGGGCGGCGCGGGCAAGACGACGCTGGCGGCGAACCTCGCGGCCGCGCTGGCGGAAGGGGCGCGGGTGGCGATCCTGGATATCGACCCGCAGCGGAGCCTGGCGCGCTGGCACGCGCTGCGGGCGGAGCGGTCCGGTGCGACGGAAATCGCGCTGTCCGAGTTGTCGGGCTGGCGGTTGCCGGCCGAGATCGAGCGGCTGCGGCGGTCGCACGACGTGTTGATCGTCGACAGCGCGCCGCAGGTGGAGAGCGACGCGCGCACGGCGATCCGCGCGGCCGACCTGGTGCTGGTGCCGGTGCAGCCGAGCCCGCCCGACCTGTGGGCGGCGGAAGCCACGCTGAAGCTGGCGCGCGACGAGAAGCGGGCGTTCCGGCTGGTGCTGAACCGGGCGCCGGCCAGTGGCAGCCTTCGGGCGGCGGTGGAGGCCGAGATGGCGCGCCAGGAATTGCCGGTGCTGGCGGCGACACTGGGCAACCGGGTGGGCTTCGCCGGCGCCTTCGCGAAGGGGCTCGGGGTGACGGAGACGGCGCCGCGCAGCGTGGCGGCGCGGGAATTGCGGGCCGTGCTGGACGAAATCAGGGGGTTGCTGACATGACGGGCGTGGGACTTCTGAAGGCGCTGCACCTGCTGGGGGCGGTGGTCTGGGTGGGCGGGATGTTCTTCGCCCTGCTGGTGCTGCGGCCGAGCCTCTCGGTGCTGGAACCGCCGCAGCGCCTGGCGCTGCATGGGCAGGTGTTCCGGCGGTTCTTCCTCATCGTATGGCACGCCATGCCGATCGTGCTGCTGAGCGGCTACGGGCTGCTGTTCTGGGGGTTCGGCGGGTTCAAGGGCGCCTACTGGACGGTGCATGTGATGCACCTGACCGGGCTGATCATGGCCGTGCTGTTCGTGGCGATCGTGCTGGGGCCGTGGCGGGCCATGCGCGCGGCGCTGGAAGCGGGCGACGCGGCGGGGGCGGCCGAGGCGGTGGGGCGCATCCGGACGCTGATTGCGGTGAACCTGGGGCTCGGCGTGTTGACGGTGGCGGTGGCGGGGTTGGGGTAAAGCAAGCAGTTCTTTTTTGAAAAAAAGAACCAAAAAACTTTTCTTCCCTTTGCGCCCGTGAATCCCAGCGCCATGGATGAAAGTCTTTTTGCTTCTTTTTCTTCAGAAAAAGAAGACTCTTACTGGCTTGGCCCCGCCTCCAGCAGCGCGAGGTTCTGCCGCGCAAGATCGGCGGTCGGCGTATCCGGCGCCAGGGCGATCGCGCGTTGCCAGTCGGTGCGCGCCCCTGCGTCATCGCCGCCGCGCTGGCGCAGGATGCCGCGTTCGAGCAGGGCCTCTGGGTTGTCCGGGTCGAGTGCCAGGGCGGCATCGGCGTCGGCCTGGGCCTCGGCGATGCGGTCGAGGCGGCGGAGCGCGGCGGCGCGGCGGATCAGCGCGTCGGGGCGGCGCGGGTCGAGGCGCAGCGCGCGGGCGAGGTCGTCGGCGGCTTCGGCGTGGCGGTCGAGCTGGGTGGCGGCGGTGGCATGGCCGATCAGCAGGGCAGGATCGTCTGGGCCGAGGGCCAGGGCCTGGGCGGCGGCGGCGTAGGCGCGGGCGGGGTTGCCGGCCATGAGCCAGGCCTGGGTCGCCTGTTCGAACAGGGCGGCGCGGGTGGCGGGCGGCGACGGGCTGGCGGCGGCCAGGCGCTCGAGCTCCTCGGCGGCGTCCGCCGGTTCGCCGCGGGCGAGACGGGAGAGGGCGAGGCAGTGGCTGGCGGGCTCGCCGCCGCCGCGCTCGGCCCAGGCGCGGGCGTTGGTGGCGGCGGTTTCGGGCTCGGTGGCGAGCAGGCCGAGGCAGCGTTCATATTCCAGCCCCCCGGCGATGCGCGGCGGCATGGGCGGCAGGGGCAGGATCAGGTCGGCCTCGGCGCTCTCGATCGGCGGGGTGGCCAGCAGCATCCACCCGCCGATGGCCGCGGCCAGGAGCAGGGCGGCGGCCGGAAGGGCGTGGCGAGCGTTCATGATGGACACAGTGTAGTCTGCGCCTGGAGCGGGCGGCAAACGGGAAGGATCGGAAATTGCATCTGCTGGTGTTCGGCCTGGGCTATTCCGGCAGCGCGGTGGCGCAATTGGCCTTGGCGAAGGGGGTGCGGGTGAGTGCGACGAGCCGCGATCCCTCGCGCGTGGCGGCGCCGCAGGGCGTGGCGATGCAGCACTTCGGCGCGAAGCTGCCGGATGGCGTGACGCATGTGCTGGCGACGGCGGCGCCGGACGAGGCGGGCGATCCGGTGCTGGCCGCCTATGGTCCGGCGCTGGCCGCATGCGCCACCTTGCGGTGGGCGGGCTATCTTTCGACCACCGGCGTGTATGGCGACCGTGGCGGCGCCTGGGTGGACGAAACAACACCGGTGGCGCCCGGCCAGGCCCGGTCGGCGCGGCGCGTGGCGGCGGAACAGGGCTGGGCAGGCTTGGCCGGGAGCGTGGCGGTCGACCTGTTCCGGGTGGCGGGCATCTATGGGCCCGGCCGCTCGGCGTTCGAGGACATCAGGGCCGGCCGGGCGCGGCGCGTGGTGAAGCCGGGGCATGCGTTCGGGCGCATCCATGTGGACGACATCGCCGGCGCGGTGCTGGCGGCGATGGGGCAAACGCTCGCGTCGGGCGTGCGGGTGCTGCACCTGGCGGACGACGAACCGGCGGAAAGTGCGGCCGTGATCGAGGAGGCGGCGCGGCTGCTGGGCGCGCCGCTGCCGCCGGCCGTCGCATTCGACGACGCGCTGGCGGGGATGAGCCCGATGGCGCGCAGCTTCTGGGCGGAGAACCGCAAGGTTTCGAGCGCGCGGACGCAGGAGATGCTGGGGTATCGGTGGCGGTATCCCAGCTATCGGGAGGGGTTGAAGGCCATCAAGGAAGGAAGCGCCTTCTTTTTGTGAACAAAAAGAAGCAAAAAAACTTTACCCATTTGCATCGCGCTGGACGCATGAGGCACCGTGCAAATGGGCAAAAAGTTTTTTGCTTCTTTTTTTCAAAAAAGAAGCGCTTCAACAACCCGCGTCAGCAGCGCGAGGTCCCCAGGCCGCGACAGCCGGTGGTCGCCATCCTTCACCAGGATGGTTTCGACATCGGTCGACTCAAGCCGTTCGGCGGTGCGCAGGGCGGTTTGCCAGGGCACGTCGGGGTCCTCCTGGCCCTGGAGCAGGCGGACGGGGCAACGCACCGGAATCGGCGCGTGCAGCAGGCTTTGCGCCGCGCCGTCCATCAGCAGGGCGCGGGTGAAGCGGTAGGGGTCGCCGTAGAGGCTCGGGCGGTCGATGTGGCCCTGTGCGTCGAGCGTGGCGCGTTCCTGGGCGGAGAGGGAGGCGAGGAACGGCTGGGTGAAGTCCGGCGCGGCGGCCAGGCCGACGAGGGCGGTGACGCGGTCGGGCATGGCGCGGGCAAGCAGCAGGGCGATCCAGCCGCCCATGGACGAGCCGACGAGCAGCAGTGGCCCGGGCGCGCGCGCTTCGATGACTGCGCGGGCGTCGGCGGTCCAGTTGCCGATGGTGCCGGCTTCGAAGGCGCCGGTGCTTTTTCCGTGGCCGGAATAGTCGAGGCGGAGCATCGCCCTACCCTGCCCCGCCGCCCAGTCGCGCAGGTGGGTCGCCTTGCTGCCTTCCATGTCGGACTTGAAGCCGGGCAGGAACACGATCGTGGGGCCGCGCCCGGGCAGGTGCGCCCAGGCGAGGTCGTTGCCGGCGTGGCGCAGCGTGCCGGTGGTCTCGCTCATGCGACGGACAGGCGCAGGATGCCGTCGCCGTCGGTCTCGCCGCGGAGTTCGCCGAGCGCCAGCATGTGGTTGACGTGCGCCAGCGCCTCGCCGAAGGCGAAGCCCATCTGGTGCGGGTCCAGCTTGCGGTTGAACAGCGTGGGCATGATGCCAGCGGTAGTGCTGGCGCCGGCCCGGATCGCCGTGGCCACCAGGTCGCAGCGCTCGCGGTGGTGCAGGATCAGCGTGTCGATGCGGTCGTGCAGGCCGTGGAACGGGCGGCCATGGGCGGGGGCGGTGAGCACCTCGGCCGGCACGGTGGCGCGCAGGTCGCGCAGCGAGGCGAGGAAATCCGCCAGCGCGTCCGCTTCCGGCTCGATGGCGTGCACGCCGACATTGGGCGAGATGTGGCCGATGACCTGGTCGGTGGGCAGGAAGATGCCCTCCTCGCGGTTCAGCAGCATGACCTGCTCCAGCGCATGGCCCGCGCCGGTCAGCACCTCGAAGCGGCGCCCGCCGAGGTTCAGCACGTCGCCGGCGCGGATTCGGGTGTAGTTGACCGGCAGGTCGACGGTCAGGCGCTGGTAGGAATCACCGCGCACCGTGACGGCGTGGAGTTCCTCCGCGTTCAGGCCATGGCGGATGTAGAACGGATTGTGCGTGCTGCCGTCCACCCCGCCGGCGCGGCCGCGCGAGAGGCGGGACTGGAAATACTCGGTTTGGCTCATGGTGACGCCAACGCCGCATTTCTCCGCCAGCCAGCCGCCGAGGCCGACATGGTCCGGGTGGAAATGGGTGATGACCAGGCGATTGACCGGGCGCCCGGCCAGCCTGCCCGCGAGCATCTCCTCCCACACGGCGCGCGTCGCGTCGTTGGCGACGCCGCTGTCGATGATGGTCCAGCCGGTGCCGTCGTCGATGATGTGGATGTTGACGTGATTGAGCGCGAAAGGCAGCGCGAGGCGCAGCCAGAGGATGCCGGGGGCAAGCTCGGTGAGCGTGCCAGGCTCGGGGGCGGCGTGGCTGTAGGCGGGGGGCGCGAGCGACATGTTCAGCCTTGCGGTCGACGGGGCACGGAGAGGGTGGCGACCAGCGACTGCACGGGCTCGTCGTTCTGGTTGGTCGTGGTGTTGCGCAGCCGCGCCCAGCCGACCGACTTGCCGGCGGCGGGCGGGCGCAGCTCGACCACCTCGCAGCTGAGGGACAGGCTGTCCCCGGGGCGGACCGGGCGCGGCCAGCGCAGCTCGTCGATGCCGTTGCCGATGATGCCGCCGGCGATGACATGCTCGGCGGTGGCGAACAGGCGCATCGAGATCGCCGCCGTATGCCATCCGCTGGCGGCCAGGCCGCGGAACAGGCGATGGGCGGCGGCGGCCTCGGGGTCGGTGTGGAACGGCTGCGGGTCGAACTGCCGGGCAAAGGCGATGATGTCGGCCTCGGTGACCGCGACGGGGCCGGCGCGCCAGGTCAGGCCGAGGGAGAGGTCCTCGAAATAGAGCGTGGGCAAGGCCGGCACTCCGAGTTGGGCCGGCGATGCTACCAGCGGCGAGACGGCGCGGCTATGCGGCGGCGCTAGTACCCCTCGCCCAGGCGCAGCAGCGGAAAGGCGCTGTGCACGTCCGGTTCGGTCACGGACGGAGCAGGATGCAAGAAGGATCGGTCGAGATCCCTGAAGCTGGGCGCGCCGCACAGCCCGAGCGCCACGGTCACCTCGTCCTCCAGGATCTCCAGCAGCCGCACCACGCCGGCGGCGCCGTCGGCGGCCAGGCCGTAGAGGTAGAGCCGGCCGACGACCACGAGGTCGGCGCCGAGGGCGATGCCCTTCAGGATGTCGGTGCCGCGCGAGAAGCCGCCATCGACATAGACCTTGCAGCGTCCGGCCACCGCCTCAACCACCTCGGGCAAGGCGTCGAGCGCGCCGCGGCCGTGGTCGAGCTGGCGGCCGCCGTGGTTGGACACATAGACGACCTCCACCCCCATCTCGGCGGCCCGGGCGGCGTCCTCGCGCGTCGCGATGCCCTTGACGATCAGCGGGATCTTGTGGCGCGCCTTGAAGGTCTCGACGTTCTTCCAGTTCAGCCCCGCCTGGAACTCCATGCCGGCATTGCGCGCCTGCCACGGCTTGCGGAAGCGCTTGGCCACGTCGCGCTCGCGCCGCGAGAGATGGGCTGTGTCGACGGTGAGGCAGAAGGCGTCGTAGCCGGCATCGACGGCGCGCTTCACATGGTCGCCGATCCAGTCGTCGTCGCCGCGCACATACAGCTGGAACACCTTCGGCCCGCTGCCGGCCTTGGCGATCGTCTCCAGCCCCGGCTGGGTGACGGAAGAGACGAACATCGGCACGCCGTAGTCCCCGGCCGCCTTGGCCACCGTGGCGCCGCCGCCGGCCTCGAAGGATTCGAGCGAGCCGACTGGGGCGAGGGCGACGGGCAGGCGGATGTCGCGGCCGAAGAAATCCGCGCCGGTGTCGATCTCGGACACATCGACCAGCGCGCGCGGCCGGAAGGCGATGCTGTCCAGCGCCAGGCGGTTGCGCTTGACGGTGGTCTCGGTTTCCGCGCCGCCGACCAGGTAGTCCCAGATGAAGCGGTTGAGCCGCAGATGCGCCGCCTTGATGAACTCGTGCAGGTTCTGGAACTCGTGGTCGATGTTGCTCCGCGCCATGCCCATCCCCTGTGTATGCCGCGTGTTTTGTGACAGGCTGGACCACGGGCGACAAGATGCGGGAGCAAGGCCATGGCGGGCTTGAAGCGGGTGGGCGACACGCTGGACATGCTGGGCGAGGGGCCGGTCTGGTGCCCGCGCGAGGGCGCGCTGTACTGGGTCGACATCCGCGCCCCGGCGGTGCGCCGGCTCGATGCGGCCGGGCATGTGACGACGTGGCCGATGCCGGAGCCGGTCGGCTCGCTGGCGCTGCGCGAGGCGGGCGGCATCCTGGTCGCGCTGAAATCGGCCCTCAGCGTGTTCGATCCGGCGACCGGGGCGATCACCAGGCTGGCCGACGCCCCGGGCCACCATGCCGGGCTGCGCTTCAACGACGGCAAGTGCGACCGCCAGGGCCGCTTCTGGGTCGGCACCATGCGCGCCGGCGACGAGAAGGCGGACGGCTTCCTCTACCGGCTGGACGAGCGCGGCTGCACCAAGGTGCTCGACGGCATCGAGATCCCGAACTCGCTGTGCTGGTCGCCGGACGGGCGGACGATGTATTTCTCCGACAGCCCGAAGCGCGTGATCTGGGCCTTCCCCTATGAGCCCGCGACCGGGGCCATCGGCGAGCGGCGCGTGTTCGCCACCCTGCCCGCCCCGCTGGTCGCCGATGGCGGGACGGTGGATGCGGAAGGCTACCTGTGGAGTGCCAACTACAACGGCTGGCGCGTCACCCGCTTCGCGCCGGACGGCACGGTCGATCGCGTGGTGCCGGTGCCGGCCAGCAACATCACCAGCTGCGCCTTCGGCGGGCCGGGGCTGGGCACGCTGTTCATCACCTCGGCCTGGCAGAACCTCGGCGAGGACGAACGCGCGCGCCAACCGGCGGCCGGCGCCCTGTTCGCCATCGATGTCGGCGTGCGCGGCCTGCCGGAGCCGCGATTCGCATACTGATTCGGTTACATTCGGAAAAATACATCTTCTTAACTGGCATCTGAGACTCATCCGCACGGTTCGGCCGGTTGCGCGGGCCAAAGCCGACCAATGCCCGGAGTCCAGATGCCCCCTGCCCCCCATGCCCTGACCGAGACCGAACGGCTCGCGGCGCTGCATTCCTATGCCGTGCTGGACACCGCCGCGGACACCACCGTGCAGGAGATCGTGCATCTCGCCGCCCATCTCACCCGCAGCCCGATCGCCCTGGTGTCGCTGGTCGACCACGACCGGCAGTGGTTCCTGGCGAGCGAAGGCCTGGCGGTGAGCGAGACGCCGCGCGACCACGCCTTCTGCGCCCACGCCATCCTGGAGGGCGCCCGCCACCTGTCGGTGCCGGATGCGCGGCAGGACAGCCGCTTCGTCGACAACCCGCTGGTGACCGGGGAGCTGCAGTTCCGCGCCTATCTCGGCGTCCCGCTGGTCAATGCGGATGGCCATGCCCTGGGCACGCTGTGCGTGATCGACCGCGAGCCGCGCGACCACGATGCCGACATGGTGCGCACGCTGCAGGTGCTGGCCCGCGCGGTCACCTCCACCCTGGAATTGCGCCGCGCCCTCCACCACAGCGACGAGATGGCCCACACTGACGCGCTGACCGGCCTGCCGAACCGTCGCGCCCTCACCGCCAAGCTGACCGCGGCGTTGCGCAGCGGCCAGAAGCTGGCGGCGATCCTGCTCGATCTCGACCACTTCAAGGAGATCAACGACGCCGAGGGCCATGCCGCCGGCGACGCGCTGCTGTGCGCCGCCGCCGCCCGGCTGCGCGTGGCCGTCCGCGAGGGCGACATCGTGGCGCGCACCGGCGGCGACGAGTTCGCCGCCATCCTGGTCGGCGTGGACAGCCCGAACCAGGCCCGGCATGTCGCCCAGCGCATCGCCATCGCGCTGAACGCACCCGTGCCGTTCGGCGAGCGATCCCTGCGCCTCGGCGCGACGCTGGGCGTGGCGATGGCCCCCACCGTGGCGAACGAGGCCGAGGTCCTGCTGCGCGCGGCCGATGCGGCGCTGGGCCGCGCCAAGCGCGACGACCGCGGCGGCGTCGGCTGGTCCAGCCGGGAGGATGCCGCGCGCCTCCTGCATGCCTCCGCGGTGATCCGCGCCTTCGACGCGGCGACCACGGGCCCGATCGTGGCCGGCATCCAGGCGCACCTGCAGCCGATCGTGGCGCTGCAGCCGCACGCCGCCGGCGCGCCGCGCGTGCTGGCAATGGAGGCGCTGGCGCGCTGGTCCGACCCAAGTACCGGCCCGGTGCCCCCGGCGGAGCTGCTCGACATCATCGGGCCCGAGCGCATCGTCGTGCTCGGCAATGCCGTGCGCCTGCGCGCGCTGGAAGCGATGGCCGCGCTGCGCCGCCAGGGCCTCGCGGTCGGCCGGCTCGCGCTGAACCTCTCGGCGGTGGAGGTCGCGCGCGACAACATCGCGGCGGTGATCGCCCGCCAGGTCGCCCATGCCGGGCTGTCGCTGCGCGACGTGGAGGTGGAGATCACCGAGGAAGTCCTGCTGGACCGCGTCAGCGACCACACCCTGCAGCAGCTCGCCGCCCTGCGCGGCCAGGGCGCGCGGCTGGTGCTCGATGATTTCGGCACCGGAAATTCCGGCCTGTCGCAGCTGCTGCGCCTGCCGCTCGACGCGGTGAAGCTGGACAAGCGCTTCGTGCAGGGCCTGGGCGTGGACTCCCGCGCCGAGGAGATCGTGCGCGCCACCGTCTCGCTCGCGCACGGCCTGGGGCTGGAAGTGGTGGGCGAGGGGGTGGAGACGCTCGCCCAGGCGCGCATGCTGCTGGGCATCGGCTGCGACACGGCCCAGGGCTTCCTCTACGCCCGGCCGATGCCGCCCGACGAGGTGCCGGCATGGCTCGCCCGCACGTCAGCCGGCGCCCAGGTGGTGCCGCTCAGGTCCGTCAGGCCGGCGCGATAGCCCCCGCTACAGCACCCCCCGCCGCGCCAGGTTGCGCATCAGCGCGCCCGGCCCGAAATCCCACGGCGCGCACTGGTCCGTCGGCCGGATGCGGTTCACCAGCCGGCCCAGCCGCGGCGTAGCGATCGTGACGATATCGCCGGTCTTGTGGGTGAACCCCTTGCCCGGCGCGTCGCGGTCGTCGATCGGCGCGAACATCGTGCCGCAGAACAGCACCGCGCCATCGGGGAAGCGGTGATGCGCGTTGACCATCTGCCCGGCCAGGTCGGTGATGTCGCGCGCGATCTTCGTCATCGACGACGATCCCTCCAGCCGGAAATTGTCGGTGCCCGCCACGGTCAGCGACACGGTGGTGGTGCGGATATCATCCAGCCCGAAGCCCCCGTCGAGAAACCGGATGAACGGCCCCACCGCCGCCGAGGCGTTGTTGTCCTTCGCCTTGGACAGCAGCAGCGCCGAGCGCCCCTCCACGTCCCGCAGATTCACGTCGTTGCCCAGCGTGGCACCGACGATGCGCCCGTCGCTGGCCACCACCAGCACCACCTCCGGCTCCGGGTTGTTCCAGGTGCTGACGGGATTCACCCCCGCATCCATGCCGGTGCCGATCGCCGCCATCGGCTGCGCCTTGGTGAAGATCTCCGCATCCGGGCCAATGCCCACCTCGAGATACTGGCTCCATGCCCCGCGCGCGATCAGCATCTCCTTCAGCTTCACCGCTTCCGGCGAGCCTGGCTTGAGGCTGGCGAGATCGTCGCCGATCAGCGCGGTCACCTCCGCCCGCAGCCCCGCGGCGGCCTCGAGATCGCCGCGCGCCCGCTCCTCGATCACCCGCTCCAGCATGGAAATCGGAAACGTCACCCCCGCCGCCTTCACCGCCTGCAGGTCGATCGGCGCCAACAGCCACGGCCGCGACCCATCGCGCCCCTCGGGCGGCGTGTTGGCAAGAATGTCGCCGACCGGGCCCAGGCTCTCGCCCTTCGCCGCCCGCAGCGCCGCGCCCGGATCCGGCTGCTCGCACAAATCGCGCATGGTCGCGAAACCGGCCGTAATGTCGAACGCCTCGCCGCCGCGCACGGCGATCACGCTCGGGCCAGACACCTCCGGCCGCCACACCCGCCCGGCCAGCGTGGCACTGGCGTGATCGTCCGGAAGGGCGGACAGAACCGCCTGCCTGAATGCGTCCATGGTCGTTTCCCTTTACACCCTAAGCAAGCAAGGCCTTCTTTTTCTGAAGAAAAAGAAGCAAAAAGACTCTACCCGATGGCGCCGGGAGTCACGGCCCAAGGGGGAAAAATTTTTTGGTTCTTTTTTTCAAAAAAGAACATCCTTTCTTACCTACCCAACACATCCCCCGCCCCGGTCCGCTCCACAATGAGCCCGTAATGCTCCGTGCGCCGGTGCTTGGCGAAGTTGAAGATCGAGGTCTTGTAGCTGGCACACAGGTCAAGATCGCAGCGCGCGATCTGCAATTCGTCGCCCAGCGTCACGCAGCGCACCAGCAACTCGCCGGACGGCGCGAACACCGACGATTGCCCGATCTGGTCCACCCCTTCCTCGACACCGGCCTTCGCCACCCCGACCACGAAGCAGCCATTCTGGTAGGCGCCGGCCGACATCACGATCTGGTTGTGGAAATTGCCGAGATCGTCGGTCTCCGGCATCGCCGGGTTGTGGACCGGCGTGTTGTAGCCGAGCACGATCAGCTCCACCCCTTGCAGCCCCATGACGCGATAGGCCTCGGGCCAGCGGCGGTCGTTGCAGATCATCATGCCGACCCGCCCGCCGAACGCCTCCCACACCGGCCAGCCGAGGTCGCCCACCTCGAAGTAGCGCTTCTCCAGGTTCTGGAACGGATTGCCCGGGATATAGTCATGCCCGCCCGGCAGATGGATTTTCCGGTACTTGCCGACAATCGCCCCGTCCTTGTCGACCAGGATCGAGGTGTTGAACCGCCGCTTCTTCCCGGTCGAGAATTCCAGTTCGCAATATCCGAGATGAAATCCGATCCGCAGCCGCCGCGCCGCGTCGAACAACGGCTGCACGTCGGCATTCGGCATCGCCGCCTCGAAATAGCTGTCGAGCTCCTGCTCGCCCTCCACCATCCAGTGCGGAAAGAACGCCGTCAGCGCCGCCTCGGGATACACGATCAGGTCGCACCCGCCGCGCGCCGCATCCTCCATCAACGCCAGCAGCCGCAGCACCACGTCCGGGCGCGACTGGCTGCGCGGAATCGGGCCGAGCTGGGCGACGCCGACGGTGACGATACGGGGCATGACGGTCCTTCCGGTTGCTGGCCGGAAGGATGCGGCACGCCTCAGAGAATGCGCAAGGCCGCGCAGACCTGGCCGACCTGCTCGTCGCTCAGTTCGGGGAACATCGGCAGGCTGAACACCTCCGCCGAAGCCTGTTCGCTGGCGCGGCACGAAGCCGGCCCGAGCGCGATGCGCCCCTTGTAGGCCGGCTGCGTATGCACCGGCATCGGATAATGGATGCCCGTCGCTATGCCCACCTCCCGCAGCTTCGCCTGGATCGCCGCGCGCTCCGTGCTGCGCAGCACATACTGGTGAAACACATGCGTCGCCCCGTCCCGCCGCACCGGCGCCGCCAACCCCGCGGGCAGCGCCGCGTCATACGAAGCCGCGATCGCCTGCCGCCGCGCGTTGTTGGCGTCCAGACGTGTCAACTTCACGCGCAGGATCGCCGCCTGGATCTCGTCCAGCCGCGAATTCACCCCGCATTCGTCGGAAATGTAGTGCTGGTGCCAGCCATACTGCCGCAGCGCCCCGATCCGCGTCGCCAGCGCCTCGTCATTGGTCGCCAGCACCCCGCCATCGCCCAGCGCGCCCAGGTTCTTGGTCGGATAGAGGCTGAAGCACGAAACCTCGGTGATGCTGCCCAGCTTCCGCCCGCCCAACGTCGCCCCGTGCGCCTGGCTGCAATCCTCGATCACCGGAATGCCATGCTTCGCCGCCGCCGCCATGATCGCCGGAAGGTCCGCGGCTTGGCCATATAGATGCACCGGGATCACCGCCCGGATCGGCGGCAACCCCGCAGGCGGCCGCGCCAGCACGGCTGCCAGCTCCGCCGGGTCCATCGTGTAGTGCACCGGGTCGATGTCGATCAGCACCGGCGTCGCGCCGACCATCTCCACCGCCGCCACGGTCGCCACCGCCGTGTGCGCCACCGTCGCCACCGCGCAGCCAGGCCCGATGCCGAGCCCCCGCAGCGCCAGCGCCAGCGCATCCGTCCCGTTGGCGCAGCCCACCGCCCGGGCGGTTCCCATCCAGGCCGCGTATTCGGCCTCGAACGCACGGCCCTCGGCGCCGAGGATGTACCAGCCGGAGCCCAGCGCGCGCGCGACGGCCGCGTCGATCTCGGCCTGCTGTGCGCGGTAGCCGGCGCCTGGGTTGGCTTGCGGAACGGTGATGGTCATGGAAGGCTCCAAGGGTAGGATTCTTCTTTTTCTGAAGAAAAAGAAGCAAAAAGACTTTCTTCCATTTGCGCCGTGCCTGGGTCGACCAGCAAATGGACAAAAGTTTTTTGGTTCTTTTTTTCAAAAAAGAACATGCTTGCTTTACAGATACGCCGCCAGCCGCGGCCGATACCACTCCAGCGACCGCCGAATGCCCTCCTCCAGCGAAACCCCCGGCGCCCAGCCGGTCGCCGCGCGGAAGGCCCCGTCATCGGCATGGTAGCTGCCGATGTCGATCGTCTTGCGGTCGGCCGGGAATTCCTTCGTCGAGAACTGAACGTCCTTCCCGCCCACCTTGCGCATCAGCTCGGCGATCTCCAGCAGCGAGGCCGGCGGCGGCCCACCGATGTTGTACACCTGCCCGTGGCAGGCCGGCGTCTCGGCCGCGCGCAGGAACGCGTCGGTCACATCGTCCACATAGGTCATGTCGCGCAGCTGCTCGCCGCCCCACACCTCGAACGGCTTGCCCTCCAGCACGCAGCGGATCCAGATGCCCAGGAACGTCTGCCGCGCGTCGCGAATGCGCAGCCGCGGCCCGTAGCAGTTGGTCAGCCGCAGCGACACCACTGGGCGGCCAGCGGTGCGGTGCTCGATCATCCAATACTGCTCGCCGGCGAACTTCGACACGCCGTTGGCATCCGGCGGCGAAACCGGATGCTTCTCGTCCACCGGCAGATAGACCGGCCTGCCATAGAACTGCCGCGTCGAGGCATGCACGACGACCGCATCGGGCGCCGCCTCCCGCGCCGCCTGGATCAGCCGCACCTGTGCGACCGCGTTCACCGCGATATCGGCCAGCGGATCGCGCTGCCCGCCCATGTGGCTGGTCTGGGCCGCGAGGTTGAAGATGACCGACACCCCCTCGCACAGCGGCCGCAGATCCACCTCGCGGATATCGGCGCGCACCAGCTCCACCCCGGCGCCCTCCAGGTTGGCCGGGTTCGCCCCGCCGCCGAACAGGAACCCGTCCAGCGCCACCACCTTCGCGCCGCGCGCAGCCAGCGCATGGCACAGGTTGGCGCCCAGGAACCCGGCCCCGCCCGTCACCAGCACTCTCTGTCCGCTGAAACCCATCCTGCCCTCCTGCACCGCCGTCACCCTGCGCCGTCTTCGTGGCGGAACTTGGTCGCAAAAATGGTCAATCCCGCCGCTCCCCCGGATGGTCCGCAGCCGTCCGCGCCCGGTCGCGCGGATGCATGATCTCGCGGAAGCCGAACAGCAGCAGCAACACGCCCACCACCACCTCCGCCGCCGCCAGCGCCCGCACCGGCGCGCCCTCCGGAACGATATCGCCATAGCCCACCGTCGCCATGGTGATCACGCTGAAATACAGCGCCTCCGCGAACGACAACGTCCGCGTCTCCCCGAACACCCGAAACTGCCCATGCCCCAGCACCATCTCCACCACCCGGTAGAGGCAGGTGAACACCAGGATCACCAGCACGTAGTAGGTGAGGAACGCCACCATCGGCATCACCAGCCGGTTCGCCCGCGCCGCCACGGCCTCCAGCACCGTCGTCACGTCGATCAGCAGCAGCACCAGGTCGCGCGCCGCGATCGCCACGAACACCGCCATCACCGCCATCGACGCCACCAGCGCATGGCCCTGCTCCGTCGCCGACAGCCCGGTCTCCGGCAGCACGAACGACACCGCGCCCAGCACCAGCGCCGCCGGCGCCCAGCGCACCAGCCGCGGCAGCCGGTGCGGCTCCTCGTCGTGCCGCTCGGTCAGCGCCTGGTCGATCGCATCGCGGTAGATGATGCACGCCGCCAGGAACGACAGCACCGGCAGCACGAACGCCACCAATGCCGGTCCATCCCGCGACAGCCCGAAATTGGCATCGCGGAAGAAGGCGAACAGGCTGACATACACCGCCAGCCCATTGGCCATCACCAGCCCGAAATGCGCGCCGGTCGCGAACAGCAGGTAGAAGAACCCGAACCCCACCCCGCACGTCGCCAGCGCCGTCGCCGCGAAGGCCAGGTCCGAGCCCATCGCCAGCGTCACCAGCCCGACCAGCGCCAGGGTGAAGGCCACCGGATGCAGCCGGCGCCGGTCGATCCTGCGCCTCGGATGGGGCCGCGGCACCGTCACGGAATGGCGGCCACCCCGGTCACCTCGATGCGCCAGGACGGATCGGCGAGCTTCGCCTCCACCGTCGCGCGCGCCGGCAGGTGGTCGCGGTCGATCCACGCATCCCACGCCCGGTTCATGCCGGCGAAGTCGGCGAAATCCTGGATGAAGATGTGCACCTGCAGCAGGTGCCGCTTGTCCGTCCCCGCCTCGGCCAGCAGCACGTCGATCTGGCGCAGGATGTCGGCCATCTGCCCCTCGGAATCCAGGCTGGTGTCATCGGCCACCTGGCCGGCGAGATAGACGGTGTTGCCGTGCACGGTGGCCCCGGCAAGCCTGGCCTCGAGGGCGAGGCGGCGGATGGTCATGGCGCTGCTCCTGATTCGGTCGCGGGCGCACAGTGCCGCCGCTTCAGCCCCATGTCACGCCGCGAGGCGCGCCCGCAGGCTGGCATGCGGCCCCACCAGCATGCCCAGCACCCACTGCACCCCCGCCGTCAGCACGATCGCCGGCCCCGCCGGCACATCGGCATGGAACGACACCAGCAGCCCGATCCAGCTCGCCAGCACCGCCATCGCCACCGCCGCGCGCACCTGCCCCGCCAGCCGCCCCGACCAGTGCCGCGCCGCCACCGCCGGCACCATCATCAGCCCCACCGACATCAGCGTCCCGAGTGCGGCGAACCCCGCCACCACGCACAGCACCACCAGCGCCATGAACCCCAGGTGCCAAATCGCCCCCGCGCCCCCCATCGCCGCCAGGAAATCCGGATCGAAGCTCTCCACCACCAGCGGCCGCCACAGCACCGCCAGCCCCAGCAGCGCCACGCTCGCCGACCCCGCCATCAGCACCAGCCCCGCCCGGTCCACCCCCAGCACGCTGCCGAACAGCAGGTGCCCAAGATCGATCCCCCGCGTCGCCGAGATGATCGCCACGCCACAGGCCAGCGCCAACAGGTACAGCGCCGCCAACTGGCTGTCCTCCCGCCCCCCGGTCGCCCGCGCCAGCGCGCCGGCCAGCAGCACCACCGCCAGCCCCGCCGCGAACCCGCCCGCCGCCATCGGCCAGATCGGCAACCCGGCGCCCGACGCCGCCGCCCCGCCCGCCAGCGCCCCCAGCGCGATCCCCGGCACGATCCCGTGCTGCAACCCGTCGCTGGTCAGGCTCATCCGCCGCAGCACCAGCAACACGCCCAGCGGCGGCCCGGCGATCGCCAGCGCGATGCACCCCGCCAGCGCCCGGCGCATGAACCCCAGCCCGAACGGCGCAAAGAGAAACTCGTGGATCAAGCGGCTTTCCGGCGTCCTGAAGCGGCAGCACCCAGGCCCTGCGATTCCGCCAGCAACCGGGCGCGCATCCGGTTCTCGGCCGTCAGCACCTCCGCCGTCGCCCCCCACGCCACCGGCGCCCCGGCCAGCAGCAGCGTCTCGGGGCACAGCCCGCGCACCATCTCCAGGTCGTGCAAAACCACCAGCAGCGTCCGCCCCTCGCCATGCCAGGCGCGGATCTGCGCCAGCAGGTCGGCCTCCGTGCGCGCATCCACCGCGGCCGTCGGCTCGTCCAGCAGCATCACCGGCGCGTCCTGCAAGATCAGCCGCGCGAACATCACCCGCTGGAACTGCCCCGCCGACAGCGCACCCACCGGCCGATCCGCGAACCCACCGAGCCCCACCCGCTCCAGCGCCGCATCCACAAGCCCGGCCAACCCCGCCGGCGCGCGCCCGAACACCCCCATCGTCGCCCAGGCGCCCAACGCCACCACCTCGCCGCAGCTCACCGGAAACCCCCGGTCCAGCGCGCTGGCCTGCGGCAACAGCGCGATCTCCCGCCGCCCCAGCCCGCCCAAATCGATCCGCCCGCCATGCCCGCGATGCAGCCCCGCCAGCGTCCGCAGCAGCGTCGTCTTGCCCGCCCCGTTCGGCCCGACCACCGCCGTCAGGCTCCCCGGCGCGAACCGCCCCGACAGCCCGTCGACCACCCGCCGCGCCCCGAACCGGCACGACACATCCTCCAGAACGATCGCCGGCGGCGTCACCACGCCCATCCCACGATCGCCCACACCACCACGACCGCCACCATCGCCGCACCCACCCGCGCCCCCACCCCGGCGGTCAACGCCAAGGGGTCGTGCCAAAACTCGCGCAACAGGGCAGCGGCAGCGTGCATTGTTATACCATAACGCGCACCCGCCCTTGGCGGCAAACCCGCCCGACGTGATATCAGCCCTGCATGACCAATCCTGTCCCGCCCGACCCGGACTCCCGCCCGGCGCCCGACCCGGACGACACTGCCCGCGCCTCCCTCCGCCGCCACAAGGCCGTCGCCACCGGCCTCGTCGCCGGCATGGCCGGCCTCACCGTCGGAACCTACTTTCTGCCCCCCGGCCTCGCCACCCAAACCCTCCAGGCCGCCGCCAAGGCCGGCTTCGTCGGCGGCATCGCCGACTGGTTCGCCGTCACCGCCCTGTTCCGCCACCCGCTCGGCCTGCCCATCCCCCACACCGCCATCATCCCGAACCAGAAGGCCCGCCTCGGCCGCGCCCTCGGCCGCTTCGTCGCCACCCACGTCTTCACCGGCGCCGAAGTCGCCCGCACACTCGACAAGCTCGACCTCGCCGGCATCATCGCCCGCAGCCTGGCCGACCCCGCCACCGCCCGCCCCGCCGCCCAGGCCCTGGCCGCCATGCTGCCCAAGCTCCTCGGCACGGTAGAGGACGGCCGCGCCCGCCGCGTCATCACCCGCATCCTGCCGCGCATGCTCGGCGGCCCCGAATCCGGCCGCGTCATCGGCCGCGCCCTGCGCCAACTCGTCGAAGGCGGCCGCCACCAGGAAGTCTTCGGCTACGTCCTCACCCAGGTGAAGGAGATCCTGCTCGCCCGCGAGGAAGCCATCCGCGCCGCCATCCAGGAACGCGTCCGCGAACAGGGCGGCCGCCTCGTCGGCTGGGCCCTCGGCGCCACCGTCGCCAGCCGCGTCCTCGGCGTCATCAACGCCGAGCTGGAAAAGATGGAAGCCGACCAGTCCGAACTGCGCGCCGCCTTCGACGAATGGGTCCGCCGAGAAATCGCCCGCATCGAAGACGACCCCGCCCGCGCCGCGGAAATCGGCGCCGCCCTGCGCCAGGTCGTCGCCCACGAATCCGTCCGCGCCTGGTTCTGGGATGTCTGGTCGCGCATGCGCCTCGCCTTCGAGGCCGACGCCGCCAAGCCCACCGGCCGCACCGTCGCCTTCCTCGAGGAAGCGGTCGCCAACCTCGGCACCCTGCTCGCCACCGACCCCGCCGCCCGTGCCCGCCTGCAAGCCACCGCCCAAGGCCTCGTCGGCGGCCTGATCCCCGCCGGTCAGCTCAAGATCGCCGATTTCGTCGCCGACGTCGTCACCGCCTGGGATGCCCGCACCATCACCGAGAAACTCGAACTGCGCATCGGTCCCGACCTGCAATACGTCCGCATCAACGGCACCCTGGTCGGCTTCATCGTCGGCGGGCTTGTCTATCTCGTCCTGCGTGCGACATTCGGTCCGGTGGCTTTCTGACCCGGAGGCCTCCTGAGAACAGGGATCAACCGATGCGCCTCTCCGTGCTCGACCAATCCACCGTCGTCACCGGCCGCTCGCCCGACGCCTCGATCCGCGAAAGCCTCGCCCTCGTCCGCCACTGCGAAGCCCTCGGCTACCACCGCTACTGGGTCGCCGAGCACCACAACTCCGCCTCCATCGCCGGCTCCGCCCCCGAAGTCCTCATGGCCGCCCTGGCCGCCACCACCTCGCGCATCCGCATCGGCAGCGCCGGCATCATGCTGCCGCACTACTCCGCCCTGAAGGTCGCCGAACAGTTCCGCGTCCTCGAAGCCATCGCCCCCGGCCGCATCGACATGGGCCTCGGCCGCGCCCCCGGCTCCGACGGCCTCACCGCCCACGCCCTGAACCCCAACGCCGCGCAGGCCGCCGACAACTTCCCCGCCGATGTCCGCGACCTCCTGGCCTGGCTCGCCGGCGAACCACTCGTCGAGCGCCACCCCTTCCGCACCATCTCCGCCCAGCCCCAGGGCCCCACCATCCCCGAACCCTGGATCCTCGGCAGTTCCACCTACGGCGCCCAGGTCGCCGCCCATTTCGGCCTGCCGCACTGCTTCGCCTGGTTCATCTCCGACGGCCACGGTGCCGCCCAGGCGCTCGACATCTACCGCACCGGCTACCGCCCCAGCGACCGCTTCCCGAACCCGCTCGGCGCCGTCTGCATCTGGGCCATCACCGCCGACACCCAGGCCGAAGCCGAACGCCTGTTCAGTTCCCGCGCGCTGGCCCGCATCTGGCGCGACCGCGGCATCTTCGCCCCCCTGCCCTCCCCCGACGAAGCCGCCGCCTACCAATACTCCAACGCCGAGAAACTCAAGCTCGACCGCCTGCGCGAAGACAGCTTCTGGGGCACGCCCGACGTGGTCGCCGATAAGCTCCGCGCCCTGGCAACAGAACTCCAGGTCGACGACGTCGTCGTGCTCTCCACCGCCCACGACCCCGCAGCCCGGCGGCGCAGCTATACGCTGCTGGCGGAGGAAATGGGCATGGTCGGGAAAGAGAAAGCGGCAGCGGAGTAAGGGAAGGAAGCGCTTCTTTTTTGAAAAAAAGAAGCAAAAAACTTTTTTTCCTTTTCCGCTGTCCGGCGCTGTGCCACCCGTGAAACCGCCGGGCATGCAACCTACCAGGTGGCATCTCTCCACCTCAAATGGATAAAGTTTGTTTGCTTCTTTTTGTTCACAAAAAGAAG
>CAMDGX010000067.1 GCA_945897825.1 Asaia bogorensis | reverse complement strand
TTTGGAGCGGTTCGGGGGCCTTCGCCTCTGGGCGCGGGGCGTCGGTGGCCGGGGCGTCGGGGTGCGGGGCGTCGGTGTGCGGGGGGCTAGCGGGCTGGGATGCGGTGGAGGGTGCTTCGAGGGTGGGCTGGGCCGTGGGGGCGGCGGCGGCGGGGAGTGGTGCGGGCGCCGGCGGCGCGCCCTCGGGCAGGGAGGTTGGGCGCGCGGTGGGGCTTGGCGCCGGTGTTTCGGCGGGAGCGATGTTCGGCGAGGGCGGCGACGGCGGGGCGTTGGCGCTGACTGGTGCCGGAATGGAGCCCTGCGCCTGATCGACCGCCGTGGTGATGGGTGCTGGCACTGGCTCGTGGCCCTTGACCGTGGCCGTGGTGGGGCGGGGAGCGCCATTGCGCGCCGGTCCGGCACTGGCCGGCAGGAGGCGCGGGTCGCGCACGGCCGGGGGTTCGGCCGCGGCGGCCTCCGCTGAAGCGACATGTGTCGGCGCGTCGGGGACCTGGGGCGGGGCCGCCGCGGGTGCGCGGGCGGTCGGCGCCGGGACGGGGGTGGGGGGCGCGTTCGGTGCCGGTGGCGTGGCCGTCGACATCGACGGAGGAGGAGCGGGCCGCTCGGGCGGGGCACTGTCCGATGCGGCAGCGGGGGGGGGGTAGGTCTGCGTGGTGGGTGCGGCCTGGGTGGTGGGCGCCGGCGTGGTGGGCGCGGGTGTGGTTGGCGCCTGTGTGATTGGTGCGGGTGTGGTTGGTGCGGGCGTGGTTGGTGCCGGTGTGATTGGCGCGGGCGTGGTTGGCTGGGCCGCGGGCGCAGGCGGTGCCGCTGCGGCCGGGGGTGCCTGCGTGGCGGCCAGCGATCGGGTGGGCGTCGCGGGGGCTGCCGGTTCGTTTGCGGTGGGCAGGTGATCGACGACGCGGACCGGAACTGCCGGCGCGGGCGGCATGGCGGATGGCGGGGGCGGCGGCACGGGCGCCATCACCGGCTCGCTGGGGGGCTGGTCCGCGGCGAGGCTCGCCGGCGATGTCGCGTCATCGCCACCCTCGTCGGGCGTGGCGGCGTCGGCAGCTGGCGGCATGGCCGCGTTCCGGATCGGTGCGCCCGGAGGCACCGCGGGGCCAGGAGGCGCGGGCGCGATGGTTGCGCTGTTTGCACCGAGGCCGACCGGGATGGCTGGCGCCGTCGTCGGACCATGCGCCGGGGGCGCGTCGAGGGGGATGGGAGCATCGCGGGCCGGGCGCGCATCGGCCTGGTCGGCGATCGTGGTCGGTGCGGGGGGAGGCGGAGGGGCCGGAGGGGGCATTTCCGGCGTGGCGGCGCGCGGCTGGACGGTGGCCGGACGCGGCGGGGTGCTCGCGGACCTTGCGTCGGCGTCGATCGCCGGATCGGCCGGAGCGGCGGCTGGCGGCGCAACGGTGATGGGCTGGGTTGGGCTGGCGGCATCGGAGGGGGCCGGTGCCACGATCGCCGCCTGTGCTTTGGCAACGTTGCGCGCCTGCTCCGGTGGCTTGGGCTGGGTCTCGACCTGCGCGGCGCTGGTCGGCGGGAGGGAGGCCGGGGGGATGGCGGCCGGGAGGGTGGGGGCTGGCGGGGTGGGGGCAGGATCGGGGGAAGCGGGATGGAGTGCCGCGGGTTCCTTGGCGTCCTTCCGGTCGTCGGTGGCGGCGGGCTCGTCCTGGGCATTCTCGGCCGGTGCCGCGGCGGCGGGTGAGGGCCGCACGGTATCGTCCGTTTCAGCCGGAACCTGGTCGGCATCCCATGCTGCCGGTTCCGCCGCCGCGTTGCGGGGGGGCGGGGGTGGCGGCATGGCGAGCCGGGGTGCCACCGGGTCTGGCGTCGCCGATGGTGCGCCGGGGTCGGCCTTGCCGTTGCGCATCGCGGGCGTGGGTATCGCCGGGTTCGCGAGGGTCGGCATCGGCGCGGCGCCGGCGGGCCCGGACCATGCGCCGGGCGCGGCGGCCGCTTGCGCCTCGGTTTCGGGCGGCACCGGGATGCTGCCCGTTCCGCCCGCCACCGTTGCGCCCGCCGTCACCCCGCCCGCCGCCATCCCGCCTGTGACGGGTCCGGTCGGTGCGGCGGCGTCCGCGGCCGGGGGGGCAACCATCGCGGCCAGCAGCCGGGCGAAGTCGCCGCCGGCGAGAAGGCGCTCGGCGACGACACCCTGTGCGGCCGGCAGGGAGAGGATGGGGCTGACGGATGCTGTCACTTGATCACTCACGCTGGGGGCGCCGATGCGAACGCCATGCCCACCCCAGCAAGACCCGGGCCACGAACGCCGACCCGCCCGACCCCGCGGATTCCCGCCCCCGGCGCGGCGATCCGCCCCCGATGCGGAGCCGGCCCCGGCAACTCCTGCCGGGCGGTTCCTGCCCGGCGGCAGTTGCAGCACTGGCGCCGGGCCGGCCGCCGGCGGCGCGAGGGCCTGGAATCGCTGGGAATGCCGTGATCCGCCGGGTGGCACGGTTCCTGCGACACGTCGGCCAGTCAGCGGTCGGCACGTCCCGGCCGCCATGCCAACCAGGAGGTTATCCGGTGTCACTATTCGGTGCCATGAACACCGCGATCAGCGGGCTGAAGGCGCAATCCACCGCCTTCGGCAACATCAGCGACAACGTCGCCAATACCCAGACGATCGGCTTCAAGCGGATCGACACGTCGTTCATCAACTTCCTGACCAGCAGCTCGTCGCTGTCCAACAGCCCCGGCTCGGTGCAGACGCGGCCCGACTATCGGAACTCCGTGCAGGGCACGATCGCCCAGTCGGAGAACCCGCTGGCCATGGGCATCGTCGGCCAGGGCTTCTTCCCGGTCAGCCGCGCGGACACGGTCGGCACCGGCAACGTCACCTTCCAGCCGCAGAGCTTCTTCTCCCGCGCCGGCGACTTCCAGATGGACCGCAACGGCTATCTGGTGAACAGCGCCGGCGACTACCTGAACGGCTGGGCGGCCGACACCGTGACCGGCGAGATCGACCGCTCCGCCGTCGCGCCGATCCGCGTCACCCAGACCGTGTACAACCCGCAGCCGACCAGCGAGGTCACGCTGTCGGCCAACCTGCCGGCGACGCCGGCGAACACCGATCCGGTCACCGCGCAGATCAACGTGTACGACGCGCTCGGCGACGCCCATACGGTGACGCTCTCGTGGACGCGCACGGCGGCGAACGACTGGACGGTGGCGATCAACGTGCCCGACGACGTGACCGCCCCGGACCGCGGCACCGCGCGCGTGGCGTTCGGCCCGACCGTCAGCGGCAATGCCGTGCCGCAGGGCACTGTCGGCCTGATCGGCAACCCGACCGGCAGCGTATCGGCCACGGCGTTCACCGCGGACAGCCCGGCCAAGCTGTCCTTCGACGTCAATTTCGGCAACGGCGTGCAGGCGATCAGCCTGAACCTCGGCACCTTCGGCCAGTCCGGCGGTGTCACGCAGTATTCCGGCACCGATTTCAGTTTGCGCGGCATCAACCAGAACGGCGTGCCGCCCGGCAGCTTCTCCGGCATCTCCACCACCCAGGCCGGCGACATCCAGGTGACCTACGACAACGGCCAGTCGCGCACCATCGCGCGCGTGCCCGTCGTCACCTTCAACGATCCGAACTCGTTGCAGCGCCAGGACGGCCAGGCCTTCACCAGCACGCTCGGCTCGGGCGACCCGCTGATCCAGGACGCGCGGACCAACGGCGCCGGCGGCATCGTCACCAGCTCGGTGGAGAACTCGAACGTCGACATCGCCAACGAGTTCACCAAGCTGATCGTCACCCAGCGCGCCTATTCGGCCAACACCAAGATGGTGACGACAGCCGACGAGCTGCTGCAGCAGACGCTCGACATGAAGCGCTGAGCGGCGGACCCGTCCGGGAACCCTGAGCCATGAGCCTCGAATCCAGCCTCTCCGTCGCTGCCAGCGGCCTGCAGGGCATCAGCCGCCACCTGGCGGTCGTGTCGCAGAACGTCGCCAATGTCGGCACGCCGGGCTATGCGCGCCAGGTGCTGCCGCAATCCAGCGTCACCGCCGACGGACAGGGCATGGGGGTGCGCACCGCGCCGGCACAGCGGCAGATCGACCTGCACCTCCAGCAGGCAGCACTGCAGCAGTCGAGCACGGTGGCGGGGCTGGAGGCGCAGCGCGCGGCGCTGGCCACGATCGATGCGGTGCATGGTGCCACGGGGCAGGGCGACGACCTCGCCGGCCTGCTCGGGCGCCTGGAGGAAGGCTTCATCGCGCTGGCCACCGACCCGTCGAGCCAGCCGCGCCAGGCGGGCGTCGTCACGGCGGCGGACGCGCTGGCCCGGCAGGTCAACCGCCTCGACGCGGCCTACGACGCCGGCCGCCAGGCGGCGCAGGACGCCCTGGCCGCCGACATCGCCACGCTGAACACGACGCTTGCGGAAATCGGCTCGTTGTCCACCCGCATCGTGCAGGTGCGCGGGCTCGGCCAGTCCACCGCCGACCTCGAGAACCAGCGCGACGCGGCGCGCACCACCCTGGCCCAGCTGATCGACGTGCGCAGCATGGAAACGCCGGCCGGCGACATGCTGCTGACCACGCCGACCGGGCTGAGCCTGCCGACCCGGTTCACCACGCCGCCCTTCTCGGTGGCCACCGCCACGCTCGATGCCGGGTCGTTCTACCCCGGCGGCGGCGCGCCCGCGGTGCTGATGGGCGGCACCGATGTCACCGCGAAGCTGGGCAGCGGCCGGCTCGCCGCCAATGTCGCGCTGCGCGACAGCGTCCTGCCGACCTTCCAGGCCGAGCTCGACGAATTCGCCGCCTCCCTCGCCCGCCGCTTCGAGGCCCAGGGCCTGCGCCTGTTCAGCGATGCCGAAGGGATCGTGCCCGCCGGCGGCGGCGTGCCGGTGCAGGACGGCTATGTCGGCTTTGCCGGCGCGATCGGCGTCAACCCCGCCATCGTCGCCAATCCCGCCCTGGTCCGCGACGGCACCCACGACGTCGCCGACGATCCCGGCGGCGCCTCGGCCTTCACGCCCAACCCGGCCACCGGCCCGGCCGGCTTCACGACCCTGGTGCAGCGCGTGCTGTCCTTCAGCCTCGGGACCGAGGCGCGCCCCGGCGTCACCCAGGCCCTGGCCGCCCGCACCGGCCTCGGACCCACCGGCCTGCTGGAGGCGCCCTACGCCTCGCCCGCCAAGCTGTCCGACCTTGCCGTGGCCCTGGTCTCGACCCAGACGCGCATCGGCGCCGAGGCCGATTCCCGGCTCGATTCCGCCCGCGTCCTGCAGACCGCGCTCGACGACCGGCTGGCCGACAACAGCGCGGTCAGCGTGGACCAGGAGATGACGGTGATGCTGCAGCTGCAAAGCGCCTACGCCGCCAATGCCCGGGTGATCTCCGCGGTCCAGGCGATGATGGACCAGACCCTGCAGATGCTGCGTTGAGGGAGAGCCGCGGATGACCATCAACAACGCCGGCTTCAGCCACCCCGCCACCTCCGGCTACGGCGCGCGAGGCAGCGTGCTGGCCAGCGCATCCCAGGTGCGCGACCGCCTCGACCTGCTGACCCGCCAGGCCTCCACCGGCCGCGTCGCCGACACCTATGGCGGCCTTGGCGCCGCGGCGGGAACCAGCCTGTCGCTGCGCCCGGCGATCACCCGCATCGAGGCGTGGCAGGCCAACAGCAACGCCGTGCAGGGCCGCATGGATGTCGCCCGTTCCAGCCTGGAGCAGATCAGCGCCATCGCCTCGGAGTTCCGCGCCCGCACCGCCGACCTCAACGGCCTCAGCTCGGCCATGGTCGACAGCGTGGCGGCCGGCGCGCGCGACGCCCTGCGCACCGTCGCCAACCTGCTGAACGCGCGCTACGGCGACCAGTACGTCTTCGCCGGCCAGGACAGCGCCACCCCGCCGGTGCCGCAGGCCGAAGCCATCCTGCAATCGGGCTTCTACACCGAGATCGCAACGGCCGTGGGCGCGCTGGACCCGAACGGCGCGGCCGCCACCATCGCGGCCACGATGGCCACCGCCGTCTCCAACGCCGACGGCACCTCGCCCTTCTCCGCCACCCTGTCCCAGCCGGCCGGTGCGCTCGATGCGCTCGCGGCCACCGTGCCGGTCGGCGACGGGCGCGTCGTCCCCGTCGGCATCCTGGCCAGCGCCAATGCCGAGGCGGTGTCGGGCGGCCCCGGCTCCACGGGTTCCTACATCCGCGACATCCTGCGCAGCCTGGCCACGCTCGGCGCGATCGACAGCGCACAGATCAACACCGAAGGCTTCGCCGCCCTGGTGGCCGACACGCGGACCAACCTCGAAGGCGCGATCACCGCGCTGAACGTCGATGCCGGCGTGCTCGGCGACCGCCAGGCGGCGATCAGCGAGGGCCATGCCCGGCTGGAGGAAACCGCGACCTCCCTGCGCGGCCAGGTGTCCAACGTCGAGGATGTCGACATGGCCGAGACGCTCTCGCGCCTGTCGCTGGCGCAGATCCAGCTCCAGGCCTCGTACCAGCTGCTGGCCGGGCTGCAGAGCCTGAGCTTGACCAAATACCTGTCGGCGGGCTGACGCCATGCGCCCCCGCCGCCCCCCCTTCCCGCATGCCGCCCCGTCCTCCGCAGGAGACGCAAGCGCATGCGCGGCCGACGACCGCGATCGGGCCAGACCCATGAGCCGGAAAACATCCGGTGGCCTTCACCGCGGATTAACCTCACGGCCCCACAAAGGGGCTCGCCCGCAAAATCGCGGGGGCATGCGTAACAACTGGGCAAGTAGGAAAACTGACCATGTCCCTCAATTCCGTTAATACCAACATCAACGCTCAGATCGCGTTGCAGTCGCTGAACATGACCTCGTCGCAGCTGGCGACGACGCAGAAGACCATCTCCACCGGCTATCGCGTCGCCGACGCCAAGGACGACGGCGCGGCCTACGCCGTGGCGCAGCGGGTCCGCTCCGACGTCGGTGCGCTCAGCAGCGCCAACCAGCAGCTGGGCAACGTGAAGGGCCTGATCTCCACCACGATCACCGGCCTGGACTCGGTGTCCAAAACGCTGAAGACGGCGCGCGAAGTCCTGGTCAAGCTGGCCGACAGCAACACCCAGGGCGACCAGCGCGACCAGTATGTCGCGCAGTACACCTCGCTGATGGCGAACGTGAAGACGTTCCTCCAGGACGCGGGCTACAACAACAAGTCGCTGATCGGCGACATCGCCGGCAGCAACGGCACCTTCGGCTCGGTGGCGGTCATCCGCAACGAGGTCGGCGCCACCTACGGCATCGCCACCTTCGGCGGCTCGGCCTTCTTCGCCTCGGTGAACTTCACCTCGACGCAGCTGACCTCGGCCAGCAGCGTGGTGGCGCTGATCACCGCGTCCGGCACCTTCCTCAACGCGCTCGCGACGCTGGGCAGCCAGCTGAACACCTACGGCGCGGCCTCGAACTACGTCGACAACCAGATCAGCTACAACAACGACAAGATCGACAGCCTGAACGGCGGCCTCGGCTCGCTGATCGATGCCGATCTGGCCAAGGAGTCGGCGAAGCTGCAGGCCCTGCAGATCCGCCAGCAGCTTGGCACCCAGGCGTTGTCGATCGCCAACCAGGCCCCGCAGAGCCTGCTGAGCCTGTTCAAGTAAGCCGCACCAGCATGGCCCGGGGCCGGGCAGGACGCCCACGCCCCGGCGCGCCCGCCGCACAACGCCGGGCTTGCAAGGAGAAAACATGTCCACCCTCGTGCTGGAGCTTCGGCAGGGCGAGATGATGATCGTGAACGGTGCGCCCATACGGTTCCGCACCAAGTCACGCATCGAGCTGACTGCGCGTGCCCGCTTCCTCTTCGGCAAGCAGATCATGGCGCCGGACCAGGCCGACAGCCCGGCGCGGCGCATCTATTTCGCGTTGCAGTCGGCCTATATCGGCACCGACGACGAACGCGTCCATGGGCTGGAGGCGGCGCGCGAACTGATCACCGCCTTCAAGTCCGCCACCACCTCCGCCCTGGCGCGCGAGATCCTCGACCGCGCCCAGGCCTGCGCCGAGGCCGACGATTGCTATCAGGCCCTGAAGCTCGCCCGCCGCATCATCCGCCATGAGGATGCGGTGCTCGGGCGCAACCAGGATGCCCCGCTCTCCCCCACCAACCCGGCACTGATGGCCGCCGCGGCCCGCGCCTGAGCCCGGCGCGCGGCCCCGCAGGAAAAGGATCGCCCCTCATGCAAAACGGCATGGAACAGGCCATGAAGGCCTACGCAGCCTCCTCCGCGCATCGCAGCCCGCGCGACCAGGAGGCCGAGGTGTTCCGGCGCGCCACCGCCGCCCTGCGCAGCGGCCGCAATGCCAACCCCGTGCTCCAGGTCCGCGCCCTGGCCGACAATGCGCGGCTGTGGTCAACCGTGATCGACCTGATGCGCGATCCGGAGAATGCGCTGCCGCCTTCGCTGCGCGCCTCGATCGTTTCGGTGGGCCTGGCCGTCCAGCGCGAGATGCAGCGCGATGCCCCGGACTTCGATTTCCTGATCGACGTCAACGAGGACATCGCCGCCGGCCTCTCCGGCCCGGCCTAGGGGGACGCGCGGTGGCCCAGGTTTCCGGCTCCGCGCTGATCAGCCTGTTCAGCGCCTTCGCGCCGTCGGGCTCCCTGGGCGCGACCGGGTTCGGGTTCGGCGCTTCGGCCGGCGCCACCACGGGCGGCGATCCGCTGACCGCGCTGCGGATGGCCGAGAAGAACCGCACCAAGGAAATCGCGCGCGCGGCCAAGGAGCCGGAAACGCTGCGCGACGTCGCCGCCTTCCGCAAGGCCGTCGGCCGTGCCTCCAGCATCGAGAAGGCGCTGGAGAATCCCGATGTGCTGAAGGTCCTCCTGACCGCCAACGGCCTGTCGGACAAGCTCGCCTATCCGGCGCTGGCCAGGAAGGTGCTGCTGTCCGATCCATCGGACCCGAACTCCCTGGTCAACCGCCTGGGCGACGGACGCTGGAACTCGGTGGTCAAGGCGTTCGATTTCGCGGCCAAGGGTCTCTCGGCGCTGCAGGACCCCAAGACCGTCAACACCCTGGCCGATGGCTACGTCGAGGTGTCATGGCGCAAGGGGCTGCAGAAAACGACCCCCGGACTGGCCGACGCGCTCGATTTCCGCGAGCGGGCGGCCAAATTCACATCCGCCATCGACATCCTCGGCGACCCCGTGCTGCGCCGCGTCGTCACCACCGCGCTGGGCATTCCGCAGGAAATAGCCTTCCAGGAGCTTCCCGCGCAGGAAAAGGCCATCACCAACCGCCTCGACATCAGCCGCCTGCAGGACCGCAAGTTCGTCGATGCGCTCAGCCAACGCTACCTGCTCGAGAAGCAGAAGGCCGGTCCGCCCGCCCAGCCGGACCTCGGCACGCTGGCGATGCAGCTGCGCGGCCTGACCGTCTGATCCGTCCTCGCCACACGCTCAAAAGGAGCCGCCGATGGCACATCTCGCGCCGTCCATCCCCGCCCAGCCTGATCCCGCCCAGCTTGGCCGCCGCATCCGCGAGATGATCGCCACCGGCCGTGTCCATGCCGCCCGCCCGCTGCTGGGCGCGCTGCGCCGCATGACGCCACCCTCCGCCGAGCTGTGCGACATGGAAGCTCGCCTCCTGCTGCGCGAGGGCCGTCTCGCCGATGCGCTCGCCGAGCTCGACGCCGGCATCGCGCGCGACGCCGACTCGGTCACCTTGCGCATCAGCCGCGCCGATGCCCGCATCCAGGCGCGCGACGTCCTCGGCGCCGCGGCCGACGCGTCCGATGCCGTGATCCTCGAACCGGGCAACGCCCAGGCCAAGGCGGTGCTGGGCGTCGTGCTGCTGGAGATGAACCGGCCCGAGGATGCGCTGCCGTGCCTGCGCGACGCCGTCGCCGCCGATCCGCGCCATATCGCCTATATCCGCGCCTACGCCATCGCGCTGGAACGATCGGGCCACCGTGACGACGCCGTCGCTGTCCTGGAGGACGGCATCGCCCGCTGCCCGGGCGACGTGCTGCTGCGCGTGGCGGCGATCATGCTGGCGATGCGCGAGCGCAACTTCGCCCGCGCCGCGGACCTCGCCGAGGCGGCCCGGCGCGTGGGCGTGGCCGATGCCTGCGTCTTCGGCCTGCGCGGCCACGCGCTGTCCAGCCTCGGCCGCCACGAGGAAGCCGGCGAAGCCTATGCCGCGGCGCTGAAGCTCGCGCCCGACGATCCCTATGTCCGTCATCTCGTGGCCGCCGCCGGCCTGCTCCCGCAATCCTCGCGCGCCCCCGCGCCCTATCTGGAAACCGTGTTCGACGGCTATGCGAGCCGTTTCGAATCCCACCTGATCGGCCTGCACTACCGCGTCCCCGGCCTGCTGCGCGCCGCCCTGCTCGAACACCGCCCCGGGCTAGCCGCGGGCGAGGCCCTCGGCCCCGTGCTCGATCTCGGCTGCGGCACCGGCCTGATGGGCGTGGTCCTGTCCGACCTGAATCTCAGCCCGCTCACCGGGGTCGACGTCTCCGAAGGCATGCTGGCAGAGGCGCGCGGCAAGGGTATCTACACCACGCTCGTCCAGGCCGACCTCGAGCGCTTCCTCGCCGAGGACACCACCGCCTGGCCGCTGATGCTCGCCGCCGACGTGTTCTGCTATTTCGGCGTGCTGGACGATGTGCTGCGCCTGTCGCACGCGCGCCTGGCGCCGGGCGGCCTGCTGATGTTCACCGTCGAGGAGATGGACGCGGCGATCGCCGACACGGCGCCCGAGGCGAACGACCGCGGCTGGCATCTCGGCCGCCAGGGCCGTTTCTCTCATCGCCGCACCTATGTCGAGCGCGCCGCGGCCGAGGCGGGCTTCGCGCTGCGCCAGCTGCTGGCCACCCCCCTGCGCACCGAGGCGGAGGCCGATGTGCCCGGGCTGCTCGTCGTGCTCGAGCGGGTGCGCCATGATGGCTGACGCGCTGCCGGCCGCCCTGGCAACGGCAGCCGGCCCCGACGAGCCCGACACCTGGGACGGCGCGCGCTACGCAGCACTCGGCATGGCGCTGCTCCGCCAGGATCGCGCCGCCGAGGCCCTGGTCGCCCTGCGCGGCGCCGTGGCGCACGACGACCGGCGGCCGGCCACCCTGCTGAACCTCGCCCTCGCCGAGGATCGCGCCGGCGACGCCGCCCAGGCCCTGCTCCTGATGCGCGCCCTGCGCGAGGCGATGCCCGGCTGGGACGAACCGCCGCTGCGCCTCGGCGAAAGCCTGCGCCGCGCCGGCCGCCTCGCCGAGGCCGAAGCCGAATACGAGCGGGCGCTGGAGATCAACCCGCAACGACCGGAGGCGCTGCTCAGCCTGGCCGCGCTGCTGATGTTGCGCCACGAGGCGATGCGCGCGCAGATGCTGCTGCTGCGCTGCTGCGCCCGCGCGCCGGACCGCGGCGATGCCTGGGATGCACTCGGCCTGTCCCTCCTGATGACCGGCGACATCCCCGCCGCCGAATCCGCCTTCGCCGAGGCGCAGCGCCTGCTGCCCGACAGCATCGACATCGCCGTCCGCCGCGCCGAGGCCGCCGCCCTGGCCGGCAGCGCCGCCGAGGAACTCGCCCGGCTCGACCTCGCCAGCCTCGACGACCCCGGCAACATCGCCTTGCTGACTGCGCGCGGCGTGCTGCTGGGCAAGCTCGGCCAGCGCGACGAAGCGGTCGACGTGCTCGAAGCCGCCGTCGCCCTGGCGCCCGACGCGCTGGTGCCCACGGTCGCGCTGGCCAACGCGCTGACCGTCAGCAGCCGGGCCAAGCATGCCGTGGACGTGCTGCGCCGCGCCGTGGCGCTGTCGCCGGACGACCCCAACCTGCAGAACAACCTCGCCGCGACGCTGGTGCGCATCTACCGCTACGACGAGGCGCGCGCGATGCTCGAGGCGCTGCTGGCCGAGCGCGGCCCGAACCTCAACGGCCTGTGCAACCTCACCAACGCGTTGGTCTCCCTCGGCCTGCAGGAGGAGGGCGTTGTCCGCGCCCGCCAGGCCGTTGCGCTCCATCCCGCGGGGCACCCCGCCGGGCACTTGGCCTGGCGCGCCCTGGGCAACGCGCTCGCCTACCATCCCGACGTGACCGGGCAGGACCTGCTGGAGGTTTATCGCGGTGTCGGCCGCACCATGCCCCGCACCGCCCCCGCCCCGTTCGCCAATCCGCCGGACCCCGAGCGAAAGCTGCGCCTCGGCCTGCTCTCGCCCACGCTGAAGACCCACCCCGTCGGCTGGCTGACCGTCGCCGGCTTCGAGGCGCTCGACCCCGACGCGTTCGAGATGGTCTGCTTTGGCCAGCCCGAATCCAACGACCCGATCCAGCGCCGCTTCCGCGCCATCGCCACCGACTGGCACGTGGTCGACACGGAGGAACGCACCGCCCTGGCCCGGCGCATCCGCGACGCCGGCATCGACATCCTGGTGGAGCTCTCCGGCTTCGGCGATCGCGGCCTGATCGGCGTCTGCGCCGACCGCCCCGCGCCGGTGCAGGTCAAGTGGGTCGGCATGCAGAACCACTCCACCGGCGTGCCCGAGATGGACTGGATGATCACCGACCGCTGGGAAACGCCGGAGGGATTCGACCGCCACTATTCCGAACGCCTGCTCCGCCTGCCGGACGGCTACGTGTGCTACTCGCCGCCGCCCTACGCCCCCGATGTCGCCCCGCTGCCGGCCCTGCGCCGCGGCCACCCGACCTTCGGCTGCTTCAACAACACCGCCAAGATCACGCCGGTGGTGATCGCCACCTGGGCGCGCATCCTGCACGCGATCCCCGCGGCGCGGCTGGTGCTGAAGGCGCACCAGTTCGGCGAGCCGGCCGCCCGGACCCACTTCGCCGCCGCCTTCGCCGCCCACGGCATCGCCCCCGACCGCATCGAGCTGCGCGGCGGCTCGCCGCACCGCGACCTGCTGGCCCAGTACGGCGACATCGACGTGGTGCTGGACCCCTTCCCCTACAGCGGCGGCCTGACCACCTGCGAGGCGCTGTGGATGGGCGTGCCGACGGTCACCATGCCGGGCGAAACCTTCGCCTCCCGCCACTCGGCCAGCCACATGTCCAATGTCGGCCTGCCCGATTGGGTGGCGGAAGGCGTGGACGCCTATGTGGCCCGCGCCCTCGCATCCGTCGCGAACTTCGACGCACTGGCCCGCCTGCGCGCCGGATTGCGCGCCCAGATGCGGGCGAGCCCGCTCTGCGACGCCCCGCGCTTCGGCCGCTCCCTCGGCGGTGCGCTGCGCCACGCCTGGCGCGACTGGTGCGCACAGCAAGGCGGATAGGTTCCCGCCGGCCTCCGCGTCCGCGCGCTGACCTGCCTTGCCGGTCATGCATGCCCTTCGCGATGGCATCGGGAAGATAACGCTGCTTATCATCCCCCCTGTGTCAGACCAACCAGACCTGCTGTTCCTGCTGCACGACATCGCCCGCATCCTGCGCGTGGCCGGCGACCGTCGCGCCCGCGCCCACGGCATGACCCGCGCGCAATGGGTCATCCTGTGGCAACTGGAACGCCAGCCCGGCCTGTCCCAGAAGGAACTCTCGGAGATCCTGGAGGTCGAGCCCATCACCGTCGCCCGCCTGGTCGATCGCCTGGCCGCCCGCGGCATGGTCGAACGGCGGGACGATCCGTCGGACCGCCGCATCTGGCGCCTGCACCTGCTGCCGCCCGCCTTCCCGGTGCTCGACCACATGCGCGGCGAGCGCGACGAGGTCGCCGCCATCCTGGTTGCCGGACTCCCGCCACAATCGCTTGAAACCGTCCGCCAATCGCTGATCGCGATGAAGGCCAACATCGGCACGGACCTGCGCGCCAGGCCGACCGACGCGTCGCTCATCGCGCCCGAGTCGCCTTCCCCGCCACCCGCTTCCCTTCCAGCCATTTCGCCCCCCGTTCCCGCCCGCCCCGCCGCCCGACGCCGGGCCGCGCCCGCGGAGCAGGAATTCCAGCAGGACCGTCCCTGACCATGTCGCAAACAGCTGCCGCGCCCCGGCTCGTCGCCCCCGAGGAAACCCCGCTCCGCGCGCGGCAGCGCTCCAGGGTCCTGCGCCCGCTGCTGATGCTCGGCGGCATCCTCGTGGTGGCGGTGGCCTCGTTCCTCTACTGGCTGCACGGCGGCCGCTACGTCTCGATCGACAACGCCTATGTCCGCGCCGCCAAGGTCGCCGTCAGCACCGACGTTTCCGGCACTGTCGTCGACGTCAATGTCCGCGAGGGCCAGCGCGTGAAGGCCGGCGACGTGCTGTTCCGCCTCAACCCGCACAAGTTCCAGATCGCGCTCGACGGCGCCCGCGCCAACCTCGCCCAGGTCGAGCTGTCCCTGCGCGCCATGAAGGTCGACTACCAGCGCATGCTGCGCGACATCGAGGCGCAGGACGCCAAGGTCCAGGCCGACCAGGCCGCCTACGAACGGTATTCGAACCTGGTCCGCGGCGGCGGCGTCACCCGCGCCGACTACGACGAGATCCGCTTCCGCCTCATCGCCAACAAGGCCGTGGTCGCCAGCCTCACGGAGCTGGCCCAGGTCCAACTCGCCAAGCTCGGCGGTGACCCCAATGTCGACGTGCGCACGATGCCGCAATACCTGCTCGCCAAATCCAATGTCGACGAGGCCGAGCGCCAACTGGCCAAGGCCACCTTCACCGCCCCGTTCGACGGCGTCGCCACGCAGGTCGAAAGCCTGCAGCCCGGCATGTACATGACCTCCGGCATGGCCGCCTTCGGACTGGTGTCGCACGAGCGCGTGTGGGTGGAGGCGAGCCCAAAGGAAACCGACCTCACCTACGTGAAGCAAGGCGACCCGGTGACCGTCACGGTCGACACCTACCCCGGCCGCGTCTGGCGCGGCATCGTGGAAAGCATCTCCCCGGCCAGCGGCGCCGAGTTCTCGGTGCTGCCGGCCCAGAACGCCTCGGGCAACTGGGTGAAGGTGGTGCAGCGCATCCCGTTGCGCGTGAAGGTCGAGCGCGCGCCCGGCGACCCCGAGCTGCGCGCCGGCATGAGCGTGGTCGTCAAGATCGACACCGGCCACGTCCGCCACGTTTCGGATCTCTGGCCGCGCTGAGCCGGCCGTGTCCGGCGCCAGCCCACCCGCCAGTGCCACCACCGTCACCCCCCTGGGGCTCGGCCAGCGCCGCCTGCTGACCGGCTGCGCCATGACGGCGGTGCTGATGCAGATCCTGGATTCCACGATCTCCATCGTCGCGATGCCCTACATGCAGGGCAGCCTGTCGGCGACGATGGACCAGATCACCTGGGTGCTCAGCTCCTACATCATCGTCTCCGCCATCATGACCGCCCCGGTCGGCTGGATGGCCAACCGCTTCGGGCGGCGCAACCTGTTCGTCTTCTCGATGATCGGCTTCACCGCCACCTCCGTGCTGTGCGGCATGGCGCAGACGCTGGAGCAGATGGTCGCCTTCCGCATCCTGCAGGGCACATTCGGCGCGGCGCTGGCGCCGCTGGCCCAGGCGACCATGTTGGATATCTACCCCTTCGAGCAGCGCGCCCAAGCCATGGCGATCTTCGGCATGGGCATCATGATCGGCCCGATCATGGGCCCCACCCTCGGCGGCTTCCTGACCGACTGGTTCCACTGGCGCTGGTGCTTCTACGTGAACGTGCCGTTCGGCATCATGGCCACGATCGGCCTGCTGCTGTTCATGCCGAAAACGCCGCAGCGCCCGGAGCTGCGCTTCGACTGGACCGGCTTCGCGGTGCTGGTGCTGGCCATCGGCAGCTTCCAGCTGATGCTCGACCGCGGCCAGGGCGAGGACTGGTTCACCTCGGCGGAGATCATCGCCTGGGCGGTGCTGGCCGGGCTCGGCTTCTACCTGTTCATGGTGCACATGTTCACCTCCGACAGGCCACTGATCCCGCGCGGCGTGTTCAGCGATCGCAACTTCGTCGCCGCGATGACCATGATGTTCTGCACCGGCGCCATCCTGATGGCCAGCTCCGCCCTGCTCGCCCCCTTCCTGCAGAAGCTGTCCGGCTACCCGCCGTCGGAGGCCGGGATGCTGCTGGCGCCGCGCGGCATGGGCACCATGGTCGCCATGGTGATCGCCTCGCGCCTGGGCGGGCGCTACATCGACCAACGCAAGCTGATGGCCTTCGGGCTGAGCGGCCTCGGCCTCACCCTGCACAGCATGACGACATGGACGCCCGAGATGCCGTCGTCGATGATCACCACCACCTTGGTGATCCAGGGCTTCTGCATGGGCTTCGTGTTCAACCCGATGACGGTGGTGGCCTTCGCCACCCTGCCGCCGCAGTTCCGCGCCGACGCCGCCGCCCTGCAGAACCTGGCGCGCAACACCGGGGCGGCAATCGGCATCGCGGTGACGTCGTTCATGCTGACGCGCAACACCCAGATCGTGCACGCCGACATCGCGGCCAACATCACCCCGTTCCCGCGCTTCACCCCGATGGGCGAGGCGGCGCACCGCCTGCTCGACCCCACCACCGCGCGCGGCGCCGGCCTGCTCGATGCGATGATCACCCGCGAGGCGCAGATCGTCGCCTTCGCCAACGATTACCAGATGCTCAGCATCATGGTGATCCCGCCGCTGCTGCTGCTGTTCATCATGCGCCGCCCGCCACGCGTCGGCGCGCCGGTGGCCCCGCCCCGGCCTGCCCCCGTGCCGCCCGCCCCGCCGCCCCTCGCCGCCCCCACCCCGCTCGCCGCCGGCCGCACGGCCAGCGCCGCCGAATGACATGAGCGAGGCTGTTCGCCATCGCGGCCCCGGTCCGCGACTCTCCTGCGGCCCGGTCCGATGAGCGAGGCTGTTCGCCATCGCGGCCTGATCAGCGTGTTCTGCATGATGGGCGTGCTGATGGTGGTGCTCGACAGCACCATCTCCATCGTCGCACTGCCCTACATGCAGGGCTCGCTCTCGGCCACGATGGACCAGATCACCTGGGTGATCTCCTCCTACATCATCGTGTCCGCCATCATGACCGCCCCGGTCGGCTGGCTGTCCAACCGCTTCGGCCGCAAGAACCTCTACCTCACCTGCCTGCTCGGCTTCACCTGCACCACCGTCCTCGCCGGCGCGGTGCAGTCCCTCGAGCAGATGATCGCCTGCCGCATCCTCCAGGGCACCTTCGGCGCCGCCCTGGTGCCGCTGTCCCAGGCCACCATGCTCGACATCTACCCCGCCGAGCAGCGGGCCCGCGCCATGGCCTATTTCGGCATGGGCGTGATGATCGGCCCGATCATGGGCCCGACCCTCGGCGGCTACCTCACCGAGTGGTTCCACTGGCGCTGGGTGTTCTACGTCAACCTCCCGCTGGGCATCGCGGCCTCGCTCGGCCTGCTGCTGCTGATGCCCTCCACCACCCCGCAACGCGCCTTGCGCTTCGACTTGACCGGCTTCGCGGTCCTCGCCCTGGGCGTCGGGGCGATGCAGATCATGCTCGACCGCGGCTCCCTGAAGGACTGGTTCACCTCCACCGAGATCATCATCGCCGCCGTCCTGGGCGGCCTGGGCATCTACCTGTTCCTGGTCCACATGCTCACGGCGGAAAAACCGTTCATCCCGCGCGCCCTGTTCAAGGACCGCAACTTCACCACCGCCATGCTGGTGATGTTCGCCAGCAACACGGTGATGATGTCCTCCTCCACCCTGCTCGCCCCCTACCTGCAGAAGATGTCGGGCTACCCCGTCGCCGATGCCGGCCTGCTGCTCGCCCCGCGCGGCTTTGGCACCATGGCCGCGATGCTCATCTGCTCCCGCCTCGGCCCCTACACCGACCAGCGCAAGCTGATCGCCATCGGCCTCGTCACCCTCAGCCTGACCCTCTACGACATGAGCACCTGGACGCCGGATGTCAGCCAGCGCTGGCTGGTCATCATCATGCTGGTGCAGGGCGTCGCGATGGGCCTGATCTGGAACCCGCTCACCGTCGTCTCCTTCTCCACCCTCCCCGCCCCCCTGCGCGGCGACGCGGCGGCGGTGCAGAGCCTGGGGCGCAACATCGGGGCGGCGATCGGCATCTCGATCACCACCTTCTCCCTCTCGCACTGGATCCAGGCCAGCCATGCCGGCCTCGCCGCGAGCTTCACCCCCTTCACCCGCGCCATCCCCGGCGAGCACGGCGCCGCCCAGTTCCTCGACGCCACCACGCCGCACGGCGCGATCATGCTCGACCGCATCATCAACCGCGAGGCGATGATCATCGCCTACAGCAACGACTTCCTGATGATGAGCCTGGTCGCCATCCCGTGCATGATCCTGGTGCTGATGATGCGCAAGGTGACCGCGCCCGCCCCGCCGCGCGCCCCACCCCCGGGGCGCAGCGCAGCACCCGCCCAGCCGAACGCCCAGGGCGGCGGGACCGACCGGGCGCGCGCCGCCGCCGCCCCCGCGCGCTGAACCCCGTGCGCTGACCGCATGAGCGCGACCCAGCCAGCCGCCCCGGTGCGCCACCGCGCCCTCATCGCCGGCTGCGCGATGATGGCCACGATGATGACGGTGCTGGATTCCACCATCTCGATCGTGGCCCTGCCCTACATGCAGGGCAGCCTGAACACCACGCTCGACCAGACCACCTGGGTGCTGACCAGCTACATCATCGCCTCCGCCATCATGACCGCGCCGGCCGGCTGGCTCGCCCAGCGCTACGGCCGCAAGAACGTGTTCATCGTGTGCATCTCCGCCTTCACCCTGTGCTCGATGGCCAGCGGGGCGGCGCAGTCGCTGGAGCAGATCGTGCTGTTCCGCGTGCTCCAGGGCATGACCGGCGCCGCCCTGGTGCCGCTGAGCCAGGCGACCATGCTCGACATCTTCCCCTTCGAGCAGCGCGCCCAGGCGATGGCGATCTTCGGCATCGGCGTGATGGTCGGCCCGATCATGGGCCCGACGCTGGGCGGCTTCCTGACCGACACGCTGTCGTGGCGCTGGGTGTTCTACGTCAACCTGCCCTTCGGCGTGATGGCCGTCACCGGGCTGGCGCTGTTCATGCCCCAAGCCCCGACGAAACCCGACCTGCGCTTCGACTGGACCGGATTCTCCGCCCTGGCGCTGGCCATCGGCATGCTGCAGCTGATGCTCGACCGCGGCCAGACCGAGGACTGGTTCGCCTCCGGCGAGATCATCGCCAAGGCGGTGCTGGCCGGGCTCGGCTTCTACCTGTTCCTGGTGCACATGTTCACCGCGCAGAAGCCGTTCATCCCGCCGGCAATCTTCCGCGACCGCAACTTCACCGGCGGGCTGGTGATGATGTGCTTCACCATGGCGATCCTGCTCTCGAGCTCGGCGCTGCTGGCGCCCTACCTGCAAACCCTGTCGGGCTATTCGGTCTCCGACACCGGGCTGCTGCTGGCGCCGCGCGGCATGGGCACGGTGTGCGCCATGCTGATCGCCGGCAAGCTCGGCACCCGCGTCGACCAGCGCTACATGATCGGCTTCGGCCTGCTGCTGCTCGGCTGGGCGCTGCGCGACATGAGCACCTGGACGCCGGACGTGCCGACCCCGCAGCTGGTCACCGGCATGGCGATCCAGGGCTTCTGCATGGGCTGCATCTTCAACCCGCTGACCGTGCTGGCCTTCGCCACCCTGCCGGCGCAGTACCGCGGCGACGCGGCCGCCCTCCAGGCGCTGGCCCGCAACATCGGCGGGGCTGCCGGCATCTCGGTCACCTCCTTCATGCTGGTGCACGGCGCCCAGGTTTCCCACGCCGGGTTGGCGGCGACCGTCACGCCCTACAGCCGCCCGCTCTACGAAGATCGCCGCGCCGCCGCCCTGCTCGACCCGGGAACCCTGCACGGCGCGGCACGGCTGCACGCCGCGGTGCGGCGCGAGGCGCTCATCATCTCGTACAACAACGATTTCCGCCTGCTCAGCTACCTGACCTTCCCGTCGCTGGCGATGGTCCTGCTGCTGCGCCGCGCCCCGCGCGTGGCCCCCACCCGGCCGGGCGGCTGATGCCGCGCATGATCCGCAAATCCGACCTCCCCTCGAAGCCGTGCCAGGCCTGCGCCCGGCCCTTCGCCTGGCGGAAGAAATGGGCGCGGGACTGGGACTCGGTGAAATTCTGCTCCGACGCCTGCCGCCGTCTTGCGCGCAGCCCCGGAACCAACGCACCCTCCGCCCCCGACGCCGGGAGGAAAAGCCGATGGCCGTGAACCGCAAGAAGATCCTGCTGCCGACCGAAATGGCGCGCGCCGGCTGGGCCGTGCTGGAAGGGCGCGAGGACCTCGAACCCGTCCCCTTCGGCCCCGAGCTGTCGACCGAGGCGTTCCACGAACACCTCGCCACCGCCGCCGGCGTCGCCCTCTGGGGCCGCCCGTTCCCCGCCGCGTCGGTCGCCGCCGCGCCGCACCTGGAAGTCGTCAGCCGCATCGGCGTCGGCTACGATGCGGTCGACGTCCCGGCCCTGTCCGCCCGCGGCATCCCGCTGTTCATCGCCGGCACCGCCAATTCCGTGAGCGTGGCGGAGCAGGCGCTGTTCTTCATGTTCCACCTGGCCCGCAACGGCACCGCGCAGGACCGCGTGGTGCGCGAGGGCAACTGGTCGGGCAAGTTCGCCCACAAGCTGTTCGACCTCTATGGCAAAACGCTGGTCATCGTCGGCTTCGGCCGCATCGGCACCAGGCTCGCCGCCCGCTGCCGCGCGCTGGAGATGGACGTCCACATCCACGACCCCTTCGTGGCCGAGGACATGATCCGCGCCCGTGGCTGCACCCCCGCACCGGACCTCGACGCGGCCTTGGCGCGGGCCGACTTCGTCAGTATCCATTGTCCGCGCAAGCCGGACACGATCGGCCTGTTCAACGCAGCCCGCCTCGCCCGCATGAAGCCCGGCGCCTTCCTGGTGAACACCGCGCGCGGCGGCATCATCGACGAGGCCGCCCTGCACGCGGCGCTGACCACCGGCAAGCTCGCCGGCGCCGGGCTCGACGTGTTCGCCACCGAGCCCGCGCCGCACTCGCCGCTGTTCGACCTGCCGAACGTCATTCTCGCCCCGCACATGGCCGGCGTCACGCAGGAGGCGCTGGACCGCATGGCGGTGGCCTGCGTGCGCAACATCCTCTCCGCCATCGACGGGCGGCCGGAGGCGGAGAACGTGGTGAACAAGGACGTCCTGAAGTGACCGACGGCACGCTGTACATCGGCACCAAGCGCTACTCCTCCTGGTCGCTGCGCGGCTGGCTGCCGGTGAAGCTCGCCGGGCTCGACGTCGCCGAGATCGTCATCCCGCTGGCCGGCGGCGCCACCCCCGGCGTCAAGGCCGTCAGCCCCGGCGGCACCGTGCCCTACCTGGAGCACCAGGGCGCCAAGCTGTGGGAGAGCCTGGCGATCTGCGAATACTGCGCCGAGTTCGCCCCCGCCCTGTGGCCCGCCGACCGCATCGCCCGCGCCCATGCCCGCGCCATCGCCGGCGAGATGCATGCCGGCTTCCGCGAACTGCGCATGGCCATGCCGATGAGCCTGTTCCGCCAGGGAGCCGCCGGCACCTGCCTGACCCCCGGCGCGGCCGCCGACATCGCCCGCATCGGCGCCCTCTGGGCCGACACACGCGCCCGCTTCGGCCAGGGCGGCCCCTACCTGTTCGGTGCCGCCTTCACCAATGCCGACGCGATGTATGCCCCGGTCGTCTGCCGCCTGCTCACCTATCGGCCGCCGCTGTCGCCCGCGGCCCAGGCCTATTGCGACGCCGTGCGTGCCCATCCTCTCGTCGACACCTGGTATGAAGAAGCCGCCGCCGAGCCAGCCGCCTGGTTGCTGGAGAAATACGAAGCCGCGCCATGACCGGAACAGCCACCGGTGCTGCCATTGGCCTCGACCATGTCGGCGTCGCCGTGCCCGATCTCGATGCCGCGGCGGCGGAATGGGAAGCGCTCGGCTTCACCGTCCAGCCGCTCGCGCCGCACATGGCGGATGGCAAGCCGACCGGCACCGGCAACCGCAACATCATGCTGCGCGAAGGCTACATCGAGCTGCTCGCCACCATCGACCCCGCCCGCCCCAGCGGAACCATCGCCCGCTTCCTCGGCCACCACACCGGCATCCACGTGCTGACGCTGGCGACCGACGATGAGGACGCGGCGCTGGCCCGCCTCGCCCGTGCCGGCTTCGCCACCGCCATCGCCCGCTCCTCCCGCCCCGCCCCGCCGGCCGACGGCGAGGCTGCGTTCGCCCGCCTGCCGCTCGCCGAGGCCGACCCCCGGATTCAGCTGCTGCGCCACCTGACGCCCGGGCTGGTCTGGCAGGAGGCGTTCCTTGCCCATCCCAACGGTGCCCGCGCCCTGCGCGAGGTGATCGTCGCCGCCGATCCGCCGGCCGGCTTCGCGGCCCGGCTGGCCCGCGCCGCCGGGCTGCCCGTGGTGCCGGACCCGCTCGGCGGCCTTGCCCTGCGCCTGCCGGGTGGCCGGGTCCGCATTCTGCCGCCCGCCGCCGCCGCCCTTCTGCTGCCCGGCACGCCGATCCCCGCCCTGCCGGCGATCCTGGGGATCGTTGTCGCGACCGACGATGTTGCCGCCCAGGGCCGCACCGCGCGGGCCAGCGGCGTCACAGTCGTGTTCACCGCCTAGCGCCACGCTGGCGCGGTGGCGGATGGATACGTATGGTGACGCGATTTTTCGGAGTCGCCTCGCATGCGCCTGCCCGCCTTTTCGCGCCCGTCCTGGGTGCGCCTGCTTTGGGTCGTCGGTGGCCTTGTGCTCGCCCTGCCGACCGCGGCCTCCGAGCTGGCGGGGCATCGCGCGCTCTACACGCTCAACCTGGAAACCGCCCGCGGCGACATCATCGGCGCCAGCGGGACGATGGGCTTCGAGGTGATCGATGCCTGCGACGCCTGGGCGATCCGCCAGCGCCTGGCCATCACGGTGACCAGCCGCGACGGTACCGAGATCGAGCTGGCGGCCGACTACACCACCTGGGAAAGCAAGGATGGCCTGCAGCTGCGCTTCCGCATGCGCCAGACCACCGAGGACGCCGTGGTGAGCGAACTCGCCGGCACCGCGAGCCTCGAACGCACCGGCGGGCCGGGCCGGGCGGTGTATTCCATACCGCCCGACACGGTTCGCGAGCTGCCGACCGGAACCCTGTTCCCGACCGCCCATACCGAGGCGGTGCTGGCGGCCGCGCGCGCCGGGCAGCGCTTCTATGCCGTGCCGCTGTTCGACGGCACCAGCGCCACCGGCGCAAATGACAGCACGGCGGTCATCGCCGGCTGGTCGCCCCCCGCCGCCAATGCCTGGCCCGCGCTCAGCCCGCTGCCGAGTGCCCGCGTGCGCATCGCCTTCTTCGAACGCGAAGGCAGCAAGCAGCAGCCGGAATACGAGGTCGGCATGCGCTACTGGGAGAACGGCGTCGCCGACCAGCTGGTGATGGATTTCGGCGACTACGTGCTGGGCGGGAAGCTGACGGAACTGACGCTGCCGAAATCCGGCTGCTGAACCACGCCCCGGCCTGTGCGTTGGGAACGCGGCACAGGAGGGCAGGATGGACGATGACGACGAGCCGTTTCTCGACCCCGGCCCCGGCACGGATGCCGACGGCACCCGCCTGCGGCGGGGCGGGTGCGCCTGCGGCGCCGTGCGGTTCGAGCTGCGGGGCCCGCCGCTGAAGGTCGGCATCTGCCATTGCACCAAATGCCGCAAGGCGACCGGCAGCCCGTTCTTCCACTATGCCGACTGGCCCAGTGCCGCGTTCACCGTCTCCGGCGAGTACCGCACCTGGAAGGGCCGCAGCTTCTGCGCCACCTGCGGCACCCGCCTGTTCCACCGCGACGCCGACGGGGTGGAAGTCGCGCTCGGAGCGATCGACGAGGCGCCGGGCGACCTCGCGCCGACGCGGGAGGGATGGATCGTGCGGCGGGAGTATTGGCTCGTGCCGGTGGAGGGGGCCACGCAGGCGGTGGGGGATCCGCCCAAGGAGAAGTAAGAGTCTTCTTTTTCTGAAGAAAAAGAAGCAAAAAGACTTTTTATCCATTTGCACTGTGGTTGCGGGGTTGGGCTGGTGCGAAGTGTGGAAAGTTTTTTGGTTCTTTTTTTCAAAAAAGAACCGCTTCCTTACTGAAGCCCTCTTCCTCGTATGACGGCCTTGGCGCCGAACTTGGCGCGGAGGGTGTCGATGGCGGTTTGGGCGGCGGCGCGGCGGGGTTGGCCGGGGTCGGCGAGGTCGGCCGGGTCGGCGTTGGCGGCGGGGGCGAGGGGTTGGGCGCCGATGCCGATGAGGCGGTACGGGGTGCCGTCGACCTCGCGGGCGAGGAGGGTTCGGGCGGTTTCGAACAGCAGGTCGGGCAGGCGGGTGGGGTGGGGGAGGCGCTGGGTTCGGGTGCGGCTGGCGAAGGCGGCGGTTTTCAGTTTCAGGACGACGCCGGCGGCGGCGTGGTCCGAGGCGCGGAGGCGGTTGGCGAGCTTCTCGGACAGGCGCCAGAGCTCGCGTTCCAGGGAGGCCTGGTCGGCGAGGTCGGTGTTGAAGGTGGTTTCGGCGCTGATCGACTTGGTTTCGCGGTCCGGGCGGACAAGGCGGCTGTCCTGGCCGCGGGCGCGCTGGACGAGGCTGGGGCCGTCGTCGCCGAGGCGGCGGCGGGCGGTGGATTCGTCCATGGATTGCAGGTGGGCGAGCTTGGTGATGCCCATGGATTCCAGCTTCTTCGCCATGGCGGGGCCGATGCCGGGGAGGAGGCGGACGGGTTCGGGGGCGAGCAGGCTTGGGGCTTCCTCGCCGATGACGCAGAAGCCGCGGGGCTTGTCGCGGCCGGCGGCGATCTTGGCCATGAGGCGGTTGCGGGCGAGGCCGATGGAGACGGTGACGCCGACCTGGCGTTCGACCTCCAGGGCGAATCTGGCGAGGACGGCGGCGGGGGGCGCGCCGTGCAGGGCCTGGGTGCCGGCGAGGTCGAGGACGGCTTCGTCGATCGAGAGGGGCTGGACGAGGGGGGTGAGGCGTTCCATCAGTTCGCGGATCTGGCGCGCGGCGGCGGTGTATTTGCTGAAGTCGGGCTTGATGACGACGGCGTCGGGGCAGGCTTTCAGGGCCTTGAACATCGGCATGGCGGAGCGGACGCCGTAGATGCGGGCGACGTAGCAGGCCGCCGAGACGACGCCGCGGACGCCGCCGCCGACGATGACGGGGCGGGCCATCAGCTCCGGGCGGTCGCGCTTTTCGACGCTGGCGAAGAAGGCGTCGCAATCGACATGGGCGATGGTGAGGCTGAACAGCTCGGGGTGGCGGACGATGCGGCGGTGGCCGCAGGCGGGGCAGGAGGGGGCGTCGCCGGGATCGGCGCCGCAGTCGCGGCAGAGGGCGGGGAGGCCGTTCATGGGGAGGTTATGCGGGCAGCCTGGGGCGGGGGGTCAAGCGCCGTGTTTGTTTCGGATGTGGATGGATAGCGGGCGTGCGGGTGCGGCCCCGCCCGAGGGTGGGGTTGGCGG
>CAMDGX010000066.1 GCA_945897825.1 Asaia bogorensis | reverse complement strand
GGTTCGGCGCGCGCGGGAGGGGCGGCGAGCCGGTCGAGCGGCAGGTCGGCCAGGGCTTCGTCGGCGCCCCATTCGATCTGCAGGCGCAGCGCCTCGCGCATGTCCGATGCCGTGTCCATGGCGCGAGCATAGCTGGGGGCCGCGCGATGGGCGAGTTTTGCGCAAACGCCCGTCTGTCCGTAACCTGCGCTCGCTCCCATATTCGGCGGGGAGCACGGAATGGATTCGGCCGGCGGGGCGGGAACCCCGCCGGGCCAAGGAGGACGCATGTCAGACGCACCTGCCCGCGAGCAGATGGAATTCGACGTCGTGATCGTGGGCGCCGGGCCTTCGGGGCTGGCAGCCGCGATCCGGCTGAAACAGCTCGCCCCCGAGGCCGCGGTCTGCGTGGTGGAGAAGGGCGGCGAGGTCGGCGCGCACATCCTGTCGGGCGCGATCATCGAGCCGCGCGCGCTGGAGGAGCTGCTGCCGGACTGGCGCGAGAGCGACGGCCTGCCGGAGATGACCCCGGCGAAGCAGGACAAGTTCCTCTACCTGACGCCGGTGGCCGACATCCGCCTGCCGACGCCGCCGACGATGCACAACGAGGGCAACTACATCACCTCGCTCGGCAATGTCTGCCGCTGGCTGGCCACACAGGCCGAGGCGCTGGGGGTGGAGATCTATCCCGGCTTCGCCGCGGCCGAGGTGCTGGAGGAGGACGGCCGCGTGGTGGGCATCGCGACCGGCGACATGGGCATCACGCGCGAGGGCGAGCAGGGGCCGAACTACGCGCCGGGCATGGAGCTGCGCGCGCGCTACACGATCTTCGCCGAGGGCTGCCGCGGCTCGCTGACCAAGCGGCTGATGCGGCGGTACAACCTGCGCGAGGGCCGCGATCCGCAGACCTTCGGCATCGGCATCAAGGAGCTGTGGGAAATCCCGGCCGAGCAGCACAAGCCGGGCCTGGTGATCCATACCATCGGCTGGCCGGTGGACAGCACCACCTATGGCGGCTCGTTCCTGTATCACTGGGGCAAGAACCTGGTCAGCTACGGCTACGTGGTGGGGCTCGACTACACCAACCCTTGGCTGTCGCCGTTCGAGGAGATGCAGCGGCTGAAGACGCATCCCAGCATGCGGCCGCATTTCGAGGGCGGGCGGCGCATCGCCTATGGCGCGCGGGCGATCAGCGAGGGCGGCATCCAGTCCCTGCCGAAGCTGACCTTCCCGGGCGGCTGCCTGGTGGGCGACACGGCCGGGTTCCTGAACGTGCCGAAGATCAAGGGCACGCACACGGCGATGAAGTCCGGCATGCTGGCGGCCGAGGCGGTGGCGGAGTGCCTGGCCGACGAAGCCAACCCGGCCGAGCCCGCGCAGTACGAGACGCTGTTCCGCGAGAGCTGGCTGCACGACGAGCTGCAGGGCGTGCGCAACATCCGGCCGGGCTTTGCCAAGTGGGGGCTTTATGGCGGGCTGGTCGCGGCCGCGGTGGACGCGTTTGTGTTCCGCGGCAAGGCGCCGTGGACGCTGCACCATCCGCATCCCGACCACACGACGCTGAAGCCGCATACGCATGTGCCGCCGATCGAGTATCCGAAGCCCGACGGCAAGGTGACGTTCGACCGCAACTCCTCGGTGTTCATCAGCAACACCAACCACGAGGAGAACCAGCCGGTGCACCTGCGGCTGCTCGATCCGGGCAAGGCGATCGCGGTCAATTGGGACAAGTACCGCAGCCCGGAGACGCGCTACTGCCCGGCGGGGGTGTACGAGATCGTGGGCGCCGAGGAGAATGCGCCGCGGCTGCAGATCAACGCGCAGAACTGCGTGCACTGCAAAACCTGCGACATCAAGGACCCGACGCAGAACATCGACTGGGTGACGCCCGAAGGTGGCGGCGGGCCGGCCTATCCCGGCGGAATGTGAGTCCGCCGCCGCCGCCCGACCGCTTCGCGAAAGGCCGGGCGGCGGCGGGCCGGCGTATCCTGGCGGGATGTAGCCCCGTCAGCCTGCCATGACGACGACGCTGCCGCGCTTGCGGCCGGTATCGGCGCGGGCGTGGGCCGCGGGCAGGGCCTCGAAGGGGAACACCGCGTCGATCGGTGGGCGGAGGATGCCGCGGTCGGCGAGATCGACCAGGGCGGCGAGATCGTCCGCCCGTTCGGCCGCCGGGCCGGCGATGCAGCGTCGCCCGTTGCGCGGGCGGGCCAGCAGGTCGCCCAGCCCGCCGGCGATGGCAAGGTAGCGGCCGCCTTCGGCAAGGATCGGCAAGGCGCGGCGGAAGCCCAGCGCGCCCACGGCGTCGGCGACGATGTCCCACCGATCGGGTCCGGCGGCGATGTCGCGCACCGTGTAGTCGATCGCCTCGGCCGCACCCAATGCGCGGGCCATGTCGAGATTGCCCGTCGAGGTAACCGCGCTCACGATGGCGCCGTCCGCGACCGCGAGCTGCACCAGTGCTGCGCCGACGGTGCCGGATGCGCCGATCACCAGCACGCGCTCGCCCGCGCACAGCTTCGCCCGACGCAGGTAGTCGCGCGCCGTGGTTCCGCCGAAGCCGAGTGCTGCCGCGGTTTCCACCGCCATGCCGGCGGGGCGGGGCACCACCATGCCATCGGCGGGCATGCGGCAATATTCGGCATGCGCCCCCTGCCCGAAGCCGGGGTAGGCGATCACCTTGTCCCCAGGCGCAAAGCGCACGACCCGGGCGCCGACCGCCGCGACGATGCCGGTGAGTTCCGCCCCCAGCACCGCCCGGCGAGGCCGCCGCAACCCCAGCGCCAACCTGCCGGCGAGCCCCATGCCGGGCGGCAGGTCCAGCGCGCGGATCCGCCGGTCGCCCGACGAAACCGTGGTCGCCTGCATGCGGATCAGGATGTCGCCCGGGCCGGGGACCGGCAGCGGCACGTCGCGCAGGGCCAGCACCCCGGGGCCGCCATATTCCGTGGCGATCCAGGCGCGCATGGTGCGGGGCAGGGGGGCGGGGCGGGCGGTCATCCGACATTCCTCGAGTGCCAAGCGGAGCCGCGGCGAGCGGCGGAATATGGATCGGCGCGCCCGGGAATGCTAGCAGTGGCACCTGGAGGCCGGCCGTGCCGCCGGCGACGGACAGACCGCGAGGAACGGACACCATGAACGACACCGCCACGCTTGCCTTCCGGCCGCCGGTGCAGCCGGCCGAGCATTTCGATGTGCTGATCGTCGGCGCCGGCATCTCCGGCGTGGGCGGGGCCTATCACCTGACGCAGCAATGCCCCGGCACCAGCTTCGTGGTGCTGGAGGCGCAGGAGACGTTCGGCGGCACGTGGTGGACGCACAAATACCCCGGCATCCGCTCGGACAGCGACCTCTACACCTTCGGCTACCGGTTCAAGCCCTGGACCAGCGCGCCGATCGCCACCGCCGACGAGATCCGCAAATACATGGGCGAGGTGATCGAGGAGAACGGGATCGACCGACACATCCGCTACCACCACCGCATCTCCGATGCCTCCTGGTCGAGTGCGGCGAAGCGCTGGACGGTGAACGCGACCAACACCGAAACCGGCGAGGCGCGCGTGTTCACCTGCGGCTTCCTGTGGATGTGCCAGGGCTACTACCGCCATTCCGAGGGCTACACGCCGGAATGGCCGGGGATGGAGAACTTCAAGGGCCCGATCGTGCACCCGATGAAGTGGCCGGAGGACCTGGACTACGCCGGCAAGAAAGTTGTCGTGATCGGCTCGGGTGCCACGGCCGCGACGCTGATCCCGGCGATGGCGGACAAGGCCGGGCATGTGACGATGCTGCAGCGCTCGCCGACCTACTTCCGCACCGGGCGCAACGCGATCGAGATCGCCGACGAGCTGCGCAAGCTGCAGGTGGACGAGACCTGGATCCACGAGATCGTGCGACGCAAGATCATCTTCGAAAGCTCGGTGTTCACCCGCCGGTCCTTCGAGGAGCCGGAGAAGGTGAAGCAGGAGCTGCTGGGCCTGGTGCGCCAGGCGGTGGGGCCGGACTACGACATCGACACGCATTTCACGCCGAGCTATCGCCCGTGGCGGCAGCGCATCGCCTTCGTGCCGGATGCCGACCTGTTCAAGGGCATCGCCAGCGGCAAGGCGAGCGTGGTGACCGACGAGATCGAGCGCTTCACCCAGGGCGGGATTGAGCTGAAGTCGGGCCAGGTGCTGGAGGCCGACATCATCGTGACCGCCACCGGCTTCAACATGAACGTGATGGGCGACATCGCATTCACCGTCGATGACAAGCCGGTGGACTGGTCGGAAACCGTCACCTATCGCGGCATGATGTTCACCGGGGTGCCGAACCTGGCCTGGGTGTTCGGCTATTTCCGCGCGAGCTGGACACTGCGGGCCGACCTGGTGGCGGATTTCGTCTGCCGGCTGCTGAACCACATGCAGGCGAACGGCGTGCAGCAGGTGGAAGTCGGGCTGCGCGATGAGGACCGCGACATGAAGATCCTGCCGTGGATCGACGAGGAGAACTTCAACCCGAACTACCTGCTGCGCTCGATGCACCTGTTGCCCAAGCGCGGCGACAGCAAGGACTGGGCGCATACCCAGGACTACTGGAACGAGAAGGACGAGTTCCCGAAGATCGACCTGTCGGACAAGGCGTTCCGCTACGCCTAGGCGCGGCGGGCAAGGGGCGGATGCAAAGGGGGGTGGCGCGCAGGCGCCGCCCCCTTTCGCGTTCCGGGCGGTGGCGGGACGAGGGGTGGTCGTGGCATGTTCGGAGGCCGCGAGAGGATTCCCCGCATGCGCCATGCCCTGCTGATCGCCGCCACGTTGCTGCTGGCCCCGGCTCCGCTGTGGGCCCAGGGGACAGCCGAGGCGCCGGAAGGCGTGCCGGTGCTGCGCCGCGTGATGCTGTCCTCCGGCGGGGTGGCCTATGTGGAATACCAGGGCCGGGTCGGCGCGGAGGGGTTGCTGCGCCTGCCGGTGCCGCTGGAACAGGTCGACGACGTGCTGAAATCGCTGGTGGTGTTCGACGCGCGCGGCGGCGTGGGCGGCGCGACGCTGCCGGGGCGGGACGGAACGCGGGCGGCGTTCGGCGACGTGCCGTTCGGACCGGAGGCGCTGGACGATGTGCTGGCGTATCTGAACGCGCTGCGCGGCGTGGAGATGGAGGTGCGCGGCGCGCGGCCGATGACCGGCCGGCTGCTGCGCGCCGAGCGGGTGCCGGAAGTCGCCACTCGCGACGGGGCTGTGGAGCGCACGCGCGTGACGCTGCTGACCGCCGACGGCCTGCGCCAGTTCGTGCTGGAGGAGGTGGAGTCGGTACAGGTGGCCGACCCGGTGCTGCGCGGGCGGATCGCGCGGGCGCTGGAGGCGATGCGCCGCGATGCCGGGCAGGAGGCGCGGGTGCTGACCCTGCGCGCGCCGGGCGAAGGCAGCCGCGAGGTGCGCGTCGGCTACGTGGTCGGCGCGCCGCTGTGGAAGGTGAGCTACCGCGTGGTGCTGCCGGCGCGCGAGGGCGAGGCGGCGCGGCTGCAAGGCTGGGCGGTCCTGGAAAACACCACCGGCGCGGACTGGAACGGCGTGGCGGTCGCGCTGCAATACGGCAACCCCGTGACCTTCCGCCAGGCGCTCTACCGGAGCTATTTCGTCCAGCGCCCGGAAGTGCCGGTGGAGGTGCTCGGCCGCCTCCTGCCGGGCGTCGACACGCGCGCCATGGCACCGATGGTCGCCGCCGCGCCACCGCCGCCTCCGGCCCCGGCCGGGGCCATGCGGTCCGCTCCGTCGACCCTCGCGGAGGTCGAGCGCAGGCCGCGCGTCGCGATCGCCCCGCCGTCGGAAGCCGTCGCCGCCACGGAGGGTGCGCAGGAAACGGTGTTCGCGCTGCCCGCGCCGGTAACGCTGGCAGCCGGGCACACCGCGACGCTGCCGATCCTGGACCGCACGGTGCCGGCCAGGCCGGTCGGGCTGGTGCAGCCGGGCCGCGCGCACCCGCTGGCCTCGATCCGGCTGACCAACGACACCGCGACGAGCCTGCCGGCCGGGGTGCTGACGCTGTACGACCCCACCTCCCCCGCGATGTTCGCGGGCGACGCGCGGCTCGGCGGTCTGCCCGCGGGCGAAAGCCGGCTGCTGTCCTTTGCCGAGGATCTGCGCACCGAGGTGCGCTGGCGCCAGGACAACGCGCGCAGCCTCGCGGCCCTTACGGCCAGCCAGGGCACGTTGCGCATCGAAGAGCGGGTGCGCCTGACGACGGAGGTCACGCTGGTGGCCCCGGCCACGGAGGCGCGCGAGTTGCTGGTGGAGGTGGCGAAGCTGGGCGGCGGATCGCTGGTCCCCGATGCCGCGCTGGTGCCGGTGGAAGAGACGGTGGGCGCGCGGCGCTACGCGGTGAGCCTGAAGCCCGGGGAGCAGCGCACTCTGGTGGTGCGGCAGGACCGCATGGTCCGGGAAAGCGTCGCGCTGCTGCAGGGCAACCAGGCGGTGGCGCGGGTGCTCGGCATGGAGGGTCTCGACCCCGCTGCGCGGGCGGCGCTGCAGCGCCTGGTGGACCTTCGCGCGGCCGTGGCGACAAAGGCGGCGGAGGTAAAAACGCTGGGCGAGCGGGCGGCGCAGATCGAGGCGGACCAGGAGCGGGTGCGCCGCAACCTCGGCGCGGTGCCGGCGACGGATGCGATGCACGGACGGCTGCTGCGCCAGCTGGAAGGGCTGGAGACGCGCATGGACGAAGTGCGGCGCGGCCAGGACCAGGCGCGCGCGGCGGCGGCGCAAGCGCAGCGGGATTTGGAACTGGCGATCTCGCGGTTGACGCTTTAGGAAGCAATCATGTTCTTTTTTGAAAAAAAGAACCAAAAAACTTTTTCCCATTTGCGCCCTGGCCATGACGATCTAGCCGGATGCAAATGGATGAAGTCTTTTTTGCTTCTTTTTTCTTCAGAAAAAAGAAGACTCTTGCTTTCCTTCGCCGCATGACCCGCTTCTCCTTCATCACCCTGCTGCGCGAGGCGCTGCGCGGCCATACCGGCTGGGGGCCGCAATGGCGCGACGCCCAGCCGAAGGCGGCCTATGACGTGGTGATCGTCGGTGCCGGCGGGCACGGTCTGGCGACGGCATTCTACCTGGCCGCCGAATGTGGTGTGCGCAATGTCGCCGTCGTGGAGAAGGGCTGGCTGGGCGGCGGCAACACCGCGCGCAACACCACGATCATCCGCAGCAACTACCTGTGGGAGGAGAGCGAGGCGATCTACGAGCACAGCATGAAGCTGTGGGAGGGTCTGTCGCACGCGCTCAACTACAACACGATGTATTCGCCGCGCGGCGTGATGATGCTGGCGCACAATGTGCACGACGAGCAGGTGCTCAAGCGCCACGTGCACGCCAACCGGCTGGCTGGGATCGACAACGAGTATCTCTCGCCGAAGGAGGCGCAGGCGTTCTGCCCGATCCTGAACATCGATCCCGCCCTGCGCTACCCGGTGCTGGGTGCGGCGCTGCAGCGGCGCGGCGGCGTGGCGCGCCACGATGCGGTGGCCTGGGGCTACGCGCGCGCGGCTTCGGCACTCGGCGTGGACATCATCCAGAACTGCGCCGTCACCGGCATCCGGCGCGGCGCGGACGGCACGGTGACCGGCGTGGAGACGGAACGCGGCTTCATCGCGGCACCCAGGGTAGGCGTGGTGGCGGCCGGGCACACCTCCGTGCTGATGGCGATGGCCGGGGTGCGGATGCCGCTCGAGAGCTTTCCGTTGCAGGCGCTGGTGAGCGAGCCGGTGAAACCGGTGATGCCGTGCGTCGTGATGTCCAACACCATCCACGCCTACATGTCGCAGTCGGACAAGGGGGAGCTGGTGATCGGGGCAGGGACGGACGTGTACCCCTCCTATTCCCAACGCGGCGGCCTTCATATCGCGACCGACACGCTGGAGGCGGTGTGCGAGCTGTTCCCCACGGTGCGGCGGCTGCGGATGCTGCGCTCCTGGGGCGGGATCGTCGACGTGACGCCGGACCGCTCGCCGATCATCGGCACCACGCCGGTGCCCGGCCTGTTCGTCAATTGCGGCTGGGGTACCGGCGGCTTCAAGGCGACGCCCGGATCGGGCCACGTGTTCGCGCACACCATCGCCCAGGGCGCACCGCACCCGATCGCCGCCCCGTTCACGCTCGATCGCTTCCGCACCGGCCGGCTGATCGACGAGGCCGCAGCGGCGGCGGTGGCGCACTGATGCTGCTGATCTTCTGCCCCTACTGCGCGATGGAGCGGCCGGAAGCGGAGTTCCGCCACGCCGGGGAAGCGCATGTGCTGCGCCCGGCCGACCCGGCTGCGGTCGGCGATGAGCAGTGGGCAGAGTTCCTCTACCACCGCGACAATCCGCGCGGCGTCACGGCCGAGCGGTGGCGCCATGTGCACGGCTGCGGGCGCTTCCTCAATGCCCTGCGCGACACCGTCAGCGACCGCATCCTGACGACCTATCGCGCCGGCGAGGCGCGGCCGTCGTGATCGGATCATCGCGCCACGAAGGGATGATGCAGCGCCTGCTGGTCGGCAAGATGTTCCAGGGCCGGATGCTGCCCGAGAGCATGCGCACCGAATCCGGCGGGCGGGTGGAGCGGCGCACCGACATCCGCTTCCGCTTCGACGGCACGGACTACCTTGGGTGCGCGGGCGATACGCTCGCCTCCGCGCTGCTGGCCAACGGCGTGCACCTGGTCGGCCGGTCGATGAAATATCACCGCCCGCGCGGCATCCTCTCGTCCGGCGCGGAGGAGCCGAACGCGCTGGTGACGGTGCGACGCGACGGCGGGCGAACCACCCCGAACCTGCGCGCCACCCAGGTCGAGCTCTACGAGGGTCTGGAGGCGCACAGCCAGAACCGCTGGCCGTCGCTGGACATGGATTTCGGCGCGCTGGCCTCGCTGACCGCACCGCTGCTGCCGGCGGGCTTCTTCTACAAAACCATGATGGGGCCAAGCGGCGCCGGGCTGTGGCATCGCGTGTTCGAACCGCTGGTGCGCCGCGGCGCCGGGCTCGGCCGCGCGCCGGAGGCCGCCGACCCCGACCGCTACGCGCGCTTCCACGACCATTGCGAGGTGCTGGTGGTCGGCGCCGGCCCGGCCGGTATTGCCGCGGCCCTGGCGGCCGGGCGCGCGGGCGGCCGGGTGATCCTGTGCGACGAACAGGCGGAACCGGGCGGCGCGCTGCTGACCGAGATCGCCGCCCTCATCGACGGCATCCCGGCGCGCGACTGGCTGGCGCGCAGCCTCGCCGAACTGGCGGCGATGGGAAACGTGCGGCTGATGCCGCGCACCACGGCGTTCGGCATCTACCCGCACAATCTGATTGGCCTGGCCGAGCGCGTGACCGACCATCTCGCCGCCCCCGACCCGGAGCTCCCGCGCGAGCGGCTGTGGCAAGTGCGGGCACGCCGGATCGTGCTGGCAACCGGCGCCATCGAGCGCGCGCTGGTCTTTCCCGGCAACGACCGTCCGGGCGTGATGCTGGCCGGTGCGGCGCGCGACTACCTGCTGCGCTACGGCGTGAAGGTCGGCCACCGCGTGGTGATCGCAACGTCCTGCGACAGCGCCTACCGCACCGCACTCGACCTCGCGGCCGCCGGCGTGGAAGTGAAGCTGGTGCTGGACCTGCGCCCGGCGGCGGACGGCCCCCTGCCGGCAGCGGCGCGGGCGGCGGGAATTCCGGTACTGCCGGGCGGGCGCCTGCTGAACACGCACATGAAGCGCGGGCGCATCGATTCCGTCCACCTTGCCCGCGGCGATGACGGGCGCACGCGCTGGTTCGACTGCGACGCGCTGCTGATGGGCAATGGCTGGACGCCGTCCGTGCACCTGTTCGCCCAGGCCCGCGGACAAATGCGCTGGGACGAGGGCAGCTTCGCGTTCCTGCCCGGCGAGATGGTCGCGGGCGTGGACTGCATCGGCGCGTGCAACGGCGCGACCGAACTGGCGGAGGTGCTGCGCCAAGGGTCAGCGCTGTTCGAGGCGCCGGGGCCGGCGGTGGCTGGCGCGCTGGATGCCGCACCGACACCTGCGATCGTCGAGGGCGCCGACGCCAAAGCCTTCGTCGACTTCCAGAACGACGTAACGGCGCGCGACGTGCGCATGGCGGTCGGCGAGGGCTTCCGCAGCATCGAGCACGTGAAGCGCTACACCGCCGGCGGCCTGGGCACCGACCAGGGCAAGACCGGCAACATGAACCTGCTCCTGCTCGCCGCCGCGGCGCGCGGCGAAGCGGCCCCGGCGGTCGGCACCACCACATTCCGCCCGCCCTACACGCCGGTCACCTTCGGCACGCTGGCCGGCCCGGCGCGCGGCGCCTTGTTCGACCCGGTGCGCACCACGCCCCTGCACGCCCACGCCGTGGCCGAATCAGCGGTGTTCGAGGATGTCGGCCAGTGGAAGCGCGCGCGCTACTTTCCCCGGCCCGGCGAGGACATGCACGCGGCCGTGGCGCGCGAGGTGGCCACCACCCGCGCCTCGGTCGGGCTGTTCGACGCCTCCACGCTGGGCAAGATCGAGGTGGTCGGCCCCGACGCCGGCGCTTTCCTCGACCGCATCTACGTCAACCGCCTGGCCGACCTTCCCGTCGGTCGCTGCCGCTACGCCGTGATGCTGTCCGAGGCCGGGTTCGTCATGGACGACGGCGTGGTCGCGCGGCTGGCCGAGGATCGCTTCCACGTCACCACCACGACCGGCGGCGCCGCGCGGGTGCTGCACCACATGGAGGATTACCGCCAGACCGAGTGGCCCGACCTGCGCGTCTGGCTCACCTCCACCACCGAGCACTGGGCGGTGATCGCCGTCCAGGGGCCGCGCGCCCGCAAGGTCCTGGCGAAGCTGGCCGAGGGCGACCTCGCGCTGCCGCACATGGCGGTGCAAACCCTGCGTGTGGCCGACGTGCCCGCGCGCCTCATGCGGGTGAGCTTCACCGGGGAGCTCGGCTTCGAGGTGAACGTGCCGGCCGGGCAGGCGGCGCAGGCCTGGGATGCGATCCGCGCCGGCGTCGCGGCGGCGGGCGGCACCGTCTACGGCACCGAGGCGATGCATGTGATGCGCGCCGAGAAGGGCTACCTCATCGTCGGCCAGGAGACCGACGGCACCGTGACGCCCGGCGACCTCGGCCTGCCGGAAGGCCGGGCGAAGGCCGATTTCGTCGGCAAGCGCTCGCTGTCGCGGCCGGACATGGCTGCTGCGGACCGGCGGCAACTGGTCGGGCTGCTGACGGACGATCCACTGGTGGTGCCGGAGGAAGGCGCGCAGCTGGTGTCGGTCGCGAACCCGCCCCCCGGCACGCCGGCGCTGGGCCACGTGACGTCGTCCTATCGCAGCCCGGCGCTCGGCCGCTCGATCGCGCTGGCGCTGCTGGCCGGCGGCCGGGCGCGGATCGGCGAACGGCTGTTCGTGGCCGGTCCGCGCGGCGGCATTGCGGCAACCGTGGTCGCGCCCGTGTTCCTCGATCCCGAAGGGGAGCGGCTGCGTGGTTGAGATCCTCGAAGCACCCGCCTGCGCGCGCCTGATGCTGCGCGGCGACGAAACCGTTGCCGCACGGGCCGGCGCGGCGTTCGGGGTCGCGCTGCCGCTGGAGCCGTGCCGGGCCGCCGAGGCCGGGCCGCGCGCTGCGCTGTGGCTGGGCCCGGACGAGTGGCTGCTGCTGGCGCCGCCGGACGCGCCGGCCGAAGCGGAGGTCGCCGCCGCGCTGTCCGGCACCGCGCACAGCCTGGTCGATGTATCGGACGGGTTCGCGGCGCTGGAGCTGCGCGGCTTGCTGGCGGCGCGGCTCCTGTCGGCCGGCTGCCCGCTCGACCTGCACGAGGCGGCGTTCCCGGTGGGCATGGCCACGCGCACCGTGCTGGGCCGCACGGGCATCGCGCTGTGGCGGCGCGGGCCGGTGGACTGGCGGGTGGAGGTGGGCCGGTCGCTGGCCGCCCATGCCCATGCGTTCCTGGCCGAGGCGGTGCGGGGATTGCCCGCGTTCTAGGCAGATGGGGTGCCCGCTTGGCACTTGCCTCTTGCGCGCCGCGCCATTGCATGATTTGGCAACACCTTCGAGCCTCGTTCTGCCGCCCTGGCAGGGGAGGCGCCGCACTTGAACAAGAACCGTCCGCCCGTGCAGGCGGAAGGGGGAGTGACCGCGATGGAAGCGACCGATTGGGTCGACCTGCCCGCACGGCAGGGGCTCTACGATCCGGCCAACGAGCATGACGCCTGCGGCGTCGGCTTTGTCGCGAACATCAAGGGCGCCAAATCGCACGACATCATCCGACGTGGTTTGCAGATCCTGGTGAATCTCGACCATCGCGGCGCGGTCGGCGCCGACCCGCTGGTGGGCGACGGTGCCGGCTGCCTGATCCAGATTCCCGATGGGCTGCTGCGCCACTGGGCCAAGGCCAACGACATCGTGCTGCCGCCGCCGGGCCGCTATGCGGTCGCGATGTGCTTCCTGCCGCGCGACAAGGAGTCCCGCAAGACCGCCGAGGCGCTGGTCGCCCAGCTGGTCAAGGCCGAGGGCCAGGCGCTGCTGGGCTGGCGCGACGTGCCGACCGACACCTCGGGCCTCGGCGAGCGCGTGCTGGAAACCATGCCGGTGATCCGCCAGGCGATCGTCGCCTGCAGTGCGGCGATCCGCGACCAGGATGCGTTCGAGCGCAAGATCCTGGCGATCCGCAAGCAGGTGCTGAACAACGTCCGCGACCTCGCCACGAAGAACCGGCAGCCCGGGCTGGCCGAGCTCTACATGCCGTCGTTCAGCACGCGCACCGTGGTCTACAAGGGCCTTTTGCTCGCGCCGCAGGTGCAGAGCTTCTACGCCGATCTGCGCAACCCGCTCTGCGAAAGCGCGCTGGCGCTCGTCCATCAGCGCTTCTCCACCAACACCTTCCCCTCCTGGCGCCTCGCCCACCCCTACCGCTTCATCGCCCACAACGGCGAGATCAACACGGTGCGCGGCAACGTCAACTGGATGTTCGCCCGCCGCCACTCGATGTCCTCGCCGCTGCTGGGGGCCGACCTCGATAAGATGTGGCCGCTGATCCCGCACGGCCAGTCCGACACGGCCTGCCTGGACAACGCGCTCGAGATCCTGATCGCCGGTGGCTATTCGCTGGCCCACGCCATGATGATGCTGATCCCGGAGGCCTGGGCCGGCAACCCGATCATGGATGCCCAGCGCCGCGCCTTCTACGAATACTACGCCGCCCTCATGGAGCCGTGGGACGGCCCGGCCGCCATCGCCTTCACCGACGGCCGCCAGATCGGCGCCACGCTCGACCGCAACGGCCTGCGCCCCGCCCGCTACCTGATCACCGACGACGACCTGGTGATCCTGTCGAGCGAAACCGGCGTGCTGCCGGTGCCGGAGGAGCGCGTGCTGCGCAAGTGGCGCCTCCAGCCGGGCAAGATGCTGCTGATCGACCTCGAGGAAGGCCGCATCATCGACGATGCCGAGATCAAGGAGAAGCTGGCCAGCGAGCACCCCTACGAGGAGTGGCTGAAGGCCACCCAGGTGAAGCTCGAGGACCTGCCGGACGCCGACGAGCCCAACGGGCACGCATACGATAACGCGACTGTCCTGAACCGCCTGCAGGCCTTCGGCTACACGCAGGAGGACATGCAGTTCTTCCTGGAGCCGATGGCGCGCGAGGGCGACGACCCGATCGGCTCCATGGGCACCGACACACCGATCGCGGTGTTCTCCGGCAAGCCCAAGCTGCTCTACAACTACTTCAAGCAGAACTTCGCCCAGGTAACGAACCCGCCGATCGACTCCACCCGCGAGGAGCTGGTGATGTCGCTCGTGAGCATGATCGGCCCGCGCCCGAACCTGCTCGGCCACCACGCCGGCACGCATTACCGCCTGGAGGTCAGCCAGCCGGTGCTGGCGAACGCCGAACTGGCCAAGATCCGCCACATCTCCGGCCAGATCGGCGGCGCCTTCCGCGCCGCCACCATCGACGCCACCTGGCTCGCCGCCGAAGGCGCCGCGGGCATGGAGCGCGCCGTCGAGCGCATCTGCCGCGAGGCGACCGAGGCGGTGCTGGCCGGGCACAACATCCTGATCCTGTCCGACCGCGCGGTCTCGGCCGAGCGCATCGCCGTGCCCGCCCTGCTGACCACGGCGGCCGTGCACCACCACCTGATCCGCCAGGGCCTGCGCACCAGCACCGGCCTCGTGGTCGAAACCGGCGAAGCGCGCGAGGTGCACCATTTCTGTGCCCTGGCCGGCTACGGCGCCGAGGCGGTGAACCCCTGGCTCGCCTTCGACACCCTGGAGCAGCTGCGCGTCTCCGAGGGCATGGCGCTCTCGGCCTACGACGTGCGCAAGAACTTCATCAAGGCGATCGGCAAGGGCATCCTGAAGGTGATGTCCAAGATGGGCATCTCCACCTACCAGTCCTACTGCGGCGCGCAGATCTTCGACGCCGTCGGCCTGTCCAGCGCCTTCATCGAGAAGTGCTTCACCGGCACCGCCACCACCATCGAGGGCGCGGGCATGGCGGAGATCGCGGCCGAAACCGTGCTGCGCCACCGCCAGGCCTATGGCGACGAGCTGGTCTATCGCGACATGCTCGACCCCGGCGGCGACTACTCCTTCCGCCTGCGCGGCGAAGACCACGTCTGGTCGCCCGACACGGTCGCCGACCTCCAGCACGCCGTGCGCGGCAACGCCGCCGACGCCTACAAGCGCTTCGCCGCGCGCATCAACGACCAGGGAGCCAAGGACCCGACCGGCCGCCTGCTCACCATCCGCGGCCTGATGGAGTTCCGCGCCGGCACCCCGGTGCCCCTGGCCGAGGTCGAATCGGCGGCCGACATCGTGAAGCGCTTCGCCACCGGCGCCATGAGCTTCGGCTCCATCTCCCGCGAGGCGCACACCACGCTCGCCGTCGCGATGAACCGCATCGGCGGCAAGTCCAACACCGGCGAGGGCGGCGAGGAAGCCGATCGCTACGTGCGCCTGCCCAACGGTGATTCCGAACGCTCGGCCATCAAGCAGGTCGCCTCCGGCCGCTTCGGCGTCACCATCGAATACCTGGTCAACGGCGACGACATCCAGATCAAGATGGCCCAGGGCGCCAAGCCCGGCGAGGGCGGCCAGCTCCCCGGCCACAAGGTCGACAAGAACATTGCGCGGGTTCGCTATGCGACGCCCGGCGTCGGCCTCATCTCCCCGCCGCCGCACCACGACATCTACTCCATCGAGGACCTGGCCCAGCTCATCCACGACCTCAAGAACGCCAACCCGCGCGCCCGCATCTCGGTCAAGCTCGTCTCCGAGGTCGGCGTCGGCACCGTCGCCGCCGGCGTCTCCAAGGCCCGCGCCGACCACGTCACCATCTCCGGCTACGAGGGCGGCACCGGCGCCTCCCCGCTCACCTCCCTCACCCATGCCGGCTCGCCCTGGGAAATCGGCCTGGCCGAAACCCAGCAGACCCTGGTCCTGAACGGCCTGCGCGGCCGCATCGCCGTCCAGGTCGATGGCGGCCTGCGCACCGGGCGCGACGTGGTGATCGGCGCCCTCCTCGGTGCGGACGAGTTCGGCTTCGCCACCGCGCCGTTGATCGCCGCCGGCTGCATCATGATGCGCAAGTGCCACCTCAACACCTGCCCGGTCGGCATCGCCACGCAAGACCCCGTTCTGCGTGCCCGCTTCACCGGCACGCCGGAACACGTCATCAACTACTTCTTCTTCGTCGCCGAGGAAGTGCGCGAGCTGATGGCCAAACTCGGCTTCCGCACCATCAACGAAATGATCGGCCGCGTGGACCGGCTGGACATGCGCCGCGCGCTGGACCACTGGAAGGCCGCCGGCGTCGACCTCTCGCGCATCCTGCACCAGGTGCCGGCCCGCGAGGGCGTGGCCATCTGGAACAGCGAGCGCCAGGTCCACCACCTCGAACGCGCGCTCGACATGGAGCTGATCGCCGCCGCCCGCCCCGCCCTGGAGCGCGGCGAGCGCGTCCGCATCGCACGCGACATCCGCAACGTGCACCGCACCGTCGGCACCATGCTGTCCGGCGAGGTGGCACAGCGCCACGGCCATGCCGGCCTGCCGCCGGGCACCATCGAGATCGCCCTGCGCGGCACCGCGGGGCAGAGCCTCGGCGCCTTCCTGGCCCACGGCATCACGCTCGATCTCCAGGGCGACGCCAACGACTACGTCGGCAAGGGCCTCTCCGGCGGGCGCGTCGTCGTGCGCCAGCCCTTCGGCATCGCGCGGGACCCGGTGGAGAACATCATCGTCGGCAACACGGTGCTCTACGGCGCCATCGCCGGCGATGCGTTCTTCCAGGGCGTGGCTGGCGAACGCTTCGCCGTGCGCAACTCCGGCGCCGTCGCCGTCGTCGAAGGCACCGGCGACCACGGCTGCGAATACATGACCGGTGGCGTCGTGGTGGTGCTCGGCGAAACCGGGCGCAACTTCGCCGCCGGCATGTCGGGCGGCATCGCCTATGTCTACGACCCCGATGGCAGCTTCGCGCCGCGCGCCAACACCGCCATGGTCGACCTCGAACCCATCACGGCCGATGGCGAGGCCGACGACGCGGAAGCGCCCGTCGCCGAGCCGCCCAGCGTCACCGACAACGGCATGGGCGACCCGCTGCGCTTCGACGCGCAACGCCTGCGCATCCTGGTCGAGCGCCACGCCCGCCTGACCGGCTCGGCCCGCGCCAAGGCGCTGCTGGCCGACTGGGACCGCAGCCTGTCGCACTTCGTGAAGGTGATGCCGCGCGACTACCGCCGCGCGATGCAGGAACTCCGCGCCGAGCGCCACGCGCTCGCCGTCGCGGCCCAGTAAAGGGGAAGCGAGACATGGCCAAGCCCACCGGCTTCCTGGAGATCGAGCGCCGCGACCGCGGCTACCGCAAGGTCGCCGAACGCGTCGGCACCTACGACGAGTTCGTCGTCCCGCTCGGCGACGAAGCCACCGCGGCCCAAGCGACCCGCTGCATGGATTGCGGCATCCCGTTCTGCCACAACGGCTGCCCGGTCAATAACCTGATCCCGGACTGGAACAGCCTGGTGCATCGCGGCCAGTGGCAGGCCGCCATGCGCACGCTGCATTCCACCAACAACTTCCCGGAGTTCACCGGCCGCGTCTGCCCCGCCCCCTGCGAGGCCGCCTGCACCCTGAACATCGACAACAACCCGGTCACGATCAAAACGGTGGAATGCGCCATCGTCGACAAGGGCTGGGAGGAAGGCTGGATCCTGCCGCTGCCGCCGACCAAGCGCACCGGCAAGCGCGTCGCCGTCGTCGGCTCCGGCCCCGCCGGCCTCGCCGCCGCGCAACAGCTCGCCCGCGCCGGCCATGCCGTCACGGTCTTCGAGAAATCCGACCGCATCGGCGGCCTGCTCCGCTACGGCATCCCCGACTTCAAGATGGCGAAAAACCTCATCGACCGCCGCATGGCCCAGATGGAAGCCGAAGGCGTGGAATTCCGCACCCGCGTCGACGTGGGCCGGGACGTCACCCTCGCCTCCCTCACCGAGCGTTTCGATAGCGTCATCCTCTCCGGCGGCGCAGAACAGCCGCGCGACCTCGACGTGCCCGGCCGCGAGCTCGACGGCATCCACTTCGCCATGGACTTCCTCACCCAGCAGAACAAGCGCGTCGCCGGCGACAGCGAACCCGTCGCCGCCCCCGGCGGTACCCTCACCGCGAAGGGCAAGCACGTCGTCGTCATCGGCGGCGGCGACACCGGCAGCGACTGCATCGGCACCTCGATCCGCCAGGGCGCGCTGCGCGTCACCCAGCTCGAGATCATGCCGCAGCCGCCCGAGATGGAGAACAAGGCCCTCACCTGGCCGCACTGGCCGCTGAAGCTGCGCACCAGCCACGCCCACGAGGAAGGTGCGGACCGCGACTTCGCCGTGCTCACCAAGAAGGCCGTCGGCATCCACGGCCGCGTCGAGGCGCTGGAATGCGTCCGCGTCGAATGGGTCCGCGGCCCCGGCGGGCGCATGGCAATGCAGGAAGTCCCCGGCAGCACCTTCCGCCTGCAAGCCGACCTCGTGCTCCTGGCCATGGGCTTCACCGGCCCGCGCCTGCCCGGCCTCGTCGAACAATCCGGCGCCACCTTAGACCCGCGCGGCAACGTCGAAGCCAACGACCGCGACTACCGTACCAGCGTGCCCAAGGTCTTCGCCGCCGGCGACATGCGGCGCGGCCAGTCGCTCGTGGTCTGGGCCATCCGCGAAGGCCGCCAGTGCGCCCGCGCGGTGGACGAGGCGCTGATGGGGCGGACGCTGCTGCCCAGGTAGGGAAGCAAGCGGTTCTTTTTTGAAAAAAAGAACCAAAAAACTTTTATCCATTTGCACTCGACTTTCCCGGGAGGGACGGGTGCAAATGGATAAAGTCTTTTTTGCTTCTTTTTTCTTCAGAAAAAAGAAGACTCTTCCTTTCTGATTCGCTGACCTCCGAGGCATCACTCGCGCCGAGTACGTACGGGAAATTTTACCTTGTTCACCGGTGTTGCAGCTGCAAAATTTCCCATTGATGCCCCATCAAGCCGCCGCTCCGGTCGAAGCCGACGCCCTGCGCCCTCTGGCGCAGGCGATCACGCACGCCCGGATTCCGGCGGCGTTCAGGCTCCTCCTGCTGGCCCTGCTCACCGCCTTCGCCGTGGCGGATCGTGCCGGCCGCACGCTGCGCCGCCCGCGCCAGGACTGGTATCCCTCCCCCGCATTCGAAGCTGACGCGGACCCGGAATCCGCCTGGGATGCCCGCGACCTGCACCGGATTCGTCGCATTCGCGCCTGGATCGGCTGGATTCTGCGCGGTGACCGGGCCACGGGCATGGCCCTGTCCGGCCAGCGCGCCCTCGCCCCGTGTCCCATCCGCGCCGCCCGCGCGCCCCCATAGCCGGCCCGCGCCCGAAATCACCCCAAATCCGCCGCTAAAACCCTGCCCCAGGCGGCAACGACTCATGCCCAAAGCTGTTCGCCCAGACGCGGCGCCATTGGAAAAAGTCTTTTTTGCTTCTTTTTTCTTCAGAAAAAAGAAGACCCTTACTTGATCGCTCCAGCCCCCCACCCAAACACATCCATCCGCAGCGCCGCATGCGTCACGCTGGCGTGCAGGTGGTCGGCCGGGCCGCCCCCGCCCGCCCCCATTGCCACGAACAGCGGCAGCAGGTGCTCTTCGGTCGGATGGTTGCGCGCCCCGTGTGGTGCCAACCGCCTATAGGCCAGCAGGTCCTCCTGCCGCCCGTCGGCCAGGGCCGCATCGGCCCAGTCTGCAAACCCGCGCACCCAGTCCGGTTCCTCCGTCACACCCGCCTGGCGCAGCCCGCGCAGCTCCATCAGGTTGTGGGTATAGGCGCCGGAGCCCAGCACCAGCACGCCGTCCTCGCGCAACTCGGTCAGGGCCTCGCCCAGGCGCAGATGGTGTTCCGGCCCCAGATGCGTCTGCACCGAAAGCTGCGCCACCGGAATGTCGGCCTCGGGATACATCAGCAGCAGCGGCACCCAGGCGCCGTGGTCCAGCCCGCGCTCCAGGTCGATCGTGGCGCGGAACCCGGCCTTGCGCAGCAGCCCGGAGGTCGCCGCCGCCACGCCGGGGGCCGAGGGGGCCGGGTAGCGCATGTCGTAGAGCGCCTGCGGGAAGCCGCCGAAATCATGGATGGTCTCGTTCACCGCCGGCGCGCTGACCTCCGGCGTCGCGGTCTCCCAGTGGGCGGAGGCAACCAGGATCGCGCTCGGCCGCCCGAAGGCCGCATCGATCCGCGCGCCGAGCCCGGAGAGGAAGCGCCGCGCCGCCACGTCGTCCAGCGGCAGCGTCGGTGCGCCATGGCTGACAAAAATCGCGGGCTGGATCATGCGGTGCTCCTCGGCGTCAGTCGAAGAAGCCCTTGTCCTCTTCGGCGAGGTGCATCTGGGCCTTCCCGACATCGAAGTCCACCCCGAGCCCGGGCCGGTCCGGCACCTCGATGAACCCGTCGCGCACCTCCGGCACGCCCGAAAGCACCTCCGGCCACCAGCCCGGCCGCACTGCCGGCAACTCGAAGGCGATGTAGTTGTCCGGCAACGCCGCACACACCTGCACGAGGGCAGCGGTGCCCAGCAGCCCATCCGCAATCCCATGCGGCGCCATCATCACCCCGTGCAGGTCGGCGTATTCCGCGACCCATTTCAATTCCGCCAACCCGCCGATGTCGCAAGGATCGGGCCCGATCACCCGCACCGCCTTCGTCTCGATCAGGCGGGAAAAGCTCTGCCGCAGGTAGATCTGCTCGCCGGTATGCGTCGGCGTGCTCGTCGCCCGCGTCACCTCCCGGTACAAATCCGCGCCGGCATGCGTCGAGTAGTCCCCGGTGATCATGTCCTCCAGCCACACCAGGTTGAACTTCTCCATCGCCCGCCCCAGCCGGATGGCATCCGGCACCGTCATGCCCGGCCCGCAATCCAGCGCCAGCCCGATCCCGTCGCCCAGCACCGCCTTCATCGCCGCCACGCACTCCACGATATGCGCCAGCCCACGCTCGGTCAGCATCCCGCGGTCGATCCAGGAATGGAACGGCGTCGGCCGCTGCTCGCCGAGATGGAAGCCCGGCACGGCATTGCGCATGCCGGAATGGAAGCCGATGCCTTGCTTGACCAGCGTGAAACCATGCGGTGCCGCCTTCATCTCCGCCACCGCACGCGCGAAATCCTCCGGCGCGAACCCCGGCATCGGGGAACGCACGCCGCCATTGTACACCCGCACCCGGTCGCGCACCTTGCCGCCCAGCAGCTTGTGCACCGGCACCCCCGCCGCCTTGCCCGCGATATCCCACAGCGCGATCTCGATGGCGCTCACCGCCGCCCCCCACGGCTTGAACGCCCCGCGCGGCCGCAGCTTGATCATCAGCCGCTCCACCAGCGTCGGGTCCTCGCCCAGCGCCGCCTCGCGCAGCATGGCGACATGCGACTTGATGTACGGCTTGGTGTATTCCACCGGCCCGAAGCCGCTCAGCCCAGCATCGGTGCACACGCGAACAACAGGATTCTCGCCGATGATGGCGCAGCGAACATCGGTGATCTTCATGGCATCACGCGCTCCGGGGCAGGTAGGCCTCGGCAATCTGCCACCGCGCCCCCATGTTGCGAAGCGTGGAGGCCAGCACCGTGTCTGATATCGGCGAGGCGAAGCGGCGGCGCGACTTGGGGCCGCTGCTGGTGCTGCTCGGCTACCTGCGCCCTTACGCCTGGCGCGTGCTCGGCGCGACGGTGGCATTGCTGGTCGCCGCCGGCATGGTGCTCGGCCTCGGCCAGGGACTGCGCCAGCTGATCGACCATGGCTTCGGCATGGGGTCGCCCACCGAGCTCGACCGTGCCGCGCTTCTGATGTTCGCTGTCGTCGCGGTGCTGGCCGGCGCCACATTCTGCCGATTCTACCTGGTCTCCTGGCTCGGCGAGCGCGTCGCCGCCGATATCCGCCGCGACGTGTTCAGCCGCGTGATTGCCCTGTCGCCCGAGTTCTTCGAAACCGCCCGCACCGGCGACATCCTCTCGCGCATGACCGCCGATGTCGGCGTGCTGCAGGCGCTGGTCGGCTCGGCGATCTCGCAATGGCTGCGCAACGCGCTGATGCTGGTCGGCGCGCTGGCGATGCTGGTGGTCACCAGCCCGAAGCTGGCCGGCGTGGTGGTGCTGGTGGTGCCGGTTGTCGTGGGGCCCGCCATCCTGTTCGGCCGCCGCGAACGCCGCCTGTCGCGCACCGCACAGGAACGCATCGCCGACCTCGGCGCCTACGCGGAGGAAGCCGTCACCTTCCTGCGCACCCTCCAGGCCTTCACCCACGAGACGATCGACCGCGCCCGCTTCGGCGAGCGCGTGGAGCAATCCGTCGCCGCCGCCCAGGCGCGCATCCGCACCCGCGCCATCCTGATCCTGCTGGTGATCCTGCTCGGCTTCGGCGCCATCACCTTCAGCCTCTGGGTCGGCGGGCGCGACGTGCTGGCCGGGCGCATCACCGGCGGCGAGCTGTCCGCCTTCGTGTTCTACGCCGTGCTGCTGGCCAGCGCGGGTGCGACCATGAGCGAGATCTGGGGCGAGGTGCAGCGCTCCGCCGCCGCCGCCGAGCGTATCGTCGAGCTGCTGCGCGCCCGGCCCACGATCGCGGTGCCGGACAACCCCGCGCCGTTCCCTACGCCGGCCGAGGGCCGCATCGCCTTCGAGAATGTCACCTTCCGCTACCCGGCCCGCCCCGACACATCGGCGCTCGAAGGCTTCTCGCTGACCGTCGCACCCGGCGAGATGATCGCCCTCGTCGGCCCCTCCGGCGCGGGCAAGACCACCGTGCTGCAGCTGCTGCTGCGCTTCTACGACCCGCAATCCGGCACCATCCGCATCGACGGCGTGGACATCGCCCGCGCCGACCCCGCCGCCCTGCGCGCCCGCATCGGCCTGGTGTCGCAAGACCCGGTGATCTTCAGCGCCAACGCGCGGGAGAACATCCGCTATGGCCGCCCCGACGCCACCGATGCCGAGGTGCGCGAAGCCGCAAGCGCCGCCGCGGCCGATTTCCTCGATGCGCTGCCGGAGGGGTTCGACACGTTCCTGGGCGAGAAGGGCGTGCGCCTGTCCGGCGGCCAGCGCCAGCGCATCGCCATCGCCCGTGCCATCCTGCGCGACCCGCCGATCCTGCTGCTCGACGAAGCCACCAGCGCGCTGGATGCCGAGGCGGAACGCGCCGTGCAGCACGCGCTCGCCGTGCTCGCCACCGGCCGCACCACGCTGGTGGTGGCGCATCGCCTGGCCACCGTGCGCCGCGCCGACCGCATCGTGGTGATCGAGGCCGGGCGCATCGTCGCCACCGGCACGCATGACGAGCTTGTCGCCCAGGGCGGGCTCTACGCAAGGCTCGCGGCCCTCCAGTTCGTCGGGTAGGCCAGGGCTCCGCCCTGGACCCGCCGGGGCCTGAGGCCCCGGACCCCCATCCATAAGATGAGGGTCCAGGGGGCTCGTCCCGTCGCGCGAATGCGCGCGCCGGATCAGGTGGGGCGCGGGGCAAGGCCCCGCATCTTGCGCCCGACCTGATCCTGCCGTGAACTGGCGGCCTCCTAAGGAGTGCTCCCCATGAAGGGTGTCGTCGTTTGCCCGCAGCCCCGCGCCGCCGATGTCGGTGCCGATATCCTGTCCCGCGGCGGCACCGCCTTCGACGCCGCCGTCGCCACTGCCTTCTGCCAGATGGTGGCCGACCCGTTCATGTGCGGCATGGGCGGCATGGGCACGCTCCAGGTCTATCGCGCCGCCGACGGGCGCCACGAGATGATCGACTTCCACACCCGCGGCGGCGCGAAGGTGACGCCCGACATGTGGGCCGCCGACCAGAAGGGCCGCAGCGAGATCAGCGGCTATTCCTTCTTCGACGACAACCGTTCCGAACTTGGCTACACCGCGATCATGATCCCCGGCACGGTGCGCGGCTTCGCCGAGTTCCATGCCCGCTACTGCACGATGGACTGGGCCGACCTTCTCGCCCCGGCCATCGCCTTGGCCCGGGCCGGCGTGGTGGTGACACCGTTCTACAACGGCTTCCTGGCGGGCACCCCGATGGCCGGCGTGCCGAACGGCTATACGCGCATCACCCGCACGCCGGCTTCGGCCGCCATTTTCCTCAACGAGCAGGGTCGCGTCCACGCGGTCGGCGAGACGCTGATGCTCAACGACATGGCCGACACGCTGGCGCGCGTCGCCAGCGGCGGGGCGGACGAATACTACACGGGCGGGCTCGGCCAGCAGATCGCCGCCGACTTTGCCGCCAACGGCGCCTATGTCACCGCCGAGGATCTGCGCGACTACCGGGTGCGCCAGGGCATGCCGGTGATCGGCACCTATCGCGGCTTCCAGGTCGCCTCCAACCCGCCGCCGGGCTCTGGCGCCGTGCTGATCGAGATCCTGAACATCCTGGAGAATTTCGACCTCGGCCGTCATCCGCCCGGCGGCGTGGAGCACATGGACCTGCTGGCCCGCGCACTCGCCGCCGCCCATGTCGACCGCGAGGCCTGGCTCGCCGACCCGGAATTCGTCGACGTGCCGGTCGAGACCATGATCTCCAAGGACCGCGCCGCGCACTGGGCCGGAGAGATCCGCAAGGGCTGGCTCCCCGGCCATCGCCAGGGGTCGCCGCCTTCCTGCACCACCCATCTCTCGGTGATGGACGCCGCAGGGAACGCCGTCTCGGTCACCCACACGCTGGGCACCGGCGCCGGCGTGGTGACCCCGGGGCTCGGCTTCCAGTGGAACAACGCCATGAAGCTGTTCGACCCGCAGCCGGGCCGGGCCAATTCGATGGCCCCCGGCAAGGCGCGGACAACGGGCATGGTGCCGACCATGCTGCTGAAGGACGGCAAGCCGGTGCTGGTGGTCGGCGCGCCCGGCGGCTCGGTCATCATCACCGCGGTGCTCACCACCATCCTGAACATCGTCGATTTCGGCATGACCGCGACCGAGGCCGTCGCCTTCCCGCGCATCCACTGCGAGGCCGGCCCGGTGTTTGCCGAGGCGCGCGTGCAGGGCAGCGTGGTCGAGGCCCTGCGCGCCCGCGGCCACACCGTGCGGCACAGCCCGCATTCCTTCGACCCCACGATGAGCCGCGCCCATGCCATCTGGCTCGGCGGCGGCAGCCGCGGCGCGCTAGGCGACTGGCAGGCCGGTGCCGATCCGCGCGGCGGGGCGGGGGTAGCCTGGGCTTGGTAAGGCAAGAAAGAATCTTCTTTTTCTGTAGAAAAAGAAGCATGAAGACTTTCATTCCTTTGCGCCCAGCAAACATGCCTGCACCACGCAAAACGGATGGAAAGTTTTTTGGTTCTTTTTTTCAAAAAAGAACGTTCTTTCTTTCTTCATCAAACCAGGACTGGACTGCCGCCCCAGCTTGAGGCATCCCGATCCCGCAACCAAGGAGCCCGCCCGCATGAACCGTCGCCAGCTGATGGCCCTATCCGGTGCCGCTTCCCTCGCCGCGCTGCGTCCGGGACGCGCCGGCGCGCAGGCGGGGCAGGTGGTGGCCTACACCGCGTTCGCCGACTCGGTCACCGCCATCACGCCGGCCTTCAAGGTCAAGACCGGGCTGGACATCCAGCTCGTCGCCGCCGGTTCCGGGGAACTTGCCCGCCGCGTCACCGCCGAGCGCGCGCGCCCGCTGGCCGATGCGGTGATTTCTGTCGGCGGCGAGTCGATCGATGGCAACCCGACCCTGTTCGCCAAGCACACCCCGCAGGAGGATGCGGCGATCCTGCCGATGCTGAAGGTCAGCCCGAACTGGATCCCCTTCTCGGTCACCCTGGCCACCGTGCTGATCGTCAACACCAAGCTGGTGCCCGAGGCCGAGATCCCCTCCAGCTGGGCTGAGCTGGCCGATCCGAAATGGAAGGGCCGCATCGCCTTCGCCGGCGCCGACCGCTCCGGCTCCGCCCTGCTGCAGCTGCTGCAGATCCTGCACAATTTCGGCGAGGCGGAGGGCTGGAAGCTGTTCGAGCGGATGCTGCCGAACTTCGTCATCACCGGCAGCTCCGGCGCCGTGCCGCGCGGCGTGGCGCAGGG
>CAMDGX010000065.1 GCA_945897825.1 Asaia bogorensis | reverse complement strand
TGCCGTTCGCCAACATGAGCGGCGATCCCGAGCAGGCGTATCTCGCGGACGGCATCGTGGAGGACATCACCACCGCATTGTCCCGGACCGGCTGGCTGCTCGTCATCGCCCGCACTTCCGCCTTCACCTACAAGGGGTGCGCCGTCGATGTCCGGCAGGTGGGTCGCGAGCTTGGCGTTCGCTACCTCCGCCATCTGCGCCTAGACCTCCCCGCGCAGCGCGCGCAGGTCGAGGCCCCACTCCGCCGCATGGGTGGCGTTGATCTCTTCGTCCAGGCCACGTTCCCATGCTGCCTTCTGCAGGTCCGCGTCGAGTGCTGCCGTGGTGCTGAGCAGTTCGGCGAGTGGGCGGCGACCGAGGCGGGAGAGTTCCAGCCGGTCGGCATCCCAGCAGCAACCGATCGTCGGGTCGGGCGAGACGCCGCCATGCTCGTGCCGGGCGCAGGCGGCGGCGAGGCGGTCGAGCTGGTGCGCGGCCAGGCCGAGCAGGCCGCGCTCGGACAGGGCGATGGCGAAGGCGGCGGCGCGTTCGCCGTGCTGGCTGTCGCGGCCCTCGTTCTCGCGCCGGCTGTCGTGCAGCAGGGCGAACAGCTCGACCACTGCGAGGTCGGAGCCCGCGGTACGCAACGCCAGGGCGCGGCCGTTGGCCAGGACGCGCAGCCAGTGGCCCGGCCCGTGCAGGCCGCCGAGGTGCAGGCGGTAGGTTGCCAGCACCTCGGCCACCAGCGCGGGCTGGATCGCGGAGTCCTGCTTCGGCGTCATCAGGCGAAGGCGCGGGCCAGGGTGGCGATCTCGGCCAGGCGGCCCGGAACGCGCTCCGGCCGCTGGCTGCCGAGGTTCACCACAAGGCGATCCACGCCGATGTCCGCGTATGCGCGCATCGCGTCGATCGGCATGTTCGCCGGCGGGGTCATGATGATCTGGAAGTCGGCGCCGCGGGTGCGGCCTTCCTTGGCGAAGGCGGCGTCCAGGCGGGCGATCATCTCGGTCGTGCCGGCCGGGTCGCGGCTGAAGCCGTACCAGCCGGCGCCGAAACGCACTGCGCGGCGCAGGGCGGCATCGGCATAGCCGCCGACGATGATCGGCACGTGCGGCTTCTGGATCGGCTTGGGGTCAAGGCGGCAGGTCTCGAAGTTCACCCACTTGCCGTGGAAATCGACCACCTCCTCGGTCCAGAGGCGGCGCATCACCTCCAGGAACTCGTCGCAGCGCGCGCCGCGATCCTCCCAGCGGTAGCCGCAGGCCTCCACCTCCTCCTTGTTCCAGCCGACGCCGATGCCGAAATCGATGCGGCCCTCGGTCAGCCAGTCGAGGGTGCAGATCTCCTTGGCGGTGTAGATCGGGTTGCGCTGCGGCACGAGGGCGACGCCGGTGCCGAGGCGGAGGCGGCTGGTGGCGCCGGCGAGGAAGCCGAAGGTGGCGGTGACGTCGAGCATGCCGCCGCCCTCGGGCACCGGGATGCGGCCGTCCTTGCTGCTCGGGTAGGGGAAGGTGTTGCGGTCGAACAGCGCCACGTGCTCGCCCATCCAGATGGAATCGAGGCCGATATCCTCGGCGCGGCGGCCGAAATCGCGGATCATCGACGGGGTGGCGATGGGCGACATGAAGGTGGAGAAGATGCCGATCTTCATGGATGGGTCCTCCGGTTCGTTCTGATCAGTGTGGGCGTGGCGTGGCCCCTGGGCAACCGCGGCGGCTGGGGTAGAGTGGCGGGCGAGGGAGAAACGGCGATGAAGTTCAGCTTTTCCGGTGAGCAGGAAGCGTTCCGCGAGAGCCTGCGCGGCTACCTGGCGGAGCGGTCGCCGACCAAGGAGGTGCGGCGGCTGATGGAGACCGAGGCGGGGTGGGAGCGGGCTTCGTGGGCGCGGATGAACGCCGAGATGGGGCTCGCGGCGGTGCGGATCCCGGAGGCGTATGGCGGGCAGGGGTTCGGGTTCGCGGAGCAGTGCATCGTGCTGGAGGAGATGGGGCGGGTGTTGCTGTGCGCGCCGTATTTCGCCTCGGCGGTGCTGGCGGCCGGGGCGATCCTGCAGGCGGGGACGGAGGCGCAGAAGGCGGCGCTGCTGCCGGGGATTGCTTCGGGCGAAGTGGTGGCGACGCTGGCGTGGGTGGAGGATTCCGGGCGCTGGGATGCGGAGGGGACGACGCTGGCGGCGCGGCGGGAGAGCGGTGGCTGGGTTCTCGATGGGCATAAGAGCTTTGTGATCGACGGGCATACGGCCGATCTGATCGTGGTGCTGGCGCGCGGGGCGAAGGGGCTTTCGCTGTTCACGGTGGCGGGCGAGGCGGTGGGGCGGACGGTGCTGCCGGGGATCGATCCGACGCGGAAGCTGGCGCGGCTGGTGTTCGACGGCGTGGCGGCCGAGTTGCTCGGCGAGGAAGGCGGGGCGGCGGGGCCGTTCGGGCGGGTGATGGTCGAGGCGGCGGTGGGGCTGGCCAACGAGATGGTGGGCGGCGCGGAGCGGCTGCGCGAGGATGCGCTTGCCTATGCGCTGATGCGGATGCAGTTCGGCCGGCCGATCGCCGGCTTCCAGTCCATGAAGCACAAGCAGGCGGACATGCTGCTGGAGGTGGAACTGGCGAAGTCGGCCGCCTACTACGCGGCGGCGGCGCTGGACGAGGGCGACGCGGATATCGCGGCGGTGGCGTCGCTGGCCAAGGTGGCGGCGTCGGAGGCGTATGGGCAGACGGCGGTGCATGCGGTGCAGATCCATGGCGGCATCGGGTTCACCTGGGACAACGACACGCATCTCTGGTTCAAGCGGGCCAAGGCGAGCGAGATGATGCTCGGCGATGCGCACCTGCATCGGGAGCGAATGATGCAGGGGCTGGTGGAGGGCGTGCGATGAGCGAGGACGCGGTGCGCGCCGAGGTTCGGGGCTGGCTGGCCGAGAATTGGGATCCGGCGCTCGGGTTGGTGGAGTGGCGGACGAAGCTGGCGCATTCGGGCTGGGGGGTGCCGACCTGGCCGAAGCGGTGGTACGGGCGGGAGTTGGCGGAGGCGATGGTCCCGGTGGTCGAGGAGGAGTTCGACCGCGCGGGGGCGATCGGGGTGGCCAAGACGGGCATCCGGACGCTGGCGGCGGCCACCATCCTGGCGCATGGCACTGACATGCAGAAGGAGAAGTTCCTGCTGCGAATCCTGACGGGCGAGGATACGTGGTGCCAGCTGTTCAGTGAGCCGGGCAGCGGTTCGGACGTGGCCGGGGCGGTGACGCGGGCGGATTTCCGCGGCAACCAGTGGGTGGTGAACGGGCAGAAGGTTTGGACCACCAGCGCGCACAAGGCGCATTGGGGGCTGTTGCTCGCGCGCACCAACTGGGATGCGCCGAAGCATCGCGGGTTGTCGTATTTCGTGATCGACATGAAGCAGCCGGGAATCGCCGTGCATCCGCTGCGGCAGATGAACGGGTTCGCCAGCTTCAACCAGGTGTTCCTGACCGACGCGATCGTGCCGCCGGACATGATCCTTTCCAGCGAGGGCGATGGCTGGACGGTGACGAACACGACGCTGATGCATGAGCGGCGCGGGGCCGACGGGCTGCGCGGGCAGGCGAAAGGATCGGACCGGCCGGGGCGGATCTACGCGGAGGAGCGCGAGGAGATCGCGGTCGCGCTGGAGCCGTATCGCTGGTACCCGTCGCGGGCGGGGCGGGTGGACATGATTCTGCCGCGGGCGATCGAGACCGGGGCGATCGGCGATCCGGTGGTGCGGCAGGAGGTGGCCAAGCTGCTGGTGATGGCACGATGCGCGGAATGGACCGCGCGCCGCGCGCGGGCGGCGAAGGAACAGGGGCGGCCGCAGGGGCCGGAAGGCTCGCTGGGCAAGCTGGCGGCGAGCCTGGTGGCGCGGGCGGCGGCGAAGGTGCATGCGCAGGTGACCGGAGCCGGCGCGCTGCTGTCGGGGCCGGCGGCACCGGCGGGAGGGCTGGTGGCGGAGATCCTGCTGTCGGTGCCGGCGGTCTCGATCGCGGGCGGGACCGATGAAATCCAGCGCAACATCATCGCCGAACGCGTGCTGAAAATGCCGCGCGAGGCGAGCGAGGATACGAAACGGCCGTTCAAGGATGTGCCACGGAATACGGTGGGGTAGGGGAAGGAAGGGTGAAGGGTAAGGCCAGGGCTTTGCCGTCGCGGCGCGAAGCCGCGCCACGGAGGACCCACCAAAGGCCGACGGCCTTTGGAAACCCAATACATTAGGGCGGCTTCGCGTGCTCAGAGAACGTTCGCGATCGCCCATTTAATTACGAAACCGTAATTAAATGGGCGTGCGACGGTGTCAAGGGTTGATCGTTGTTTCTGAGGTGGAAGGTCGGCGGGGCGCGCGCGATGGTCGGGCGCGGGGCGGGGAGGGCGCGGCTGGGGATGGCGGTGGGGCCGCGGTTGCGGTCTCGCCAGGTGGCGATGCGCCGGCGGCCGCGCGAGGCGCGGGACAGAATCCGGGCGCGGCGGGCCTCGCGGGCGCGCAGGTGGAAGGGGAGGCGGGCGGGGGTGGGCGCGGGGGCGGCGAGGGTGCCCTGGTGCCAGGCGTGGGCGAGGGTTTCGAGGCGGGAGAAGAGTTGGGCGAGGAGGGCGAGGAAGAGGGCCTCCAGCACGCCTTGGTGGGGTTTGGACGCAGTTCGGGCCTCCGCTGCCAGGGCGGCCAGCAGGGCTGGCAGGGTGGGAGGGGAGGTGTGCATTGCGGGAATATATCTAACTTGCGTTAGGGAGACAAGTGTTTTTTGGGGGCGCTGGAGATTTTTTTCTCCTGACGCGAAGGAGCCCGGTGACTCCTCCCCCGCCCGACCAATGCGCCTCGGCGCCATGGACGAAAGTTTTTTGCTTCTTTTTTTCAAAAAAGAAGGTGCTTGCCTGCCTTACGCTTCCCGGTAGTTCCACCCCTCGACGCGGGGGAGGTGGCGCTCCCTGTCGCCCGGCCAGCGGGGGCGGCCGGTGAGGTCGATGCCCCAGGCGGCGCCGACGCCTTGGACTTCCAGGCCGTCATGGGCCGTGGCGCGGTAGCCGATGTGGTGGTGGCCATGGACGACGAGTTTGGCGCCCATGGCGCGGGCCAGGCTGTCGAGCACGGCGGCGCCGCTGCGGTGGCTGGAGGGGGCTTCGTGGGTGACGAGGATGTCGGCGCGCTGGCTGGCCAGGGCTTCGACGTCTTCGGGCCAGATGGCCAGGGTGGCGAGGTTGCGGGCGAGGGAGCGGGCGGCGTCGGGGCTCCAGCCGGGGCCGAGGGTGGCCATGTCGGCTTCGAGCTGGTCGCGGCTGGTGAGGCGCGGGGGGTTGGGCGGGTTCCAGATGCGGGTGTGGAAGGTGCCGCCGAGGCCGGCGACGCGCAGGCCCGCGATGTTCAGCACGCGGCCGTGCAGGGCGCCGGGGGCGGTGAGCGGGTTGCGGGCGGGGTTGGAGAGGTTGTCCCACATGGCGGCGCCGCCGTCGGCGTCGTGGTTGCCGAAGATCCAGTGGAGCGTGGCGCCGTGGGCGAGGATGGGGGCGGCGTGGTGGTCGAGCGGGGCGGTGCATTCCATGTCGCCGAGCAGGACGACGTGGCGCAGCTTGCGTTCCAGCGCGGCGAGGCCGTGTTCGACGTGGTTCCAGTGGCGGTGGATATCGCCGACGAAGACGATACCGAGGTCATCGAGCAGGCTCAGGGGTCGGCACTCCGGGTAGGGCGGCGGCAGGGTAGGTAGGGTGCGGTGTTGGGGCAAGCCGGGGTGCTGGCGGGGGTCCTGGCGCTGTGGGCGGGCGGCGGTTATTTTGCCGGCAAGGACAGGAGACGCCGGCGATGGACGTGATGGTGGGGCCCGAGGAGACGGCGCGGCTGGCGGTTGAGGCCTGGCTGCGGCGGTTCAACCAGGCGCTGGAGGCGGGCGACGCGGCGGGGGTGGCGGGGCTGTTCCGGGCCGATGGGCATTGGCGCGACATCGCGGCGCTGACGTGGCGGATCGTGACGTTCAGCGGGCGCGAGGATGTGGCGGGGCCGTTGCTGGCGGCGGCGCAGGGGCAGGGGGCGCGGGATTTCGCGGTCGACGAGGAGCGGTTTCCGCCGCGGCAGGTGGAGCGGGCGGGCGAGGCGACGGTGGAGGCGATCCTGCGCTTCCGGACCAAGGTGGGGCGCGGGGCGGGGATTCTGCGGATCAAGCTCGCTGATGTGGATGCGGGGCTGGCGTGGACGCTGATGACTTCGCTCGATCATGTGACGGGGCATGACGAGGAGAGCGCGCGGATGGCGCGCGAGGAGCCGGCGTTCGACCGCGATTTCGGCGGGCCGAATTGGCTGGACAAGCGGCGGGCGGGGGCGCGCTACGACGACCGGGAGCCGACGGCGCTGGTGGTCGGCGGCGGGCATGCGGGGCTGACGGCGGCGGCGGCGCTGGGGGCGCTGAACGTGGATGCGCTGGTGGTCGACCGGATGGCGCGGGTGGGGGACAACTGGCGGCTGCGGTACCACGGGCTGAAGCTGCACAACCAAGTCTACAGCAATCATCTGCCGTATCTACCGTTTCCCAGGACCTGGCCGCGCTATATTCCCAAGGACAAGATCGCCAACTGGCTGGAGCATTATGCCGAGGCGATGGAGATCAACTTCTGGACGCGCACCGGCTTCGAGGGGGCGGTGCGGGATGGGGCGTCCGGCCGGTGGGTGGCGCGGTTGCGGCAGGGCGACGGGTCGGTGCGCGAGGTTCGGCCGCGGCATATCGTGATGGCCACGAGTGTCAGCGGGACGCCGAACATTCCGGAGATCCCGACGCTGGAGCGGTTCGGCGGCAAGGTGGTGCATTCGTCGAAGTTCAGCGATGCCGGGGCTTGGAAGGGGCGGCCGGTGTTCGTGTTCGGCACCGGGACCAGCGCGCATGACATTGCGCAGGAGCTGCATGGCAGCGGGGCGCATGTGACGATGGTTCAGCGGAGCCCGACGCTGGTGACGAACGTGGAGCCGGCGGCGCAGCTGTATGACGGCATCTACTACGGGGCGGGGCCTACCTTGGAGGATCGGGACCTGATCAATACGTCGGTGCCGCTGCCGGTGATCAAGCAGGCGCACAAGCTGCTGACGGCGCAGTCGCGCAAGCTGGATGCGGAGATGCTGGCGGGGCTGGAGCGGATCGGGTTCAAGCTGGAGTTCGGCGAGGACGATACCGGGTGGCCGCTGAAGTATCGGTCGCGGGGGGGCGGGTATTACTTCAACGTGGGATGCTCGGAGTTGCTGATCCGCGGTGAGATCGGGCTGATCCAGTATCATGACATCGCCACGTTCACTGGCGCGGGCGTGCGGATGAAGGACGGGCGGGAGGTGGCGGGGGCGCTGGCGGTGCTGGCGACGGGCTACAAGGGGCCGGACCACCTGCTCGGGACGCTGTTCGGGGCGGAGGTCGCGGGGCGCGTGGGGCAGGTGTGGGGGTTCGACCACGCGGCGCAGGAACTGGCGAACATGTGGACGCGGACGCCGCAGGAAGGGCTTTGGTTCACCGGCGGGAGTTTTTCGCAGTGCCGGATGTATTCTAGGCATCTGGCGGTGCAGATTCTGGCGGCGGAGTTGGGGGTGGCGAAGTAAGGCGAGGGCTCTGCCCTCGACCCGCCAGGGGCCGAGCCCCTGGACCTCCATTCTTAAGTAATGGGGTTCCAAGGGCCGCCGGCCTTTGGCGGGTCCAGGGCAGAGCCCTGGCCTTGCCTTTCAGCCTTCCATGTCGGGCAGCCAGCTTTTGGTTTCGCCGGCGTATTCGGTGCCTGGGTTTCCCCAGACGGTGGTGCGCCACATGATGCGGGAGAGGTGTTCGGCGTCGAACCAGGTGGCGGCGTGCAGGGTGCAGCGGTTGTCCCAGACGACGAGGTCGCCTTTGGTCCATTCGTGGGCGTAGACGAAGCGGGGCTGGGTGATGTGGGCGGCGAGTTCGACGAGGAGACGGCCGCCTTCGCCGTCGGGGCCGGGTTCGAGGCCGGCGATCGGGCCTTCGAGCCAGTCCATCTGGCCGTATTCGCAGAGGTAGAGCGATTTCTGGCCGGTGACGGGGTGGGTGCGGACGAGGGGTTGGCGGACGGGGCGTTCGTGGGGGGCGAGGTCGCGCTGGGGGGCGCCGGATTTCACGGCGTCGTATTTGCGGCCGGCGCCGGAGGCGATGTGCAGGCCGTCGAGGCTGGCGATGCGGGATTTGGTGGCTTCGGGGAGGGCGTCGTAGGCTGCGATGCAGTCGGCGAAGAGGGTTTGGCCCTGGCCTTGCGGGACGGGCTGGACGGCGAGGAAGAGGGAGATGTCGGGCGGGGGACGGCGGTAGGACTGGTCGGTGTGCCAGCCGCGGCGGTGGGGGAACTGGACGGGGAGGGTGCCGTCGGCATTGAGCGGGGGGTTGGGCTTGGCGGGCGGGGCGCGGAAGACCGGGGGGATGTTGGAGACGACGAAGATTTCCGGCACCTCGGGGTGGACCATGTTCGCGGCCATGTGGGTGGTGCGGTAGTTTTCCACCTCGGCGCCGAAGAGGCGGGAGAGGCGGACGAGGAGGGCGGGGTTCTCGGCCATGGCGGCCATGCCGGGCAGGACCATGACCCCGTGGCAGCGCGCGAGGGCGTCGGGCAGGGCGGTGGGGTTGGCTTCGGCGGCTTCGACGATGGCCAGAGCGTCGGGGGCGCCTTCGACGTGGATGCGGCCGCCGAAGCTGGCGCCGGCGAGCGGCTGTTCGAGGCGGAAGCCGATATCCATGGTCGATCCTCTCGCGGGTGTCGGGGGAGCGTATCGAGGGGCGGGTTGGGGCGTCAACGCGCGGCGGTTGCGGCAGGGGGCGTTCGGCCGCACTGTGGCGTGGCTGGCTGGCGGGGCGGTTGAACGGCGCTTACGCGGGGGCATCTGAAGGGGGGTCGCCCGGTGAACGGGGCGGCGGGAGGAAACATGAGCCGGTATGCGGCCTGGGATATCGAGGAGGCGCGGGGCGTGGTGCGCGCGGCGGGCGGTGGCGCGGACGCGGTGCTGCCGATGCTGCAGGCGTTGCAGGCGCGGTTCGGGTTCATCCATGCCGAGGCAATCGGGGTGGTGGCGCTGGCGGTGAACCGGTCGCGAGCGGAGATCCATGGGGTTGTGACGTTCTACCACGATTTCCGGACGGCGCCGCCGGCGGGTCGGGTGATCCGGCTGTGCCGGGCGGAGGCGTGCCAGGCGGTCGGGTGCGAGGCGCTGGTCGAGGAGGCCGCGCGGCTGGGGGTTCCGGTCGATCAGGGTGGGGGGGAGGTGGCGATCGAGACGGTGTATTGCCTGGGCAATTGCGCGCTGGGGCCGGCGGCGCTGGTGGAGGGGGAGTTGGTCGGGCTGCTGGACGCGGCGCGGCTGCGGGCGCTGGTGGCGGGCGGGGCGGTGGTGCGGGAGCCCTTGGCGTGAGCTTGCGGGTTTTCATTCCGGGCGATGCGGCGGCGCTGTCGGTGGGGGCGGAGGCGGTGGCGCGGGCGGTGACGGAGGAGGCGGGTCGGCGCGGGGTGGCGGTGGAGATCGTGCGCACCGGGTCGCGCGGGATGCTGTGGCTGGAGCCGCTGGTGGAGGTGGCGACGGGGGCCGGGCGAATCGGGTTCGGGACGGTGCGGGCGGGGGATGTGGCGGGGCTGTTCGAGGCGGGGTTTCCGGAGGCGGGGCACACGCTTGCGCTCGGGCGGGTGGAGGCGCTGCCATGGCTAGTGAAGCAGTCGAGGCTGACGTTTTCCCGCGTCGGGGTGATCGATCCGCTGTCGCTGGAGGAGTATCGGGCGCAGGGCGGGCTGGTGGGCCTGGAGGCGGCGCTGGGGTTGCCGGCGGGGGAGATCGTGGGGCGGGTGACCGCCTCGGGGCTGCGCGGGCGGGGCGGGGCGGGGTTTCCGACCGGGATCAAGTGGAAGACCGTGGCGGGGGCGGCGGCGGCGCAGAAGTATGTCGTGTGCAACGCGGACGAGGGCGACAGCGGGACGTTTGCCGATCGGATGCTGATCGAGGGCGATCCGTTCACGCTGATCGAGGGGATGGCGATCGCCGGCGTGGCGGTGGGGGCGACGAAGGGGTTCATTTATCTGCGGTCCGAGTATCCGCATGCCGAGGCGGTGCTGCGGCGGGCGTTGGCGGTGGCGCGGGAGGGGGGGCTGCTCGGCCAGGCGCTGCTGGGGCGGGGGCCGGCGTTCGATATCGAGCTTCGGATGGGAGGGGGGGCCTATATCTGCGGCGAGGAGACGGCGCTGCTGGAGAGCCTGGAGGGGCGGCGCGGGGTGGTGCGGGCCAAGCCGCCGTTGCCGGCGTTGCAGGGGCTGTTCGGGCAGCCGACGGTGGTGAACAACGTGCTGTCCCTGGCCGCGGTGCCGTGGATTTTGGCGCAGGGGGCCGAGGCCTATGCCGCGCTGGGTTCCGGGCGGTCGCGCGGGACGCTGGTGGTGCAGCTGGCGGGGAATGTGCGGCGCGGCGGATTGTTCGAGCTGCCGTTCGGGGTTTCGCTGCGCGAGGTGGTGGAGGACATTGGCGGCGGGACGCGCAGCGGGCGGGCGGTGCGCGCGGTGCAGGTGGGCGGGCCGCTGGGGGCCTATCTGCCGGCGTCGCTGCTGGACACGGCGCTGGACTACGAGGCGCTGGCCGGGGTGCAGGGGATGCTCGGGCATGGCGGCATCGTGGTGTTCGACGACACGGTGGACATGGCGCGGCAGGCGCGGTTCGCGTTCGAGTTCTGCGCCAAGGAGAGCTGCGGCAAGTGCACGCCGTGCCGGATCGGCGCGGTGCGCGGGGTGGAGACGATCGACCGGATCATCGACGGGCGCGAGCGCGAGCGGAACCTGGCCGTGCTCGACGATCTTGCGGCCTTGATGACCGATGCGTCGCTGTGCGCGATGGGCGGGCTGACGCCGCTGCCGGTGCTGAGCGCGCTGCGGCATTTTCCCGAGGATTTCCGCAGGCCGGTTGCGGCCGCGGTGGCGTGAGGAGGCCCTGATGCCGCTGATCCAGGAAACCGATTTCGGCACGCCGGCGCGGCAGTCCGCGACCCAGGTGACGCTGACCATCGATGGACATTCCGTTTCCGTTCCGGCCGGGACCAGCGTGATGGCGGCGGCGATGGCGCTGGGGACAAAGGTTCCGAAGCTGTGCGCCACCGACAGCCTGGAGCCGTTCGGGTCGTGCCGGTTGTGCCTGGTGGAGATTGCCGGGCGGCGGGGGACGCCGGCTTCCTGCACCACGCCGGCGGAGGAGGGCATGGTGGTGGCGACGCACACCGACCGGCTGGCGAAGCTGCGGCGCGGGGTGATGGAGCTTTACATCTCCGACCATCCGCTCGACTGCCTGACCTGTGCTGCCAATGGCGATTGCGAGTTGCAGGACATGGCGGGGGCCGTGGGGTTGCGCGATGTGCGCTATGGCTACGAGGGCGCCAACCATTTTGCTGACGCAAAGGACGAGTCCAACCCCTATTTCAGCTACGACCCGGCCAAGTGCATCGTGTGCAATCGCTGCGTGCGGGCGTGCGAGGAGGTGCAGGGGACGTTCGCGCTGACTATCGCCGGGCGGGGGTTCGACAGCCGGGTGGCGCCGGGGGCGACGGATTTCCTGGGCAGCGAATGCGTTTCGTGCGGGGCCTGCGTGCAGGCCTGCCCGACGGCCACGCTGATCGAGAAGAGCGTGGTGGCGATGGGGCAGCCGGAAAAATCCGTTGTCACCACCTGCGCCTATTGCGGAGTGGGGTGTTCGTTCAAGGCGGAGATGCAGGGCGACCAGGTGGTGCGGATGGTGCCCTACAAGCAGGGCGGGGCGAACGAGGGGCATTCCTGCGTCAAGGGGCGGTTTGCCTGGGGCTATGCGACGCACAAGGACCGGATCACCAGGCCGATGATCCGCGCGCGTATCACCGATCCGTGGCGGGAGGTTTCCTGGGACGAGGCGATCTTGCATGCGGCCGGGGAGTTCAAGCGGTTGCAGGCTTCGTTCGGGCGGGATGCGGTGGGGGCGATCTCGTCGTCGCGCTGCACCAACGAGGAAGTGTTCCTGGTGCAGAAGCTGGTGCGCGGAGCGTTGCGCAACAACAACATCGACACCTGCGCGCGGGTATGCCACGCGCCGACGGGCTATGGGCTCAAGACGGCCTTCGGCACCTCGGCTGGGACGCAGGATTTCCGCTCGGTGGCCAAGGCCGATGTGATCCTGGTGATCGGTGCCAACCCGACCGACGGGCATCCGGTGTTCGCCTCGCGGATGAAGCGGCGGTTGCGCGAGGGCGCGCGGCTGATCGTGGCCGATCCGCGGCGGATCGACCTGGTGCGCTCGCCGCATGTGGCGGCGGCGCATCATTTGCAGCTTCGGCCGGGCAGCAACGTCGCGTTCGTCAATGCGATGGCGCATGTGGTCGTCACCGAGGGGCTGGTGGACGAGGCGTTCGTGCGGGCGCGCTGCGACCTTGCGGATTTCGAGGCGTGGGCGCGGTTCATCGCGCTCGAGCAGAACTCGCCCGAGGCGACGGAGGTTTTCACCGGCGTTCCGGCGGCGGAGCTGCGTGCGGCGGCGCGGCTGTATGCGACGGCGGGCAATGGCGCGATCTATTACGGGCTGGGGGTGACGGAGCACAGCCAGGGCTCGACGATGGTGATGGGCATGGCCAACCTTGCCATGGCGACCGGCAATATCGGTCGCGAGGGGGTGGGGGTGAATCCGCTGCGCGGGCAGAACAATGTTCAGGGCGCGTGCGACATGGGCAGTTTCCCGCACGAGTTTTCCGGCTATCGCCACGTGTCTGACGACGCGACGCGGGAGATGTTCGAGGCGACCTGGGGGCGGGCGCTGGACGAGGAGCCGGGGCTGCGCATTCCGAACATGCTGGACGAGGCGATCGGCGGCGGGTTCAAGGGGCTCTACATCCAGGGCGAGGACATCGCGCAATCCGACCCGAACACCCAGCACGTGACGGCGGCGTTGCGGGCGATGGAGTGCGTGGTGGTGCAGGACCTTTTCCTGAACGAAACATCCCAATACGCCCACGTGTTCCTGCCAGGCGCCTCGTTCCTGGAGAAGGACGGCACCTTCACCAACGCCGAGCGGCGGATCAACCGGGTGCGCAAGGTGATGGAGCCGCTGGCGGGGATGGCGGAGTGGCAGGTGACGGCGGCGCTTTCGACGGCGCTGGGGTTCCCGATGCGCTATGGCCATCCCGCCGAGATCATGGCGGAGATCGCGCAGGTGACGCCGAGTTTCGCGGGCGTCAGCTACGAGGTGCTGGAGCGGCGCGGCTCGGTCCAGTGGCCGTGCAACGCGGCGGCACCCGAGGGCACGCCGATCATGCATGTGGATCGGTTCGTGCGCGGGGCTGGCAAGTTCATGATCACCGAGTTCGTGCCGACCGAGGAGCGCACCGGGCCGCGCTTCCCGCTGATCCTGACGACGGGGCGCATCCTGAGCCAGTACAATGTCGGCCAGCAGACGCGGCGGACCGCCAATGTTGCGTGGCACGACGAGGATGTGCTGGAGATCCATCCGTTCGATGCCGAGAGCCGCGGCATCGCGAGCGGGGACCTGGTGGCGGTGGCCAGCCGATCGGGCGAGGTGGCGCTGCGGGCCGAGGTGTCGGAGCGGATGCAGCCGGGGGTGGTGTACACCACGTTCCATCATGCCGGCACCGGGGCGAACGTGATCACCACCGAGTTTTCCGATTGGGCAACGAATTGCCCGGAATACAAGGTGACGGCGGTGCAGGTGCGGCGGACCAACGCGCTGTCGCGCTGGCAGGCCGAGCATGCGGCCGAGGGGGAGCAGCTGCGCCGCATCGCGCCGGCGGCGGAGTAGGCGGATGGATGCCTCCGGCATCCTGCGCGCCGAGCGACTGCGCTATGGCTGCGACGTCGCGGGGGCGGAGGTCGATGTCGCGGTGCCGGCCGAGGTGGCGGTGAACCTGGTCTATGCCACGCTGCCGCATGCGGTGATGATGGCGACGCCGGCCGATCTTGAGGATTTCGCGCGCGGCTTCAGCCTGACCGAAGGCATCGTGGAGGATGCCGCGGAGATCCGCGGCATTGCCGTGGCGACGGTGGCGCGCGGCATCGTGGTGGAGGTGGCGCTGGAGCCCGCGGCGCTGCGCCGGCACATGGCGCGGCGGCGGAGCCTGTCGGGGCGGACCGGGTGCGGCGTGTGCGGGATCGAGAGCCTGGACCAGTTGCCGGAGGCGCGGCCGGTGGCGCCGGGGCGGGCGATCGGCACGGCGGCGATCGGGCGGGCGCTCGCGGCGCTGGAGGGGCGGCAGGGGCTGCATCGCGCCACGCGCGCGGTGCATGCGGCGGCCTGGTGCGGGGCGGACGGGTCGATCGTCCTGGTGCGCGAGGATGTCGGGCGGCACAACGCGCTGGACAAGATGATCGGCGCCTGCCTGTCGGCGCGGCATGCGCCCTCGGAGGGGTTCGTGGTGCTGACCAGCCGGTGTTCGTTCGAGATGGTGGAGAAGGCGGCGGCGTTCGGCGCGGCGACGGTGGTGGCGATCTCGGCGCCGACCTCGCTGGCTGTGGAGCGGGCGCGGGCGCTGGGGGTGTGCCTTGTCGCGGTGGCGCGGCCGGACGGGGCGTTGCGGTTCACGCCGGCTGGGAGAGGGGCATGACGGAGGCCGGGGCGAAGCTTGCGCGCATGGCGGGGCAGATCGCCGCGGCCTTCCATGCGTTGCCGGATGACGCGGCCGCGGCGGCGATCGCCGGGCACATCAACCAGTTCTGGGCCGCGCCGATGCGCCGGGACCTGCTGGGGGCGTTCGGCGCCGAGGCGGGGCCGGGCGAACCCGCCCCGCTCGATCCACGCGTGCGGCTGGCGCTGCCGCTTATCCGCAGGCCGCCTGCGCGTCAGTAGGCGCGGGGCGGCGGGCGGTAGCGGTAGCCGTCGCGATAGGCGTCGGAGCGTTCGCGTTCCGACTGGTCGTAGAGGTAGCCGCCGGCGCCGCCGACGCCGGCACCGAGCAGCGCGCCGAGCCCGGCATTGCCGCTGAACGAGCCGAGCAGGCCGCCGACGGCGCCGCCGCCCAGGGCGCCAATGCCGGTGCGCTGCTGGGTCTGGGTCATGTTGTCGCAGGCGGACAGGCCGAGCCCGGCGACCACGACGGCGGCAAGGCGAATGGATCGGTTCATGGGGGACCTCCCGCTCATCGTGACATGCGTGCGCCGCGCCCGCCGCGCTGGGGCGGGCAGGGGTAGCGGGCCTGGGCCCAGCGCAGGAAACCATCCAGCGCCGGCTCGGTCGCGAAGCGGGGCGAGGCCTGCACCCAGCGGGCGAAGTCGACGCCTGATTCGGCGATGGTCGGGCCCGGCCGTGGCAGGCAGTACAACGGGCGGACCGGGCCGCCGGCGGGATGCAGCATGGTGTGGTACTGCCCGGCCGCGGTCAGGAAACCCTGGCAGTAGGCGATGGCCTCGTAGCGCGCCACGCCGCCCCAGGGCGGATCGCAGACGGCGGCAAGGTCGCGCACGGTCTCGACATGGGTGACAAGGCCGGCACCGGGCGGTGGAGGCTGCGCCTGGGCGGCGGTGCCCGCCAGGACCAGGGCGGCGGCTAGGGCTATTCGCATCCATCTTCTCCTCTGGGCGGCCGACACCAGGGGAAGTTGCGGGAGCCGATTTGGTTCACGACAGGCACATCACATCGTTGGCGGATCAGGTCGCGGCGAACAGGGCGAATGGGGTGGGGGCTCGGGCAGGCGGAGGCGCCCGCGCGGCGCGAAGGTGGTGGCAATCATGCCCGGCACGCGTTCCCCCGGGTGTTCGTGGCGGCCCTGGCGAAGATGGCCTCGGGCGGCGCCAATGCCGGGGGAAGCCGGGTCTATCCGCCCAGCGTGCGGTCCTGCTGGCGGAACCAGGCCAGGGCTTCCTCCAGGTGGGCGGGGGAGAAATCCGGCCAGAACTGGTCGACCACGTAGAAGTCGGCATAGACCGACTGGACCGGCAGGAATCCGCTCAGCCGCCGTGCGCCGCCCCAGCGGACGATCAGGTCCAGGCGCGAGACGTCGCCGGAGCGCAGCTCGCCGTGGCGCAGGCCCTCCAGGTCCCATTCCCAGCCGTAGTTGACCAGGAAGTTCACGCGGATGCCGCTGCCCTGGCGGGTGCGCCAGGGCCTCAGCGCGGGCGGGAATTGCGGCGAGGCGTCGTCGCCGACCACCAGCAGGGCGCAGCGCGGCGCGATCGCCTCGGCGAAGCGGGCGCAGGCGGCGCGGAAGCGCTCGGCCTGGACGGCGGGGCGGCGGGTGTTGTCCTGGGTGAAGCCGTAGACCGAGACTTCCTCGATGCCGAGGCGCTCGCACAGCGCGAACAGCGACAGGCCCGGCTCGATGCCGTGCAGGTAGCCTTCCTCGCGGGACAGGCCGCGGGCGGCGGCCCAGCGGCGGTTGCCGTCGGGGATGAAGCCGATATGGCGGGGCAGGGGGGGCTTGGCCATCGTGGTCTCGAACCGGTGTGGTCCGATAACGCGCCAGGGCGGTTCCGGCCGACGGCGGCGGCGGTCAATTCCGGCTCAGGTGACACATTCTAGATGAACTGCCCGCGCAGGAAACCCAGCGCCGGCAACGGCTGCCAGCCGCGCGGCAGGTCGGCGCGGCGCATCGGGGCGACGGAATAGCGCGGCGGCGGCTGGCGGCTGGTGCTGAGGAAGCTGGCATGGGCGGCGACCTGGGCTTCCCGCCAGGCGCGGTCCTCCAGGGCGGCGGCGCGGCTGGGATAGATGTTGGCGACTTTCGAGAGCTTGCCGATCGAGGCGATCACCGCCCACATCGTGTCGTCGCGGGCGCGGGGTAGGCTGACCACCTCGCTCATGCGTGATATTCCGCAGCGATTGGGGCCGCCGCATTTCCGGTCGCCCCGTTGGGGGCACCTGCGCCACCCGGCATGCGCACCTCATCCATGGTCCTGGCGCGAATGATACCGCCGGGTGCGGCAGCGTCCAGTTGAATTACAACCCGGAGATGGGCGGCAGCGTGGCCTGGAACAATGGGGTGGCGGCCAGGGAATCGAACCACGCCGCCAGTTCCGGCCGGCCGTCGCGCCAGTGCCAGGTGGTGTGGCGGCGCTCGCAGTAGCCGAGCGCGCAGGCCAGGGCGAGCTGCGCCGTGGCGTTGCCCGGCCGGGTGGCGTTCAGTGCGTCGGCGACACGGCGGGCGCGGGTCTGCTCCAGCGCGAGCACGCCGGGGGAGCGCTCGTGGACCGGGCGGCGCAGCTCGCGGTTCCAGACGGCGATGCCGTCCATGAAGCCCATCGCCTGGCCGAGTTCCGCCAGGCCGCTGGCGTCCGGCGGGACCAGCCGCGCGCCTTCGTGCAGCCGATCCAGGTGGGCGAGGATCAGCAGCGTCTCGGTCAGGACGGTGCCGTCGTCCAGCACCAGGGTCGGAACGCGGCCGACCGGGTTGTGCGGCAGCAGCACGGAGGCGGGGTCGCGCAGGGCGGCCAGGTGCTCGTCGATCCCGGCGATGGCGCGATCGCGCCAGGCGATGCGGACCATGCGGGCATAGGGCGAGCCCGGGGAGAAATAGAGGATCATCAGCCGGCCAGCGCGCGGCCGAACACGTCGGCATCGACATTGCCGCCGCTGAGCACGGCGCCGACGACCTTGCCCTTGGCGTCGAACTTGCCGGCCAGCAGGGCCGCGAGGCAGACGGCGCCGCCGGGCTCCACCACCAGCTTCAAGTGGCTGAAGGCGAAGCGGATGGCAGCCATCACCTCCTCGTCGGTGACTGCGATCCCGCCGGCCAGGCGCGGCTGGTTGACGGCGAAGGTCAGCTCCCCGGGCGACTTGGCCAGCAGCGCGTCGCAGAGCGTGGAGCCGCCCGGGGCGTTGGTTTCGCGCTGGCCGGAGGCGAGCGAGCGGCCGGTGTCGTCCCAGCCGGCGGGTTCCACGGCATAGAGCCTCGTGCCGGGCGAGGCGCCCTCGATGGCGAGTGCGCAGCCGGCGATCAGGCCGCCGCCGCCGGTGCAGGCCAGCATGGCATCCATGGTGAAGCCGGCGGCCTCGGCGTCCTCGACCAATTCCAGGGCGAGGGTGCCCTGGCCGGCGATGACGTCCGGGTGGTCGAAGGGCGGCACCAGCACGGCGCCGCTGGCATCGGCGTGGGCGCGGGTCATGCCCTCGCGGTCATCGGTGTGGCGGTCGTAGCGGCGGATCTCGGCCCCCCAGCGCTTGGTGCTCTCGACTTTGATCGCCGGCGCGTCGTCCGGCATGAAGATGGTGGCGCGGGCGCCGACCGAGGCGGCGGCGAAGGCGGTGGCCTGGGCGTGGTTGCCGGAGGAATGGGTGACCACCCCCGCGCGGCGCTGCGAGGCGTCGAGCTGGAGGATGGCGTTGGAGGCGCCGCGCAGCTTGAAGCTGCCGGTGCGTTGCAGGGTTTCCGGCTTCAGCAGGATGGTGCCGCCGGTGAGCTGGTCCAGCAGCGGATGGCGCAGCATCGGCGTGCGCACCACCAGCGGGGCGATGCGGCCGCGGGCGGCCATGACGTCGTCGTAGGTCGGAACATGGGTCATCTGGGCCGTCCTATGCATCATCGCGAGCGGGGCATCATCGCGGGCGGGGCAACAGCGCCGCCGGCTGGTCGCCCTGCCGGAAGGTGCCACGATACAGCCGGAACCCCTCCGCCGTCATCCCGTTGCGGGCGCGGGCGATGGGGGCCAGCGGGTCCAGCGCGGCCCAGTCGCGGCGGTCGGGCCGGTCGTCGCGGCGGGCGCTGCGGAGCAGGAGGCCAGGGCGGCCGTCGAGCGCGGTGCGCGCGTCGGGCAGGCGGAAGAGGGACCAGCGGTCCTCGAGCCCGACCACGACGAGGTCGGCCGGCAGGAGGCGGGCGAGCAGGGCGGCGTGGCCGTAATTATCCGACGCCACGAAGGCCGCACCTTCGCGGCGGGCGGCGGCCGCGACCTCGTCGGCCAGCGCCTGCCAGCCGCCGAGGCGCAGCAGGGTGGGGTCGAGGCGCATCGGCAGCGCGACGGGGGCGAGCGTGGCCTGGACATAGGTGATCGCGGTCAGCGCCGCGCCGAGCGCCACGCCGGGCCGCACCCAGCTTGGCCAGCGCCCGCCAAGCCCGGCGGCGGCGATGCAGGCGGCGGGGTAGAGGATGCCGGGCCAGTTGGCCTGCACCCGCGCGCCCATCGCCTGGAGCACGAACACCACCGCCGGCAGGGCGGACAGCCCGGCGAGCAGCAGCCAGCCCGGCTCGCGCCGCCACGCGCCGCGCAGCGCCAGGGCGGCGCCCATCGCGCACAGCACGGCGATCACCGGGGTTGCCAGGCCGAGCTGGCCGCCGAGGAGTTCGACTTCGAACTGCACGGCGCGGGCCAGGCTCGCCTCGCCGCCGCGCGAGGCCTGCTTGATCAGGCTCACCCAATCGTGTTCGGCGTTCCATGCCAGCACCGGCGCCACCAGCGCCAAGGCCAGCGCCGCCGCCGCCCAGGGCTGCCACCGCCGCAGCCAAGCGCGTGGTTCGGGCGCGGCGGCGAGCCACAGCAGGATGCCGGGCACCATCAGCACGGCGGAATACTTGCTCGCCCCGGCCAGCCCGGCCGCCGCGCCAGCGACCAGCCACCAGCCGCCGCGCCCGGTGGCCGACAGCCGCGCCAGCGCCCAGAGCGTGGCGGTCCAGAAGAAGAGGAGGGGCGTGTCGGGCGTCATGGTCACGCTGCCGATGCCGAACAGCAGCGTGGCGTTCATCAGCGTCGCGGCGACCAGCCCGGCGCGGCGCCGTGTCGCGGCGTCGCCCGGCAGCAGGTCGGCCGCCGCCTGGGCCAGCATCAGCGAGCCGAGAGCCGCCGAGAGCGGCCCCAGGAGCCGCACGCCCAGCGCGCCCTCGCCGGCCAGCGCGGTGCCGGCGGCAACCCACAGCGCCACCATCGGCGGATGGTCGAGATAGCCCGGCGCCAGGGCGCGCGACCACACCCAGTAATAGGCCTCGTCGGCCGAGAGCGGGGTGGCGCCGGCGACGGCCAGCCGCAGCAGGGTCAGGGCGGCGAGGGCGGCAAGGCCCAGGCGTTCGGCCGGTCGCAGTTGCGCCCAAAGCCGCCGGATCAGAGCGGCACTCCGGCCAGGGCGCGGCTGGTGCGGATGGTTTGCAGCGTTTGCACCCGCGCCACGTTGGCTGCGCCGGTGAGCTTCTGGGTCAGCAGGTTCTCATGCGCGGTGTCGCGCGCCACCAGCTTGATCAGGAAGTCGCCGCCGCCGCGGATCATGTGGCATTCGCGCACCTCCGGCCATTCGGCCACCATCGCCTCGAAGGCCGACAGCACGACCTCCTTCTGGCTTTCCAGCCCGACGATGGCGAAGAAGGTGATTTCCCAGCCCAGCAGGTGCGGGTCTGAATCCGCGTGGTAGCCGCGGATGATGCCCGCCTCCTCCAGCCGCCGCACGCGGCGCAGGCAGGGGGGGGCGGAGATGCCGGCGCGGCGGGCCAGCTCCACATTGGTCATGCGGCCGTCGGCCTGGAGCTCGGCCAGGATGCGCCGGTCGATCGCGTCCAGCACGGGCGTGTCGGAAGACGGTTTCATCGCAGGTCGGATCTTCCCCAGTAGCAAGACGTTGCCGCGTCTGGCGGTTGCCGCGCCGCCTCCAGGGCCCGGGCGGGCGCCGTCGTGCGTTGCCGCGCGGGGCGGCTCGGCGAAATATTATTGCACAACACCGTCCGCACAAGGCCCGCTTTCTTGAAGCCGATGGCCCGCGCCCCCTATTCTGCAACCGGCACCGCTCGAAAGACCCATCCATGGCCGCGACCACCCACCGCACCCGCGTTCTGATCATCGGCGCGGGCCCCGCCGGCTACACCGCCGCGATCTATGCCGCGCGCGCGAGCCTGGAGCCGATGCTGGTGGCGGGGCTGCAGCCGGGCGGCCAGCTGACCATCACCACCGACGTGGAGAACTACCCGGGCTTCGCCGAGGCGATCCAGGGCCCGTGGCTGATGGAGCAGATGCAGAAGCAGGCCGAGCATGTCGGCACCCGCGTCGCCTACGACATCATCACCCGGGTCGACTTCTCGCGCCGCCCGTTCCGCTGCGAGGCCGACTCGGGCGACACCTACATCGCCGACGCCGTGATCATCGCCACCGGCGCCCAGGCGCGCTGGCTCGGCCTCGAGTCGGAACAGAAGCTGCAGGGCTTCGGCGTGTCGGCCTGCGCCACCTGCGACGGGTTCTTCTTCCGCGGCAAGCGCGTGGCCGTGGTCGGCGGCGGCAACACCGCGGTCGAGGAGGCGCTGTACCTCGCCAACCTGGCGAGCGAGGTGACGCTGATCCATCGCCGCGACAGCCTGCGCGCCGAGAAGATCCTGCAGCGCCGCCTGTTCGCCCATTCGCGCATCAAGGTGGTGTGGAACGCGGTGGTCGAGGAGATCACCGCCGGCACCGCGCCGGTTTCGGTCGACGGCGTGCGGTTGCGCGATACCGTCACCGGCGCCGAGAGTCGGCTGGATCTTGACGGCGTGTTCATCGCCATCGGGCACAGCCCGACCACGGCGGTGTTCCAGGGCCAGGTGGAGCTGGACGGGGACGGATACATTGTCACGGTGCCGGGATCGACCCGCACTTCGGTTGCCGGCGTCTTCGCAGCGGGCGATGTTCAGGACAAAGTGTGGCGCCAGGCGGTCACGGCAGCAGGAACTGGTTGCATGGCCGCGCTGGAAGTCGAAAAGTGGCTTGCTGGACATTCGGAGGAGTCGCACGCGCAGGCGGGGGGCGTCGAGGCGCCGGAACCGTCGCTTGCGGCGGGCCGGTAAGGATCAGAGGCACTACCCGGCTCCACGAGGGGCGGGGACCAACAAAGGGCGTTGTCCCGCCGCGGGCGGGGTGACAAGGGAATGGCTTCATCATGGACTGGGACAAATTGCGTGTGTTCCACGCGGTCGCCGAGGCAGGCAGCTTCACGCATGCCGGCGACACTCTCAACCTCAGCCAATCGGCCGTCTCGCGGCAGATCTCGGCGCTGGAGGAGGCGCTGCAGGTGCCGCTCTTCCACCGCCACGCGCGCGGGCTGATCCTGACGGAACAGGGCGAGAGCCTGAACCGCACGGTGCGGGAGGTCTTCGCGAAGCTCGCGATGACCGAGGCGCTGCTGACCGAGAGCAAGGAGCGCCCGGCCGGGCGGCTGAAGGTGACCACCACGGTGGGCTTCGGTTCCTCCTGGCTGGCGCCAAGGCTGCACCTGTTCCTGGACCAGTATCCGGACGTGACGATGCAGCTGCTGCTGGACGACACCGACCTCGACCTCGCCATGCGCGAGGCCGACGTGGCGATCCGCATGCACGCGCCCAAGCAGCCCGACCTGGTGCAGCGCCACCTGACGGCGCTGGACTGGCACGTGGTCGCCTCGCCGGACTACCTGAAGCAGCACGGCACGCCAAAGAGCGCCGAGGAGCTGGACACCCACCGGCTGATCCTGTTCGGCGACCATCACCCGCCGGTGCCCGACATCAACTGGCTGGCCGAGGCCGGCCGGCGGCCGGGCAGTCCGCGCAAGGCGGTGCTGGAGGTGAACTCGCTGCGCGCCATGTTCGCCGCCACGCGCTCCGGGCTCGGCATCGCCTCGATCCCCGACTACATGCACGCCGCCGACCCCGACGGGCTGGTGCGCGTGCTGCCGGAGATCAAGGCGCCGAAGGTGGATGTGTACTTCGTCTACCCGGAGGAGCTGCGCAATTCCAAGCGCGTCGCCGTGTTCCGGGACTTCCTGCTCGCCCAGCTCGCCCAGCGCGGCTGACATTCCGCCGGGCGCCGGCCCGGGTTCCGTCAAGGCCGCGCACCGGTGTGCGCGGCCTTCGCGTGTACGGCCTTGGCGTGTCCGGGGGTTGCGGCTTGGTGACTGGCCGGCCCGGCGGAATGGCCGCGGGGCATGTCGTCACGAAACATTAACATTCATGCCATGTTGCAGTCGCAAAATCCTGCGAAATCAACAGAGACCGCGCGTGATTTGCGCGACCGGCATGGCCGATCCCGGCATTTGGCCATGGTCGGGCCCCGCAGCGCACCATAGCTTGCGGCCACGAGATCGGATGGGTTTGGCGGCCATTGCGATGGCCGACCGGGCTCCTCCCTGCGATTTCCCGGACCAGTGCCGGGAAAGGGGGCCCTAGGGCTCCTGCGTCTCCCAGACGTGAAGCCTCCCTGTACACTTGCCCCGCGGCGAAAGCCGCGGGGCCTCTTTTTGTGCCCTCGCGCGGCGTGGTCAGGCCGGCAGGGTCAGCGTCGCGCGCAGGCCGCCGCCGCGCCGGTTGGCCAGCGTCACGTCCCCGCCATGCGCCCGGGCGATGTTGCGGGTGATGGCCAGCCCCAGCCCCATGCCCCCGGTCTCCCGGCTCCGGCTCGGCTCCAGCCGCTGGAACGGGAGGAACACGCGTTCCAGCTCCGAGGGCGGAATGCCCGGCCCGTCATCGTCCACATGCAGCGTCACCAGCCGATTGGGCCCCGCCACCAGCAGGGCCCGGGCCGCGCCGCCATAGTTCACCGCGTTGGACACCAGGTTGGTCACCGCGCGCTTCAGGGCGACGGGGCGCACCGCCACCACCAGGTGGTCCGGCCCGTCGTAGCGCAACGCCTCGGCCGGCAGGTCGGGGTGCGCGTCGGCCGCCTCCTGGATCACCGTGTCCACCAGCGCCGCCAGATCCACCGCCACCGCCGGCTCGGTCAGCGTCGCATCGCGGCCGAAGGCCAGGGTGGCCGACACCATCGCCTCCAGGTCGTTCAGGTCGGCCAGCATCCGGCGGCGCTGCTCGTCATCCTCCATGAACTCGGCGCGCAGCCGCAGCCGGGTGATCGGCGTGCGCAGGTCGTGCCCGATCGCCGTCAGCAGGAAGGTGCGGTCCTCCACGAAGCGGCGGATGCGCGCGGCCATGGTGTTGAACGCCGCCGCGGCGGTGGCCAACTCCGTCGGCCCGGTCTCGGGCAGCGGCGGCGCGTTCACGTCCCGCCCCAGCGCTTCGGCCGCGGCCGCCAGCGTGCCGACCGGGCGGATCAGCCGTCGCACCGCCCACAGCGTCAGCAAGGCGGCCACCGCCGACATGCCGGCGAAGGTCACCAGGAAGGTGCCGGAGTGCCACGGCCAGACCGGCGCCATGATGGTCTCGGCCGCCAGCCACTGGCCTTCCGGCAACTGCAGGGCGATCGCCACGCGCGTCTGGCGGCTGTCGCTGTGCACCAGCACGTCGCGCGGCCGCAGCGACTGCGGCAACGGTATCAGCTGCATGTCCGTCCGCATGTGCCGCGCCAGCGCCGGCGGCGCCGGGGGCAGCGTGAAGTTCGGCACCTCGGCCGAAAGGCTGATCGCGATATCGGCCGGGAAGCGCGACTGGTCGATCAGGTTTGCGCGCTGCTCCGGCCGCGCCAGCACCACGCTGCGGTAGATCGTCATGACCCGCCGCGACATCTCGTGCTCCTGGGCGCTGTGCAGCAGTTCCGCCCGGTCCAGCGCGTGCAGCGTCAGCCCGCCGACCTGGGACAGCAGCAGCCCTGCCAGCAGCACCAGCGCGGTTCGCGCCGCCAGGCTCGCCGGCCAGGGGTTGTTCCGCCACCCCATCACGTCCGCCCGGGGCCGGTCCGTCAGCCCCGTGTCACCTCGGCCGCCAGCACATAGCCCCCGCCGCGCACGGTCTTGATGAGCTGGGCGTGGCGCCCGTCATCCTCCAGCTTGCGCCGCAGTCGGCTGATCGCGACATCGATCGCCCGGTCGAACGGCCCTGCCTGCCGCCCGCGCAGCAGGTCGAGCAGCATGTCGCGCGTCAGCACCTTGTTGGCGCGGTCCAGCAGCGCCACGAGCAGGTCGTATTCCCCCCCGGTCAGCGGCACCTCCGCCCCGTCGGGGTTCAGCAGCCGCCGGCGCGCCGATTCCAGCGTCCAGCCGGCGAAATGCAGCGTCTTGCTGGGGCTCTCGCGGCTTTCCCCCGCCTCGCTCGACCGGCGCAGCACCGCGCGCATGCGGGCCAGCAGTTCGCGCGGGTTGAACGGCTTGGTCAGGTAGTCGTCCGCCCCCAGTTCCAGCCCAATGATCCGATCGTTCTCCTCGCCCAGCGCGGTCAGCATCAGCAGCGGAATGTCCGACTCGGCGCGCAGCCAGCGGGCGAATTCCAGCCCGCCCTCCCCCGGCAGCATCAGGTCGAGGACGACCATCTGGAAGGTCGTGGTCGGCCAGATGCGCCGCGCCTCGCGCGCGTCGCGCACGGCTGTCACGCGGAAATGCTGGCGTTCCAGGTAGCGGGCGAGCAGATCGCGGATCTCCCGATCGTCGTCGATCACCAGGATATGCGGACTGACGGTGACGGTGGCTGCTTCCATGAACGCAAGAATACTGCGGCGTTGTCGGTTTGGGCAGAGTCCGTGGCGAACTTGTTGCAGTTTGCTACACTGACGAATGCGTTACCCATCGGCAACCAATGCCTGGCGCTATGCATTCCCCTGGCCGCGCCGCTGCGCTACTGACGGCACGTGTCATTTCCCCTCCCTCCCGACGCGGCCCGCCTGGCCCTGGACCGCCTGCTCGCCGCCGATCCGGACCTGGCGCGGATCGAGGCTTTGGCGGGCCCGCTGCCGTGGCGGCGCCGCGCCGACGGGTTCGAGGGCCTGCTCCAGGCAATCGTCGGCCAGCAGATCAGCAACCAGGCCGCCGCCGCG
>CAMDGX010000064.1 GCA_945897825.1 Asaia bogorensis | reverse complement strand
CCCGTGAAACCGCCGGGCATGCAACCTACCAGGTGGCATCTCTCCACCTCAAATGGATAAAGTTTGTTTGCTTCTTTTTGTTCACACAAAGAAGGCCTTCCTACCCTGATCTTTCTTGAAAAATTTCCTTCCCGCGGCCCTTGCGCCTGGGATAGATTTCTCCCATGCCTTTTTCACGCCCCCCTCTGGCCCTGTTGCCGCACCTCGCCCTCCGGGGCGAGGTCGCGCGCGCGTCGCGTGCCGGTGGTTTGGCGGCGTTGATCCTTGTGCTGCTCGCCCGCCTGTTCGGGCGCGCCGAGGCGCTGTGGCAGGACGTTCCCGACGAGATCGAGCCCTTCGCGCCGCGCGGCATTGTCGTGCCCGCGGTCGGCCGCGCGCCGCATGCCGCGTGCATCGAGGCCGGGCTTGTGCCCGATTGGATTCTGCCCGGCGTGCGCAACCGCGGCATGCGCCCGCGCGCCATGTCTGCGCGCCACCGCCGCAGCGCCCGCCCCGTGCGCGCGCCACCGCTGGCCTGTGCGCCTCCGCGCTGAAAAACCCCTCCAATCGGGGGGTGCGAAGTCGCGGCCTATTTCGTTACGATATAAAACCTATTGGCCAAAGCCGCCGGGCCGCCGCGCCACGTCGTACCCGTGCCGCCGCGCCTTCCACATCTTCCAGCGGAACGCGCCATACGCCACCAGCGCCGCCCCGATGGCGATCGGGATCATGATCAGCGCCGCCCACAGCACCAGCGCCGCGACGGCGAACGCCCCGGTCAGCACCGCCACGACGATCGCATAGCGCAGCAGCTTCGTCGCCCAAGGCGTCGGCGGGGGCGCGCGGAACTGCCCGTCGGGCGTCATGTCCAGGGTGGGTCCACCGAGGCGGGGATCGCGGGGAAAGATGATCTTCATGGCGTGTGGGACGTGGCCATCCGACAACGGGGGGTCAAGGGGGGATGCCTTAAGCTTTGGTCATCCCCCCCAGGGGTTCGGCTCAGCGCCGTCCCGGACCTGGCCCCGGCGCGCCACCACCACCGGGACCGCCACCCGGGCCGCGACCCTGCGGCGGGGCATCAGGCAGGGTCACGCCGCGCTCGCGGGCACGGGTCTGCATGCGCTCGTGGTGTTCGAGGCGCGCGCGCTCGCGATCTTCGTTGGTGCGCATCGAGCGCATCCGCTCACGGTACTGCTGGCGCTCCTGCTCGGTCATCATCTGGCTGCCGAAGATCGGATCGCCCGCCTGGGTTCGGTCTCGTTGCTGGTCCTGCTGCTGTGTCCGATCGCGTTGCTGAACCGGCTGTGCGCTGGCGGACACGGAAAGCCCGGCGCCGAGCAGTGCCGCAGCCATCGCAATGTGGAAAAGCTTGCTCATGGTTCGCTCCTGGTTCGTTGCCACCGCCCAGCTGCACAACCACGAGCGCGGCGGTGCCTAGCAGTGGAGAACGGAACGATCCTGGATTGCATCACAGGACAGAGCCATGATTCACATCAAGCAGGAGGGACGGAAACGAAGCCAAACGGGATCTCGGGCATCACGTCTGCTTGAGCCGGACCAGGCCCTTTTCCAGTCCAGCGGGTTGGGCAGGGCCGGCCCAGGATCGGAGGCCGGCCCGCCGCCGTCAGTTCTTGTAGAACCACGTCTCCGGATGCGCCCCGCCCGGCGTGCGGCAATGCTGGGCGATGCAGTTGCGCTCCGGCACGTTGCCCAGCCGGTTGCTCACCAGCCGCACCCCCATCAGCGCCGGCGACTGCCCGACGGTGCCGATCGCGTATTGCTGCTCCACCAGGATCTTCCAGATCTCCTGTGCGGTCTTGATCCGCTCGTCGGCCTTCTGCCCGGCCGCCGAGGCGAACAGCTCCAGCATCTTGAGGATGTTGGGGTCTTCCGGCTTCACCCCCTGCGCGCCGCCGGTGGCGAACCAGGTGGCATGCAGCGGCCCCATGAACGCCTCGGTCGGATCGACCGGGATCGCATGGCGCGGGAACAGGTAGAGCAGCTCGGTGCCGCCGTTGTTCCACACCATGATGTGGTGCTCATTGTTCTTGGTCCGCGTCATCGCGAGGTTGCGCTCGGTGTCGCGCACATCGGCCTGGATGCCGACCTTCGCCCACTGGTCGGCCACCATCTCGCTGATCTTCGGCCACGGCAGGAACGCCTGTACCGCCTGCACCTGGATGCGCAGCCGCTGCCCGTTGTCGGTGCGCAGCCGGAAGCCCTGGCTGTCCTTCTTCGACAGCCCGATCCGATCCAGCATCGCGTTGGCCTGCTTCACGTCATAGGTCGACCACTTCTCCCGCCAGCCCGACCCCGGGAAATACGGCAGGGACTCGCCGGGTGCCGCCGAGCCCGGGGTTGCCACGCCGAGCCAGAACGTCTCGTTGAGCTGCTTGCGGTCGATGGCGAGCGACAGCGCCCGGCGGAAATCCGCATTGCGCAACCACTTCGCGATCTCGGCGTCGCCGTCGAAGCTCTGGTTGAAATGGTAGATCGCGTCCGCGCCGTTCAGCGCGAGGTCGAGCCGCACCTTGTAGTTGCCGCGCCCCTGGTTCTCCAGCAGCACCGGCAGCTTGCCGATGTCGATATGCCGTTCCTGCAAATCATACTCGCCGGCCATGGCGCGCAGGTTCAGCACCTCCAGGTTCTCGGCCAGCGTCATCACCACGCGGTCGAGATAGGGCAGCTGGTTGCCCTCGGTGTCCACCGCCCAGTAGTACGGGTTGCGCTCCATGATCCAGGCCGTCTTGTTGATCGGCTCCAGCGTGCGCCACGGCCCGAGCACCGGCACCTCGGGGTTGCGCGTCCAGTCCTTCTTGAAGTGCAGCCGCGACAGCCAGTTGTCGAACCCTTCCGCCCGCGCGGCGGCATTGGCCGCATCGACGCCGCCGGCATATTTCGGCAGCAGCGGCTTGAGGTAGTGCGCCGGCGCATAGGCCCCGTGGCTGCGCCCGTTCGACTGCCGCACCGCCTGCCCGCCGCCGATCAGCGTGTCGCCCGCCATCAGCTCCTCGAACAGGAAGAACGGCACGTCGAACTCGAAGCGGACAGTGTAGTCATCCACCTTCACCATCCGGCCCGGCTTGCCGGCCGGTGTCATGTCCGGGATCGGCGTCGGCACGATGTCCTTGTTGCCGTAGATGTCCTCGAACCAGAAGATGAAGTCCGCCGACGTCATCGGCGCCCCGTCGGACCAGCGCAGCCCCCGGCGCAGATGCAGCGTGAAGCTCTTGCCGTCGGCACTCTGCTCCCACCCCTTGGCCAGGGAGGGCAGCGGCTTGGTGCCGGTGTGGTCCACCAGCAACGGCCGGTCGGATGCGTTCAGCCGGTTGCCGTTCTCGTCGTCCCCCGGCCCGGTGAAGCCGCGCCGCCAGGTGCCGCCGTACTTGCCGATCTCGCGCACCGGCTGGATCACCATGAGGTCCTGCGGCAGCCGGTCCTTCACCGGCGGCAACCGCCCCGCCTGCACCAGGGCGGCCAGCGACGGTGCCTCCTTGAAGGCGGTCGGCCACTTGGCCGTATCGGTGACGATGGTGATGCCTTCCGGCTTGCCCACCAGGCCCGACTGGTCCAGCCCCGCCTGGGCCCGTGCCTCGGGCACCGGCGCCAGCAGCGTCGCCCCGACCAACAGCGCCGCCAACCCCCGCGTCATCCGCGCCCGCGTGATCCGCATCTGCTTCCCCCTTGCCCGGCCAGCAGCCGTTGCTCAACTTGCTTACGGCAAGGGAACGCCCTTTCGCCCTCCCGGGTCAAGAAAACCGCGTCAGTCGGCGCCGACCACCAGCGTCGTCCCGTCCACGCCGACCACCCGCAGAACCGCATGCGGCTCGGGCGCTGGCGTGCCGCTGGCCAGCCGCGCGTTCCACTCGCTGTCACCCACCCGCACGCGCCCGTTGTGGCCATGGAACTCCAGGGCGAACGCCTCGCGCCCGACCAGGCCGGAGGTGGGCGTGTTCACCAGCGTCGTCGGCCGCGCCGGTCGCATGCGCAGCCCGATCGTCACCGTCACCGCGGCGAAGGCGGCGAACACCACCACCTGCATGGCGAAGCCCGGCGACACCACCTGCGCCACCAGCCCGGTTCCGAGCGCCGCGAGCCCGATCCACAGCAGCAGCACGCCCGGCACCGCCATCTCCAGCAGCACCAGCACCAGCCCCGCCACCAGCCACACGACGGAGACGGGAATACCCTCCCAGCCCATGGCGCATCAGCCCCCGGCCGTCGGCACTGACCCGCTCGGGCGCGGCAACGCGGTAGGCGGCGCGCGCAGCAGCTCCATCGCCTGGGCGATGCCGCCGGCCATGGCGCTGGCCTCCATCGGCACCAGCACCAGCCGGCTGCCGGGGCTGTCGGCCACCTTGCTGAAGGCGGCCACGTAGCGGTCGGCGATGAAGTAGCGCAGCGCCGCCTCGCCGCCGTCATTGGCCGCGGCCGCCACCACGCGGGTCGCCTCGGCCTCGGCCTGCGCCAGCCGCTCGCGTGCCTCGGCATCGCGGATCGCCGCCTGCTGGCGGCCCTCGGCGGCGAGGATCAGGCTCTGCTTCTCGCCTTCCGCCCGCATGATCGCAGCCTGGCGCTCGCCCTCGGCCTGGGCGACGGTGGCGCGGCGCTGGCGCTCGGCGGTCATCTGCAGGTTCATCGCGCGGATCAGGTTCTCGGGCGGCTCGATGCGGCGGATCTCGACGCGGCTGACCTTCACGCCCCAGGGCTCGGTCGCGCCATCCATGATGATCAGCAGCTGGGCGTTGATCCGCTCACGCGAGGACAGCGCGGCGTCGAGCTCCATCTCGCCGATCACCGCGCGGATGTTGGTCATCGCCAGGGTCGAGAGCGCGCCCTCCAGGTTGGTCACCTGGTAGGCCGCCTTCGCCGCTTCCATCACCCGGTAGTAGATGACGCCGTCGACCGCCACGGTCGCGTTGTCCTTGGTGATGACGGATTGCTCGGGAATGTCGAGCACCTGCTCCTGCACGTTCAGCTTGTGGCCGACGCGGTCGATGTAGGGGACCAGGAAATTCAGCCCCGGATGCAGCTCCCGCGTGAAGGCGCCGAAGCGCTCCACGGTCCAGATCTGCCCCTGCGGCACCGTCTTCATGCCGGCGAACACGGTGGCGACCACCAGCACAAGCACCAGTACCCAGACCAGTGCGAAAGCTCCGTCCATTCCGTCCCTCCTGCGCGCTTGGCGCGAATGCGTCGCCGACACTAGCATGCCGCACGGCCCGCGGCAGCCCAGCCGATGTCGCATGGCCGAAACGGAGGAATGCCATGAAGATGAAGGCCGCCGTGCTGTGGGAACAGGGCCGCGCCCGCCCCTATGCCGAGAGCCGCCCGATGACCATCGAGGAGGTCGAGCTGGACCCGCCGGGGCCTGGCGAGATCCTGATCGAGGTGGCCGGCGCCGGGCTGTGCCACTCCGATCTCTCGACCATCGAGGGGCTGCGCCCGCGCACCCTGCCGACCATTCCGGGGCATGAGGGGGCCGGGATCGTGCGCGCGCTCGGCGCCGGGGTCACCGGGCTGCGCGAGGGCGACCATGTGGTGACCGCCTTCGTCTCCTCCTGCGGGGAGTGCCGCTACTGCGCGCGCGGGCGGGTGAACCTCTGCTCGACCAACAGCAAGGCGCGCGGCGACGGCAGCCTGATCACCGGCGGGCGGCGGCTGCGGCTGAACGGGGAATACATCCACCACTATTCCGGGCTGTCGCTGTTCGCGCAGTACGTTGTCGCGGCACGATCCTCGGCGGTGAAGATCGATCGCGACGTGCCGCTGGAGGTGGCGTCCCTGTTCGGCTGCGCGGTGCTGACCGGGGTCGGCGCGGTGCTGAACACCGCCGGCGTGCAGCCCGGCGGCGTGATGGCGGTGGTCGGGCTCGGCGGCGTGGGGATGAATGCGCTGATGGGGGCGGTGGTCGCGGGGGCGGAGCGGATCGTGGCGGTCGATACCAACCCGGCCAAGCTGGAACTCGCGAAGGAGTTGGGCGCGACGGACGTGTTCCTGGCCGGCAATGCCGATACGGTGGCGGCCATCCGCGACGCGACCGATGGCGGGGTGGACTGGGCGGTGGAGACGGCGGGCGTGGGCGAGGCGATGGAGCTGGCCTATGCCATCACCGCGCGCGGCGGCACGACGGTGAGTGCCGGGCTGCCCTCCGGCTCGCGGCTGGTGAGCTATCCGCATGCCGCGATGGTCAGCGACGAGCGCACCATCAAGGGCAGCTACATGGGCAGTTGCATCCCCGCGCGCGACATTCCCGCCTACATCGCGCTGTACAAGCGCGGCAAGCTGCCGGTGCAGAAGCTGATCAGCGGGACGATCGGGCTCGACGACATCAATGCCGGGTTCGACCGGCTGGCCGAGGGCAGCGTGCTCAGGCAGGTGATGCGGCCGAACGGGTGATGGCGCTTCCACCCGCGCTGTTTTCGCGCCTAGTATCGATTCCACCCGCCAGAGAGCGGGCGCCAGTCCAGACGGTCCTCTCCCTAGCTGCCGCAGGAGCCAAGCCGCGATGCTGACCCGACGCCATGTACTAGCCGCCCCACTCGCCGCCCCTATCGCCGCCCCTCTGGCGAGTGCGGCCCTGTCCCGGCCCGCGCTCGCGCGCGGCAACGACAAGGTGCTGAAATTCGTGCCCGCCGCCGCCTATTCCTCGCCGGACCCGGTCTGGACGACGGCGATCGTGGTAGCGATCCATGCGCTGATGGTCTGGGACACGCCGTATGGCGCGGACATGAGCCTGACGCCGAAGCCGCAGATGTGCGAGGGGCACGAGGTAAGTTCGGACGGGCTGACCTGGACCTTCCGGCTGCGCGACGGGCTGCTGTTTCATGACGGCGAACGGGTGTTGGGCCGCGATGTCGCCGCCTCGATCAAGCGCTGGGGGCAGCGCGACGTGTTCGGGCAGCGGCTGCTGGCGATCGCCCACGAGATCGACGCGCCAAGCGACCGGACCTTCCGCATCCGGCTGAAGGAGCCGTTCCCGCAGATGCTGTATGCGCTGGGGGCGCAGAACTGCTTCGTGATGCCGGAGCGGATGGCGATGGTGCCGGCGAACCAGGCGATCAAGGAGTTCGTGGGCAGCGGGCCGTTCCGCTTCGTGGACAACGAGTTCGTCTCCGGCGTGCGGGCGGTGTATGCGCGCAACGACAAATACGTGTCGCGCCAGGAACCGTCGGACAACACCGCCGGCGGCAAGCCGGTGCACTTTGAGCGGGTGGAGTGGGTGATCCAGCCCGATTCGGGCACGGCGGCGAATGCGCTGGTGTCGGGCGAGGTGGACTGGATCGACCAGCCGCTGTTCGACCTGCTCCCGGTGCTGGAGCGGTCCCCGGACGTGACGTTGGCGGAGGCGTATCCGTTCGGGTTGATCGGCACGATCATCCTGAACCACACGCAGCCGCCGTTCGACAACAAGAAGCTGCGCCAGGCGCTGCTACATGCGGTGGACCAACAGGAGTTCCTCGATGCCGTGCTCGGCGACCAGGCGCGGTTCGGCAAGCTGCCGACGGGGTATTTCACGGTGGGTTCGCCCTCGGCCAGCACGGCGGGGATGGATGTGCTGACCGGGCCGCGCGACATCGCCCGCGCACGGCGGATGGTGACCGAGAGCGGCTACAAGGGCGAGCCGGTGGTGCTGATGTCGCCCTCGGACCAGCCGCAGATGCATGCGATGGCGGCGGTGACGGACGCGCTGTTCAAGCGGCTGGGGATCAATTCGCAGCTGGTGGCGGTGGACTGGGGCACGCTGCTGTCGCGGCGGGCGATGACGAAGCCGGCGGCGGAGGGCGGGTGGAACGCGTTCAACACGCGGCTGGCCGGCGGGGGGGCGTCGAACCCCACCAACATCGCGCTGCGCGGCAGCGGGCCGAAGGCGTGGTTCGGCTGGCCGGACATTCCCGCGCTGGAGACGCTGCGCGAGGCCTGGTTCAAGGCGCCGACGCTGGAGGAGCAGAAGGCGATCGCGGCGAAGATGCAGTTGGCGGCGTTCGACGGGGTGCCCTACATCCCGCTCGGGCAGTGGTCGCAGCCGACGGCGCACCGCAAGGACCTGACCGGGATCGTGCCCGGATTGAACCACGTGTTCTGGGGCGTGCGGCGCGCCTGATCCGCGTCGCTTTCTGGCTGACCGGGTTGGTGGCAATGGTGGCCGCCGGCCCGGCGGTGGCGGAGGGCGGGCGGCGCGTGGCCGTCGATGCCGGGCAGGCGCCGTGGTCGTCGTTGGTGCGGGTGCAGGCGCCGGGGCTGGCGCGCTGCACGGGCGTGTTGCTGGCGCCGGACCGGGTGGCGACGGCGGCGCATTGCCTGTTCAGCGCGAGGCTGGGGCATTTCATTCCGCCGGGGTCGGTGAACGTGGTGCTGGCCCATGCACATGGGCGCCATGGCGGGCATGCGGTGGCCGCGACCTATGCGACGGCTTCGGGGTTCGATCCGCGGCGGGTGGAGGCGACGCGAGGGGCGGACCTGGCGGTGATCGTCCTGGCGACCCCGTTGCCGGGGCCGGTGCTGGGGGTTGCGGAAGAGATCGGGCCGGCGGCGGTGGTCGTGGGGGGCTACCAGCAGGACCGGCCGGAGGTGCCGACGGCGGACCTGGGCTGCCGGATCCTGGCGCAGGTTTGGGACCAGGGCGGACGGGGGTTGCTGGCGCATGATTGCGCGGCGATCCGCGGCAGCAGCGGGGCGCCGGTGCTGCGGCGGTTGGACGGGGCGTGGCAGGTGATCGGCATCCAGGTGGGGGCGCGGCCGGATGGGCCGGGTGGCGTGGCGGTGCCGGCGGCGGCGTTGCGGGGGTTGCTGGAGGGTCGGTAGTGCCTAGCCCTGGAGCGACCGATCGTTCCGGCCGTTCCGGGTGGTGGTGTTTCCCGGCCGGACGCCTGAACGCGCGGCACCCTCCGCGGCGGGTCAGCCCGGCGGAACGGCGCGATCCAGCTCGGCCAGGAACGGGGCGAACATCGCCCGCATCCGCGCCACCAGTTCCGGTGGCGCCGTGTCCGGGCTGCCGGTGTTGAACGGCGGCGCCGGGGCGTACTCGGCCACGAGCTGGGTTGCCTGGGCGTAGCCGGGGTCGCGCATCTCGGACAGCAGGGTCAGGCCGAAATCGATCCCCGCGGTGACGCCGCCACCGGTGACGCGGTTGCGATCGCGCACCACCCGTCCCTGGGTCGGGATGGCACCGAAGCGGGCCAGCGCCTCCACCGTCAGCCAGTGCGAGGTCGCGCGATAGCCGGCAAGCAGCCCGGCGGCACCCAGGATCAGCGAGCCGGTGCAGACCGAGGACACGATCCCCGCCCGCGCCCCGCGATCGCGCAGGAATTCCAGCGTCGGGCCGTGCTGCATCGCCGCCAGGGTGCCGGCGGTGCCGCCCGGCACGCAGAGCACGTCCAGCTCGGCCGGGCATGCGGCAAAGTCGCAATGCGGGACGAAGGTCATGCCGGAATCGCTGGTCACCGGATCGGCGGTGGCCGCCACCAGGCGCACCTTCTCGCCACGCAGCGCGTTCAGCATGTGGTGCGGGCCGACCATGTCGAGCGCGGTGAAGCCGGGATAGATCAGGAAGGCGACGCGTTCGCGACCGTGGCGATCGGCGGTCTCGGTCATTGTGTTTCCCCGTTCAAGCCGCGCGTTCATAGCCGATCGCGCGCATGGCAGCGACGGTGCGGTTGCGCCCGGGGCGGGCGAGTTTGCCGCCGTGGCGTGGCATGCCACACCCTTCCATGCCACGCCACGCAAGCAAAACGGCGCGGGGATCGCTCCCCGCGCCGTTGCATCGCCTGGTCGGAAGAGGGAGTTAGGCGCTCTTCTTCATGATTTCCTCGGCCACGTTGCGCGGCACGGGGTCGTAGTGGTGGAACTGCATCGTAAAGCTGGCGCGGCCCTTGGTCATGCTGCGCAGGTCGGAGATGTAGCCGAACATCTCCTTCAGCGGCACGTGGGCGCGGACCATGACGGTGGAGCCGGCCGACTCCTGGGTCTGGATCTGGCCGCGGCGGCGGTTGAGGTCGCCCACAACGTCGCCGACGTGGTCGTTCGGGGTGGTCACCTCGACGTCCATGATCGGCTCGAGGATGATGGGGCTTGCCTTCTTCATGCCTTCGCGGAAGCAGGCCTTGGCGGCGATTTCGAAGGCCAGGGCCGACGAGTCGACGTCATGGTACTTGCCGTCGACCAGGGTGTACTTGAAGTCCACCGTCTGGAAGCCGGCGAGCACGCCGGTGTCGGCCTGGACCTTGATGCCCTTTTCGACGGCCGGGATGTATTCCTTCGGGATCGCGCCGCCGACCACCTTGTTGTCGAACACCACGCCCGTGTTGCGCTCGGTCGGCTCGAAGATGATCTTGACCTCGGCGTACTGGCCCGAACCGCCCGACTGCTTCTTGTGGGTGTAGGTCTCGGTGTGCGCCTTGGAGATGGTCTCGCGATAGGCGACCTGGGGGGCGCCGACATTGGCCTGGACGCCGTATTCGCGACGCAGGCGGTCGATGATGATCTCCAGGTGCAGCTCGCCCATGCCGGAGAGGATGGTCTGGCCGGATTCCTGGTCGGTCTTGAGGCGCAGGCTGGGGTCTTCGCCGGCCAACTTCTGCAGGCCGATGGTCATCTTCTCGACCGAGTCCTTGGTGGCGGGCTCGACGGAGATATCGATCACGGGCACCGGGAAGGCCATGCGCTCGAGGACCACGGGGTCGTCGGTAGAGGCCAGGGTGTCGCCGGTGGTGGTGTCCTTGAGGCCAACGAAGGCCGCGATGTCGCCGGCGGAGACTTCCTTGATTTCCGCGCGCTTGTCCGCGTGCATCTGGAACATGCGGCCGACGCGCTGCTTCTCGTCCTTGGTGGTGTTCAGCACCGTGTCGCCGCTGCGCAGGGTGCCGGAATAGACGCGCACGAAGGTGAGCGCGCCGTACTTGTCGTTGATGATCTTGAAGGCCAGGCCCGCGAAGGGGGCGTTCGGGTCGGCCTTGATGCGGCGGCGGTTGCTGAACTCGCCGTCCTCCTCGCCTTCCTCGGCGGCGATCGAGATGCCGGGGACGTCGATGGGGCTCGGCAGGAAGTCGAGCACGGCGTCGAGCAGGGGCTGGACGCCCTTGTTCTTGAAGGCGGTGCCGCAGAGGACGGGGCGGAAGGCGCCGCTGATCGTGCCGGTCTTGATGGCGCGCTTGAGGGTTTCGACGGCGACGTCACCCTTCTCGAAATACTCCTCCATGCCGGCATCGTCCACGCTGAGCGCGGTGTCGAGCAGCACCTGGCGGGCTTCCTTGGCCTTCTCCATCAGGTCGTCGGGGATGGGGGCGTCGTGGAACTTGGCGCCGAGCTCGCCACCTTCCCACACGATCGCCTTCATCTCGACGAGGTCGACGACGCCGACGAACTGGTCCTCGATGCCGATCGGGAGCTGGAGGGGAAGGGCGACGATGTCGAGCTTCTCCTTCAGGGTGTCGAAGGCGCGGTAGAAATCGGCGCCGGTGCGGTCGAGCTTGTTGATGAAAATGATGCGCGGGACGTTGTAGCGGTCCGCGAGGCGCCAGTTGGTCTCGGACTGCGGCTGGACGCCGGCGACGCCCTCGATGATGAACACCGCGCCGTCGAGCACGCGCAGGCTGCGGTTCACCTCGATGTTGAAGTCGATGTGGCCCGGGGTGTCGATGATGTTGATGCGGTGGTCCTTCCACTCGCACGTCACCGCGGCGGAGGTGATGGTGATGCCGCGCTCACGCTCCTGGTCCATGTAGTCGGTGGTGGTGTTGCCGTCGTGGACCTCGCCGATCCGGTGGGAGACGCCCGTGTAGTACAGGATCCGCTCGGTGGTGGTGGTCTTGCCGGCATCGATGTGGGCAGTGATGCCGATGTTGCGGATCTTGGCGAGATCAGTGGACACGATGGCCTCCATATGCCCCGAATGGGGCCGACTCAGCTCGGACTAGGGGTCTGCCTGGCTTGAAGCAGGCCAGGCGGGGTCGGCGTGGGCGGGCGGTGCGCTGAAACGACGTAGAGAGGCGCGGCGGAGCCATTGCTTCGCGCGTCCCGTCACATCGGCCCATCGCCGGCTGGATTGGGGGTGACATGCCTTCGCGCGCGGTGATTTGCAAGCGCGATATGGGGGGGTGTGCTGCATGGCAGCAAACCGTCGCCGGGGAAGGCGGCGACGTCTGGGTTCGCCGGAGGCGATGTGATAGGGTTGCGCAATGATGTCGCGTGGCATGCATGCCCTGATCCGGTTCGGGCTGGGACGCCGTGGGGACGAGGAGGTTCCGGCGGATCCGCAGGCATGGCTGGCGGCACAGCTGGAGGGCCCTGACCCGGCGCTGGCCCTGCCGGCGGCGAGCCTGGAGGATGGGCTGGTGGCGTGGCGGGAGGACCTGCGGCGGGGCAATGACGGGCTCATGGCGTCGCGGGCGATCATGCAGGCAGACACCGCGACCCTGCTGGGCCATGCGGTGGCGACGGACCGGCCGTTCCGTGAGCGGCTGGTGTGGTTCTGGGCGAACCACTTCACGGTCAGCCTGCGGCGGGGCGGCGTGCAGGCGGTGGCCAACGCCTATCTGCGCGAGGCGATCCGGCCGCATGTGACGGGGCGGTTCGCGGACATGCTGGGCGCGGTGATGCGCCACCCGGCGATGCTGTTCTATCTGGACAACGCGCAGTCGGCCGGGCCGGACAGCCCGATGGCGCGGCGCGTGGCGGGCGAGGCGCAGCGTGCGGTCGGGCTGAACGAGAACCTCGCGCGTGAATGCCTGGAGCTGCACACCGTGAGCCCGGCCGCGGGGTACACGCAGCGCGACGTGGAGCAGTTGGCGCTGGTGCTGACGGGCTGGACGGTGGCGCTGCGCCAGGAGCGGCCGCGGCCGCTGTTCCGTCCCATGCTGCACCAGCCGGGGCCGAAGACGGTGATGGGGGTGGCGGTGCCGGCGGGGCCGGAGGGGCTGGACGTGGTGGTGGCGGCGCTGGCGCGGCATCCGGCGACGCATCGGCACCTGGCCACCAAGCTGGTGCGGCATTTCGTGGCGGACGATGCCCCGGAACCGGCAGTGGCGCGGGTGGCGGCGGTGCTGGCGCAGAGCGACGGGAACCTCAAGGCGGCGGCGCTTGCGGTGGCAGGGCTGGCGCAGGCATGGGCGCCGCTGACGAAGCTGCGCAGCCCCTTCGACTATGTGATGGCGGTGACGCGGGCGATGGATCTGCCGCCGGGCCGGAGGATGGCGCTGCGCGATGTGCTCGCGCTGCTGGGGCACAACGTGATGAATGCGCCGCTTCCCAATGGATGGCCGGACACCGCACGGGATTGGGCGAGCCCGGAGGCGATGATGCGGCGGATCGACTGGGCGCATTCGGTGGCGGCGAGCGGAGGCGCTACGGACCCGCCGGCGGTGGCCGACCGGGCGCTGGGGCCGCTGCTGCGCGAGACGACGCGCCAGGAGATGATGCGGGCGGGGTCGCGCCGGGAGGCGTTGACGCTGCTGTTCGCGAGCCCGGAGTTCCAGCGGCGATGACACATTTGCTGTCCCGGCGTGCAGCGTTGCTGGGGGTGGCCGGGGCGGTGTCGCTCGGGCGGGCATCGGTGGCGGTCGCGGCGGCTCCGGGGGAGCAGCGGCTGGTGGTGGTGCTTCTGCGCGGGGCGCTCGATGGGCTGTCGGCGGTCGTGCCGTATGGCGACGGGGCGCTGGCAGGGCTGCGCGGAGCGCTGGTGCCGCCGGAACCGGGCCGCGAGGACGGGTTGCTGGACCTCGGCGGGTTCTTCGGGCTGCATCCGGTGATGGGCGGGCTGCACGGGATGTTCGCCAGCGGCGAGGCGCTGGCGGTGCATGCGGTGGCGGGGTCGTGGCGCAACCGCAGCCATTTCGAGGCGCAGGACTGGATGGAATTCGGCGCGGAACAGCGGCTGGACAGCGGATGGCTGAACCGGGTGGCGGCGGCGCTGCGGCATGGGGCGGGATCGCCGCCGGGAATGGGCGGCGCATCGGCATTGGCGGTGGGCAGCCTGCTGCCGGTGCTGCTGCGCGGGCCGGCGCCGGTTGGCAACTGGCTGCCGCCGAGCTTCCAGGCTCCGGCGCCGGACCTGTATGCGCGGATCGCGGCACTGCATGCAGGCGATGCGGTGACGGGCCCGGCGGTGGCGGCGGGGATGCGCGAGCGGGGTTTCGCGGGGGCCACGCTGGGGCCGCGGGACCGGTCGCCCGACAGGTTCGGGTTTCCGGCGCTGGCGGCGGCGGCGGGGAAGCTGTTGGCGGCGGCGGATGGGCCGCGGCTGGCGGCGATGGAAATCGGGGGGTGGGACACGCATGCCAACCAGGCCGACCGGCTGCAGGGGCCGTTGCGGCAGCTCGATGCCGGGCTGGTGGCGCTGCGCGACGCGCTCGGGCCGGCGTGGCGCCGCAGCGTGGTGCTGGTGATGACCGAGTTCGGCCGCACGGTGCGGGTGAACGGCACGCGCGGGACCGATCACGGGACTGGAACGGTCGCCTTCGTGCTCGGCGGCGGAGTCGCCGGCGGGCGGGTGCGCGGGGACTGGCCGGGGCTGGCGGAGCTGTTCGAGGGGCGGGACCTCGCGCCGACCACCGATCTGCGCAGCCTCGCCAAGGGGGTGCTGGCGCAGCACCTGGGGCTGGGGCCGGCAGCGCTGGCGCAGGTATTTCCGGACAGTTCCGCTGCTGTGCCCATGGCGGGGTTGCTGCGCGGCTGAAGGCTTGGCGTTGATGGCGGCGGACAAGGACGGAGCGAGACCAATGAGCGATGCCGCTGCCTCAGCCGTAAGCGAGGCGCGCCAGTGGGCGCGGTTGATGGAACTGGCGGAGATCGGCGGGTTCGCGGTGGCGGGCTCGGCGGATCGGGGGGTGAACCGGCCGTGCCTGACGGCGCTGGACCGCGCGGCGCGGCGGCGGATGATCGGCTGGGCGGAGGCGATCGGCTGCACGGTGACGGTCGACGCGGCGGCGAACCTGTTCTTCCGGCGCGAGGGGACGGAGCCTGCGCTGGCGCCCGTGCTGACCGGCAGCCACATGGACACGCAGCCGGAGGGCGGGCGGTTCGACGGGATATGGGGCGTGGTGGCGGGGCTGGAGGCACTGAACGCGCTGCATGATGCGGGGGTGGCGACGCGGCGGGCGATCGAGCTGGTGGCGTGGACCAACGAGGAGGGCGGGCGGTTCCGGCCCGGATGCACCGGGAGCATGAGCTGGTCGGGGCATACCGCGCCCGAGGCGTTCCGGGGGATCCTGGACGGGGATGGGGTTTCGTATGGCGCGGCCCTCGATGAGCACCTGGCGGCGGAGGCTGACGTTCCCCGGCGGGGGCTGGGCATGGTCCCGCATGCCTATGTCGAGGCGCATATCGAGCAGGGGCCGATCCTGGAGGCGGAGGTGGCGGATATCGGCGTGGTGACGGGCATCCAGGGCAGCCGGTGGTTCACCGTGACGCTGACGGGAGAGTCGGCGCATGCCGGGACGGCGCCGCTGCGCGGGCGGCGCGATGCGGTGCAGGACATGCTGCGCGCGGTCGCGGCGCTGAACGCACTGACGGAGGACCCGACGGACACGCTGCGCTTCACGGTGGCGCGGATCGAGGTTGCGCCGAACACGTCAAACAGCGTGGCCAGCCTGGTGCGGTTCACCATCGACCTGCGCCACCCCGACGAGGCGGTGCTGCGGGCGAAGGGGGATGCGATCGAGGGGGTGATCCGCGGTGCGGTGCGCGGCTGCGACGTCGCGGTGTTCGAGAATTTCCACGCCATGCCGGTGGTGTTCGACCCGATGGTGACCGGGGCGGTGGCGGCGGCGGCGACCGCGGAGGGGCTGCGGCAGCGGGCGCTGCCGTCGGGCGCGTTTCATGACGCGCAGTTCGTGGTGCCGGTGTGCCCGACGGGGATGATCTTCGTGCCGTCGCGCAAGGGGGTCAGCCACAATCCGGCGGAGTATTCCTCGCCGGCGCAGTTGGCGGCCGGGGCGCGGGTGCTGGTGCGGACGCTCGTCGCCCTGGCGGGCTGAGATGCGCACGCTTCTGGTGGCCGGGGCGACCGGGGCAGCGGCGTCGCGGCTGGTGGCGCGGGCGGCGGCGACGCCGGGGTGGCGGGTGCTGGGGCTGTGCCGGACGCCGCGGGACGATGCGCCGGGGGTGCGGTACCTGGCCGTCGACCTCGCCGATGCCGATGCGTGCCGGGCGGCGGTGCGCGCGGCGGCGCCCCAAGGGGCGACGACGGGGATGACGACGGGGGTGACGCATGCGGTGTATGCGGCGCGGGCGGCGTTCGGCGAGGGGGGCGTGGAGGATGTGCCGGCGAACCTTGCGATGCTGGAGGCGCTGATCGCGGCCGCGGAGGGGGAGGCGCTGCGGCATGTGCACCTGGTGGAGGGGACGAAGTGGTACGGCATGCATATCGGCCCCTACCCCACCCCGGCCGACGAGGATGACACGCGGCACATGCCGCCGAACTTCTACTACGACCAGCAGGACAGGCTGGCGGCGCGGGCGGCTTCGGGCGGGTGGGCGTGGTCGGCGAGCCGGCCGTCGTTTATTGTCGACGTGGCGCCGGGGCGGGCGCGCAACCTCGCCTCCACGCTCGGTGCCTATGCGGCGATCTGCGCGGAATTGGGGGTGGCGCTGGATTTTCCGGGGAGCGAGGCGTCGTTCCGCTCGCTGTCGGAGGTGACTGACGCCAGCCTGCTGGGCGAGGCGGTGCTGTGGATGCTGGAGGCGCCGGACGCGGCGGGGCGGGCGTTCAACGTCACCAATGGGGACGTGTTCCGCTGGCAGCGCTTCTGGCCGCGCCTGGCCGAGGCGTTCGGGGTGCGGTGCGGGATTGTGCGGCCGATGAAGCTGGCGGCCTGGATGGCGGACAAGGCGCCAGTGTGGGAGCGGCTGCGGGCGCGGCACGGGTTGGCGCTGCCGCTGGCGGACGTGGCGCGGTGGGATTTCGCCGATTTCGTGTTCGGGCTGGAGCACGACCTGTTCGCTTCCACGATGCGGTTGCGCCGGGCGGGGTTCGCGTCGTGCCTGGACACGCCGGCGCATCTGCTGGCGCAGGTGGGCGCTTACCGGGCGGCGCGCATCCTGCCGTAGCGCACCACTTCCTCAATCTTTTGCCGCGAGACTGGGTGCCACGACGCGCGGGACAGTTTCGGGAACGGCATGACGCAGCAGCACGAGTATGACCTGGCGGTGATCGGCTCCGGCCCGGCGGGGCAGCGGGCGGCGATCCAGGCGGCCAAGCTCGGCCGGCGGGTGGTGGTGATCGAGAAGCAGAACGTGGTCGGCGGGGTGTGCATCAACACCGGCACCATCCCGTCCAAGACGCTGCGCGAGGCGGTGCTGCACTTGTCCGGCCATCGCGAGCGCGGGGTGTATGGCGCGGCCTATGCGGTGAAGCGGAACATCACCATGGCCGACCTGCATTTCCGCACCGGGCACGTGGTGCGCCACGAGATCGACGTGATCCGCCACCAGCTGACGCGCAACCGGATCGACGTGGTGGCCGGGGCGGCGCGGTTCCACGACGCGCACACGCTGCACGTGGCGCGGGCCGACGGGCATGGCCACGAGCAGGTCTCGGCCGGCCGGATCGTGGTGGCCGTGGGCACGGAGGCGACGCGCAGTGCGGAGATCCCGTTCGACGGGCAGCGCGTGCTGATCAGCGACGATGTGCTCGACCTTGCGGAGATGCCGCGCAGCCTGACCGTGATCGGGGCGGGGGTGATCGGCATCGAGTATGCCACGATGTTCGCGACCCTGGGCGTGCGCGTGACGCTGGTGGACAAGCGCGACCGGCTGCTGCCGTTCATCGACCGGGAGATCACCGACAACCTCGCCTACCACATGCAGCACAACTGGATCACGCTGCGGCTGGGCGAGGAGGTCCGGGCGGTGGAGCCGATCGACGAGGGGCGCGGGCAGCGCGTGCGCACCACGCTGGCCTCGGGCAAGCAGATCGTCACCGACAAGGCGCTGTACTCGATCGGGCGGACGGGAGCGACCGGCGGGCTGAACCTGGAGGCGGCGGGGCTGTGCACCGATGCGCGCGGGCGGCTGGCGGTGAATGCGAGTTTCCAGACCAGCCAGGCGCATATCTATGCGGTGGGGGATGTGATCGGGTTTCCGTCGTTGGCCTCCACCTCCATGGAGCAGGGGCGGCTGGCGGCGTGCCATGCGTTCGGGGTGGCGGCGGATTGCACGCCGGGGCTGTTTCCCTACGGCATCTACACCATCCCCGAGATCTCGACGGTGGGGCGCAACGAGGAGGAGCTGACGGCGGCCGGCGTGCCGTACGAGATCGGCAAGGCGAACTACAAGGAGATCGCGCGCGGGCAAATCCTGGGCGACAGCGCCGGGTTGCTGAAGCTGATCTTCCATCGCGAGACGCGGGCGCTGCTGGGCGTGCACATCATCGGCGACGGGGCGAGCGAGCTGGTGCATATCGGCCAGGCGGTGCTGGCCCATGGCGGGACGATCGACTACTTCGTCGACAACGTCTTCAACTATCCGACGCTGGCGGAATGCTACAAGACGGCGGCGTTCGACGGGATCAACCGGCTGGGGTGAGCGCGCGGCGCGGGCCGGTAGAAGCGCGCGATTTTTGGTGACGCGGCGGGGCGGGTTTCGGCAGGATCGCGGCACACGCATCAAAACCGGGGTCGCCATGGGTCTCCTGCGCCGCGTTCTGCTGCCTGCCGTCGGGATGCTGCTGGGGCTGGTGCCCGCCTTGGCGCTGGCCTGCGGGGTTTCCGCGCAACGTTCGCCGCTGTTCCATCGCGCCAGCCTGGTGGCGGCGCAAGCGGGCGAGGTGGGGATCACCTTCCTGGGCCATGCCAGCTTCCTGATCGAATCGCCGGGCGCGACCTGGGCGGTGACGGATTTCTCCGGCCGCCACGCGCCGCCGCGGGTGCCGGAGATCGTGACGATGAACCACGCGCACAGCACGCACTACACGGATAGTCCGGACCCGCGCATCGCCCACGTGCTGCGCGGCTGGCGGCCGGATGGCGGGCCGGCGCAGCACGACATCAAGGTGGGCGACATGCGGGTGCGCAACCTGCCCACCAACATCCGCGGCTGGGACGGCGGCACGCGGCGCTACGGCAACTCGATCTTCGTGTTCGAGACGGCGGGGCTGTGCATCGCCCATCTCGGCCACCTGCACCATCTGCTGACGCCCGACGATCTGGCGACGCTGGGGGCGCTGGACATCGTGATGGTGCCGATCGATGGGGCCTGGACCTCGAACCAGGGCGACATGGTGGAGGTCATCGGGCAGCTGAACCCGCGCATCGTGCTGCCGATGCATTACTGGAATCAGGACGTGCTGGCGCGCTTCCTGAGCCGGATGCGCGACAAGGCGGAGATCGTGCTGTCGGACAAGCCGGGCTTCAAGATCAGCCGCGCGACCATGCCCGCCGCACCCCAGGTGCTGGTGCTGCCCGGCCCGCATTTCTAGGGCTTCGGCGACGGCGGCCGGGAGAGGCGCCATGGCCCCCGCGCCGGCCTGGGTTTCCGGCCCGCCGCGCATCGCGCCTCGTCTTTCGGGACGGCTGCCGGTATCGTGTGCGGTCACGCCACCGCCGAGGACGCCCCCGCTCTGATGCTGACGCCTTTCTCGACCGACGACCTCGGGCGCATTTTCGACGCACGCACGCTGACCCGCGGGCGGTCGCTGGTGCTGCTGGGGACCGTGGAGGTGGCGCTCAAGGAGGCGTCGATCGAGGTGGTGGTGGAGCACCTCGGCCAGCGGCACATATCGACCATCCGCACCTCGGCCGTCGGCCAGCGCGTCGGGTTCGTCAACTGGTGCAGTTGCGGCCAATCGTCCTGCGCGCACATGGCCGCGGGTGCGCTGGCGGCGCTCGATCGCCACGCGAGCCTGCGCAAGCCGGTGCAGCGCACCTTCATGGACACGCTGACCGAGCCGGCCGCCGAGGAGCGGCAGCGCCTGGTGTTCGAGGTGTCGCCAGGGCGGCCGCCGGATGCCTGCTATGTCGCCACCCTGCTGGTGGGCGAGCGCACCGGGCGGGTGGCGCCGACCACGCCGGGGCGGATCCTGGCCGATCGCGCCAGCCCCGAGACGGTGCGCATCATGGCGCGCATGCTCGGCGGCGGCGATGCCGAGCGCGTCGCGGTGCCGCCCGTGGCGGTTGCCTCGGTGCTCGAGTTGCTGGCGCGCATGGGCAAGGCGCGCTGGCAGGCCACCGGCAAGGTGCTCTGCCGGGGCGAGGAGCGGGCCTTCCAGGCCAATGTGCCGCCCGACCTGCCGCCGCGATCGGCGGTGATCCTCGGCGCCTCGGGCCCCTGGTATGTGGACGCGGCAACCGGGGCGGTGGGTCGTGTGCGCGTGCGCCAGGCGCCGGCGCCCCCTGCCCGGCCGGTTCCCGCGGCGCCGCGGCCAACCCAGCGTTCGCCCGTTCAGCGCTCGCCCACGGTCGCGCCGCGCCGGCGCGCGGAGCCGGTGCTGGTCCGCGCTGCCGAGCCGGTCATCCACGAGTGGGCGCCGATCCCGGTGCTGAAGCTACGCCAGTTCAACTGCCCGGACGAGCACGGCAATCTCCAGCCCACCGACGCGCTGGCGGTCGAGTTCGACTACGATGGCGTGCTGACCCCGGCCGACGACGAGCGCCAGTTCGTCCGCGTCCAGCGCCCCGGCGACAGCCCGGGCAACCAGAGCTTCCTGCGCCGCGACCGGGCGGCCGAGGCGGCGGCGCTGGCCCTCCTGCTCAAGGACGGCTTCAGCCAGATGCGCGTCGCCGAGGGGGCCACCGCCAAGGGGCGCATGGTGCTCGTGTTCCGCGGCCGCGATGCCGGCGAGCGCTGGCAGGGCTTCGTGGCCGAGCGGGTGCCGGCGCTGCAGGCGCTGGGCTGGCGCAACCTGATCGACCGCGATTTCGGCCCCCGCATGGTGCAGTCGGTCGGCGACTACGACATGCGCGTCGCCGATGCCGGCACCGGCAGCTTCGCGCTCGACCTGGGGATCGAGATCGACGGCGCGCGCATTCCGCTGCTGCCCATCCTCTCGCGCCTGCTCGACCGCGGCGGCATGGCGGCGGCCCAGGTTGTCGATGGCGAGGTGATCACCAGCCTGGATGACGGGCGCATCCTGAAGCTGCCGGCCGAGCGGATCGGCCGGCTGCTGGCGGTGATGTCCGACCTGCTGGAGGCCGCCCAGCGCACCGCCGGGGGAACCCTGGTGCTGCCGGAAGCCGAAGCCGACAGCGTGCTGGACCTGGAGGAGTTGCTGACCACGCGGTGGGACAGCGCGGAGGCCATTGCCGCCTATGCCGCGCGCTTCCGCGAACAGAAGGAGGTGCCGCCCGTCGTGGTGCCCGCCGCGTTCACGGCGGTGTTGCGGCCGTATCAGCAGCAGGGCGTGGATTGGCTGCAGCACCTGCGCGCGCACGACATGGGCGGGTTCCTCGCCGACGACATGGGGCTGGGCAAGACCGCGCAGACCATCGCGCATATCGTCATCGAGCACGACGAAGGGCGCCTGGACCGCCCGGTGCTGATCGTGGTGCCGACCAGCCTGGTGAGCAACTGGACCGCCGAGCTGGGCAAGTTCGCGCCGGGGCTGCGCGTGGAAGTGCTGCACGGCCTCGACCGCCACGCCCGCCGCGCCGAACTGGACGGCGTGCATGTGGTGATCACGACCTACACGGTGCTGGCGCGCGATGTGGAAGCGATGAAGAAGCTGCCGTGGCACCTCGTGGTGCTGGACGAGGCGCAGGTGATCAAGAGCCCCGACGCAAAGGCGACCAAGGCGGTCTGCCAGCTCGACACGCGCCATCGGCTATGCCTGTCGGGCACGCCGATCGAGAACAATCTGCAGGAGCTGTGGTCGGAGTTCGCGTTCCTGATGCCCGGGCTGCTCGGCGACCGCAAGCAGTTCACCAAGCGCTTCCGCACCCCGATCGAGAAGAACAACGACGCGGTGCGCCGCGTGCAGCTGATCCGCCGCATCCGGCCCTTCCTGCTGCGCCGGACCAAGGCGGAGGTGGCCACCGACCTGCCGCCGCGCCACACCATCCTGCGCCGCATCAACCTGGCGCCGGAGCAGCGCGAGCTGTACGAGACGATCCGCGGCACGCTCTACGAAAAGGTGCGCGAGCAGATCGCCGGCCTCACCGCCTCCCAGGGCCGCATCGTCGTGCTCGATGCGCTTCTGAAACTGCGCCAGGTGTGCTGCGACCCGCGGCTGGTGAAGCTGCCGTCGGCGCGGCTGGTCGATACCTCCAGCAAGCTCGACGACCTCATGGAGATGGTCGAGGAAATGATCCCGGAGGGGCGGCGCATCCTGCTGTTCTCGCAGTTCACATCGATGCTCGACCTGATCAAGCCGCGGCTGGATGCCGCCGGCATCCGCTACGTGGAACTGCGCGGGGACACGCGCGACCGCGCCGAGCCTGTCCGCGTGTTCGAATCGGGCGAGGTGCCGCTGTTCCTGATCAGCCTCAAGGCGGGCGGGCGGGGGCTGAACCTCACCTCGGCGGACACGGTGATCCATTACGACCCGTGGTGGAACCCGGCGGCGGAGGACCAGGCGTCGGACCGGGCGCACCGGATCGGCCAGACCAAGTCGGTGTTCGTCTACAAGCTGATTGCCGCCGATACGGTCGAGGACCGGATCGTGGAGCTGCAACAGCGCAAGACCGACCTCGCGAACATCGCCCTGAGCAACGAGGGGGACATCGAGGGGCTTGAGGTCGACGACGTGGAGTTCCTGCTGGGCGATCCCGGGGAGCGGCTCGCGGCCTGACGGAGCCCGGGGCAGGGAAAGGCAAGGCCAGGGCTCTGCCCTGAACAAGCTGGGGCCGGCGGCCCCAGACCCCATTACTTCTCAGAGTGATAAGGTCCAGGGGCTTAGCCCCTGGTGGGTCCAGGGCAAAGCCCTGGCCTTGCCTTCCGATGGGAGCTCGACCCGCCGGAGGCTCACAGCGCTCCGGGGAAATGGCACGCCACGAGTTGGCCGGCAGCACCCGGTTGCAGGGCGGGTTCCTCGGCGGCGCAGCGTGGCTGGGCGATCGGGCAGCGGGTACGGAAGCGGCAGCCGCTCGGCGGGTTCACCGCGCTGGGCGGCTCGCCTTTCATGGGAATGTGGCGGCGGGTGCGCTCGATGCGCGGGTCGGGCACCGGGGCGGCGGCGATCAGTGTTCGGGTGTAGGGGTGCAGCGGGCGGGTGAACAGGTCGGCGGCGCGGCCGGATTCCATGACGCGGCCGAGGTAGAGCACCACGATCCGGTCGCAGACATGGCGCACGACGGCGAGGTCGTGGGCGATGAACAGGTAGGTGAGGCCCATGCGCTCCTGGAGGTCGACCATCAGGTTGATGATCTGGGCCTGGATGTTCACGTCCAGCGCCGAGATGGGTTCGTCGGCGACCACGAGGTCGGGGCCGACGGCCAGCGCGCGGGCGATCGAGATGCGCTGGCGCTGGCCGCCGGAGAATTCGTGCGGGAAGCGGCCGGCGGCGGCTTCGGGCAGGCCGACGAGGTCGAGCAGTTCCGCCACCCGGGCGCGTGCCGCCGCCTCGCCCGGCACGATGCGGTGCAGCAGCAACGGCCCGACCAGGATCTCGCCCACGGACATGCGCGGGTTCAGCGAGGCGTAGGGGTCCTGGAAGATCATCTGCATGCGCCGGCGCAGCGGCCGGATCGTCGCCTGCGTGGCGTGGGTGATGTCGGTACCGTCGAACACGATGCGCCCGCCGGTCGGCTCGTGCAGGCGGGTGACCAGGCGCGCCAGGGTCGACTTGCCGCAGCCGCTTTCGCCGACCAGACCCACGGTTTCGCCGCGCGTCACCGAAAGGCTCACCCCATCGACGGCGCGCAGCACGCGCCTTGGCGCGAAGGTGCCCTCCTTCGGCAGGGCGAAGTGCTTGGTGACGCCGGTGACCTCCAGCAGCGGTGCAGTGGACTGCACCTCGACGGGCGCGGCGGCGCGGGCGGTGGCGCGGACGGGCGGTTGCAGCGAGCCGCCCTCCTGGGTGACCCAGCAGCGCGCCGCCCGCGTGGCGTCGATCGGGAGCAGGGCGGGGTGCTCGGCGCATTTCGCCACCGCGAAGGGGCAGCGGGCGCGGAAGCGGCAGCCCTCGGGCCAGGCGCGCGGATCGGGCGGCTGGCCGTCGATGGTGGTTAGCCGGCGGTCGGTGGCCTCGGTGTCGATGCGCGGGGCGGCGTGCAGCAGGGCCCAGGTGTAGGGGTGTTGGGGATTGGAGAGCAGTTCCTCGGGCGGGCCTTCCTCCACCACCTCGCCGGCATACATCACCAGGATGCGCTGGCAGACATTGGCGATGACGCCGAGGTCGTGGCTGATGAGGATGACGGCGGTGCCGAGGTCGCGGTTCAGCTCGCGCAGCAGTTCGAGGATCTGCGCCTGGATGGTGACGTCGAGCGCCGTGGTGGGCTCGTCGGCGATCAGCAGCGCGGGTTCGTTGGAGAAGCCCATCGCCAGCATCACCCGCTGGCGCATGCCGCCGGAGAACTGGTGCGGGTAGGAATCGACCGCCGCCTCGGCGCGCCCCACGCCCATGCGGCGCAGCAGGTCGATGGCGCGCAGCCGCGCGGCCATGCGGGTGAAGCGGCCATGCGCCGTCATCGCCTCGACCAGCTGCTTGGCGATGCGCAGCACCGGGTTCAGCGAGGTCATCGGGTCCTGGAAGATCATCGCGATCTCGCGCCCGCGCACCTGGCGCAACGCCGCGTCGTCCAGTGTCGCGAGGTCGCGGCCGCGGAATGCGATCGAGCCGCCGACGATGCGGGCGGGCTCATCGAGCAGGCGCATGATCGACTTGGCGCAGACGCTCTTGCCCGAGCCGGATTCGCCGACGATGCCCAGCGTCTCGCCCGCGTGCAGGTCGAAGCTGACGCCATCGACCGCGCGCACCGCGCCGCTGTCGGTCAGGAACCAGGTGCGCAGGTCGCGCACCCGCAGCAGCAGGTCGCGCGGCGCGCCGTCAGCGGGTTCGGGCATGCGGGTCCAGCCAGTCGCGGATGCCGTCGCCGACGAAGTTGAAGCCCATCACGACCGACAGGATGGCGAGGCCCGGGAAGGTGGCGACCCACCATTGCTGCACCAGCTCGCGCCCCTCGGCGACCATCGCGCCCCATTCGGCGGTGGGCGGCACCACGCCGAGGCCGAGGAAAGACAGGCCGGCGAACACCAGGATGGCGTTGCCGAGATCGAGCGTCACCAGCACGATCAACGGGCCGACGGCGTTGGGGATGATCTGGCGCACCAGGATGTGCGCCGGGCCGAAGCCGACCGATTGCGCGGCCTCGACGTATTCCAGCGAGCGCTGGGTGATGACCAGGCTGCGGGCGAGGCGGGCGAATTTGGGCCACCACACCACCAGCATGGCGATCACCGTGTTCACCGTGCCGATGCCCAGCGCGGCGGCGATCGCCATGGCCAGGATGATCGGCGGGAAGCAGAACACGAGGTCGGTGGTGCGCATCAGCGCCTCCTCGGCCCAGCCGCGGGCATAGGCGGCGACCGCGCCGAGCATTGTGCCGAACAGCCCGCCGACCAGCACCACCACCATGCCGACCGAGAGCGAGATGCGCGCGCCGTAGACGATGCGCGCCAGCACGTCCCGTCCCAGCGCGTCGGTGCCCAGCCAGTGCGCGGAAGAGGGCGGTTTCAGCCGGTTGGCGACGTCGACGAAGTTCGGGTCGTGGGTCATCACCCAGGGCGCCAGTGCGGCCATCACGATCCAGGCAACGATGATCGCCCCGCCCAGCGCCGCCAGCCCGTAGCGCCGCAGCCAGCGCAGGGCGGCCGGGCGGGGGCGCGGCACGGCAATCGGCCCGGTGGCAGCACTCACTTGCGCACCACGCGCGGGTCGAGCAGGGCGTAGGAGAGGTCGACCAGCAGGTTCACCAGCACGAACACCGCGGCCACGATGGCGGTGATCGCCATGATGGCCGGGAAATCGACCGACACCGCGCTGCGGAAGGTGTAGCGGCCCAGTCCGGGCCAGGCGAACACCGTCTCGGTCATCACCGCCCCGGTCAGCAGGTTGGC
>CAMDGX010000063.1 GCA_945897825.1 Asaia bogorensis | reverse complement strand
TCAGCCGGCCCTGCCAGCGGCGGCCGCCGTACCAGGAGGCGACGCCGACCTGGCGCCAGGCGCCGGACGCGTCGGTCCAGACCGGGCCGGCCGCGAGCGGGCGCGGCGGCGGCACGGTGGTGCGCGCGGCAGGCAGCGCGGCGGCGGGCGCGGGCGGCGCGGCTTCCGGCGGTGCCGGCAGCACCGTCATGGCGGCGATCGCAACGGGGCCGATGGCATTGGCGGTCTGGGTCGGCGGGGGCAGGTCGTTGCCCTCGGCTGCGTGCGCGGTCCTCGGGGTGGCGAGGGGGGCGGCCGCCAGCAGCGACACCAGTGCCGGCACAGCCCAAGCGGGAAATGCCCTTCTGGCGTGGGTCTTCATCGTATTCTCCTTCCTCGTGACCAGCCTCGGCTGTGCGCGCATGGCGCACGTAGAATCCGACGCGGGCCCGTTGGGGTCCGCCGTATAGTCCCGGCGAACGGAGGGCATTGAGCAGATCATTGCCTGTGAGATCAACCCCAAATCCTTCCGGCGCGGCCGGTTGTGCTGCCGCGCGGGGTGAACGTGACTGATGCGCAATGTTAATTTGGTCTTTGGATTGTCGGCGTATATATTTGATTTGAAAGCATTTTTCCGGCGGTTTCTGCTGCGATGCAGCATGGATTCCGGGGGGTTGGCGAACGAGGATTTTTTCCCCCGGCAACTGCCCGATTTCCGCCACATTTCGGGGCAAATGAGAAAAATTGCGTTTGAGCGAAAAAAATCCTTCCCATCCGCCCCGGATCGGCGTATGGATACCGCCATGATCGAAGAGTTGTGCAGCGGCGCCCCCGGGCCCTGCCGGCACGGCCCCGGTCCATCCCTTCCTCCCCCACGCGCACGGAGCCTGCATGTCCGCACCGGGCCTCGTGGACTGGGCGCGCCATGTGCTCGCGCCCGGCGGAATGGCGCCTGCGCGCCACCACGCCATGCTGCTCGACCGTCTCGGCCTGGTGGCCGAGGGTGCCGTGGACCGGCTGATGGTGCTGATGCCGCCGGGCAGCGCCAAGAGCACCTATGCCTCGCTGATCTTCCCGGCCTGGTGGCTGGCGCGCCACCCGGTCAGCTCGGTGATCGCGGCCAGCCATACCGCTGAGCTGGCCGACCATTTCGGCCGCCAGCTGCGCAACCTGGTGGCCAACGACTCCGAGACGCTGGGCTACGGCCTGTCCGGCGACAACCGCGCGGCGCATCGCTTCCGGACCAGTGCGGGCGGGGAATACTTCGCCACCGGCATCAACGGGCCGGTGACCGGGCGGCGCGCCGACCTCGTGCTGATCGACGATCCGATCAAGAGCCATGCCGAGGGCGACTCGGAGCTGGCGCGCGAGCACCTGTGGAACTGGTATCGCGCCGAGCTGACCACGCGCCTCAAGCCGCGCGGGCGCATCGTTCTGGTGATGACGCGCTGGCATGAGGACGATCTGGCCGGCCGGCTGCTGGAAAGCGGCGACGACTGGACGGTGCTGCGCCTGCCGGCCCTGGCCGAGGCGGAGGACCCGCTGGGCCGCAAGCCCGGCGCCGCGCTGTGGCCGGACTGGGAGGACGAGGTGGCGCTCGCGCGCAAGCGGGCGGCGGTCGGCAGCCGGGTGTGGCAGGCGCTGTATCAGCAATCGCCGCGCCCGGCCGAGGGCGCGCTGTTCCCGGTGGCGCGGATCGGCCTGGTGGACAGCGTGCCGGCCGAGGCGCGCATGGTCCGCGCCTGGGACCTCGCCGCCACCGAGGCGGGGCACGGCACCGATCCGGACTGGACGGTGGGCCTCAAGCTCGCGGCCCTGCCCGATGGGCGGATGATGGTGGTGGATGTGGTGCGCCTGCGCGGCGGGCCGCACGAGGTGTCCGACACGATCCTGCAGACCGCCCAGCGCGACGGGCGGGCGGTGACGGTCGGCCTGCCGCAGGACCCCGGCCAGGCCGGCAAGCAGCAGGTGGCGTGGCTGTCGCGGCAACTGGCGGGCTTCAACGTGGTGGCCTCGCCCGAGACGGGATCGAAGCTGGTGCGGGCGCTGCCGGTCGCCGCCCTGGTGGAGGCCGGGCGGCTGGGCCTGTTGCGCGCCGCCTGGAACCAGACGCTGCTGGGCGAGCTGCGCGACTTTCCGCACGGCCGCAAGGACGACCAGGTCGACGCCCTGGCGCGCGCCCATTCCATGGTGGCGCAGGCGGGGCGCCCGGCGCGGCGGCTGAACATGTCGTTTCTGCACCGGTAGGGGGCGGGGTTCGCCCGCCCCCTGGACGAAGCTAGCCGAGGCGCTTGCGCGCGGCGGCCAGGCCGAGCAGCCCGGCGCCCAGCAGGGCGAGGGAGGCCGGCTCCGGCGTCGGCGTGGTCGGCACCGCCTGCGCGACCGTGGAGGCCGAGAAGGTGGTGATGGCGCCGCCCTGGGTGGTGAGCGTCACGATCCCGGGCGTGGCGTCGAAGCCGGCATACTCGAACATGCCGGTGCCGGAGATGACCAGCGTTGCGAGCTGGCCGCCGCCGGGCGGAATGGCGATCGGCGCGGACAGCGTCATCAGGTCGAACGAGACACCGGCCGTGGTGGTGTAGAAATCGTTGATCGGCGCGAAGGCGGCGAAATCCAGGATGTCCTTGATCAGGCCGCAATCGCCGGAGCAGTTGATGCCGGCGAAGCTGCCGCCGGCGCTGCCGTTCACCGAGGTGACGGTGCCGGCGACGCCGGGCGTGGGCGTGCCGGGGGCCGCGGCGTCGGTGAAGTCGAGGCCGGTGGCGAGGTTGATGGTGGTGCCGGTGCCGACGCCGATGTTGAACCCACCGAGGTTGAGCTGGCTGCCGGCCGCGATGGGAATCGCGCTGGCCATGGTGGGAAGGGCGGCGGCGGCGAGGGCTGCGAGCAATGTTCTGGCGATAGTCAAGGCGACCTCCGATATCCGTTTGCGGGGCGGTGTGCCCCGCCATGCCAACTCGCCCCGGCCGGTTCCGTTCACGTGCCGGTGTGGAACGATCCTGTCCGTAACTGCAAGAAAGCGGATCGTGGACTAAGCAAGCGCCGTGCCACGGGCATGCGCGCGTCGAATCAACACCCTGCGCGTATGCGCTCGGTGACGCATACCAACCGCGTCAGGAATTCCGACGCATCGGCGCCGGTGCGCGGGCACCCGCCGGGTGCGGCGCCATCGCAGGAGGCTGGATGTTCACGACATTGTGCGGGCTGGTGCCTGCCGATCCGCACCACACGGAGCGGACGCGGCGGCTGCTGATCCTCAAGCGCGTGCTGGACGGCACGCTGTATGACGAGCTGCCCTATGAGTTCCACGAGGAGCGCGGGGCGGGCGGGGACTACATCCCGCTGCGGCTGCGCAAGCCCAGCGTGCGCTATCCGCTGGCGCGCATCGTGGTCGATGATTCGGTATCCCTCGTGTTCAGCGAAGGACATTTCCCGACCATCGACTGCAGCGACCAGCGCGTGCGCGCCCTGTTCGCCGACCTGGTGAAGGAATGCACGCTGAACCAGGTGATGATGGAAGCGGCCCTTCGCGGCGCCATCGGAAGTGTTGCGGTGCTGTTCCGGGTTCTGAAGGGCCGGGCGTTCTTCAGCGTGCTGGAATCGCCGCACCTCACCCCGGAATGGGACCCCGAGGCGCCGGACGAGTTGCTGCGCGTCAGCGAGCGCTACAAGGTGCGCGGGGCGGCGCTGGCGGCGCGCGGCTACCCGGATGTCGATCCGGGTGCGGAATACTGGTTCCTGCGCCACTGGGACAAGCTGGACGAGGTGTGGTTCGAGCCCCAGCTGGTCGCCGCCCCCGCGCAGCCGCCGGTGCGCGACCGCGCCCGCTCGCGCCGCCACGGCATGGGCTTCGTGCCGATGGTGTGGATCCGCAACCTGCCCGGCGGCCCGGACGGGGTCGACGCCGTCGATGGCGCCTGCACCTTCCGCGCGGCCGTGGAGACCAACATCGAGATCGACTACCAGCTGAGCCAGGCGGGGCGGGGGCTCAAGTATTCCTCCGATCCCACCTTGCTGATCCGCGAGCCGGCCGGTTCCGAAGGCGAAATAGTCCGCGGCGGCGGCAACGCCCTGATCGTCTCCGAGAAGGGCGACGCCAGGCTGCTGGAGATCGACGGCACCGCCTCGGCCGCGGTGATCGACTACATCCGCACGCTGCGCGAGCTCGCGCTCGAAGGCGTGCACGGGAACCGGGCGAGCCCGGAGAGGTTGTCGGCCGCCCAGTCGGGTCGCGCCATTGAGATGATGAACCAGGGCCTCGTGTGGCTGGCCGACAACCTGCGTGTTTCCTACGGCGACGCCCTGCTGAAGCTGGCGCGGATGGTGGTGCGGGCCTCGAACCTGTACCCGCTGAAGATCTTCGGCGAGGTGGTGGAGCCGATCCCGCCCCAGGCGCGGCTGGGGCTGATCTGGCCCCGCTGGTACGCGCCGTCGAGCGAGGACCGGGCACGCGATGCGCAGACGCTGCGCACGCTGTCCGAGGCGCGGCACATCAGCCGCGAGACGGCGGTGAAAAGCATCGCCGACGTCTACGACATCGAGGACGTGCATGCCGAGCTGGCGCGCATCGGCGCGGCGGCGGGGCATGCGGATGCGGGCACCGACCCGCGGGAGGATGCATGATCGACGAGCGAACCGGACAGCCGGAAACCCCCGACGCCGCGCCCCAGGGCGAGGCGGCGCAGGTGCAGATGGCGCTGGAGCAGAAGCTCCAGGCCATGGAAGCAGCCCTGCGCGAGCGCCTGATGCGCGCCGAGCTGAAGGCGCACGCCTTGCGCGCGGGCATGGTGGATCTCGACGGGCTGAAGCTGCTGGACACCAGCCGGCTGACGCTGAACGACCGCGACGAGGTGGTGGGTGCCGAGGTGCTGATGGCCGAGGCACGGCGCAGCAAGCCGTGGCTGTTCGGCGGCGCCAGCAGCGCCTCGACCGCGACCCCGCCGCCGCCGCAGGCACCACGGGCACGCCTCGCCACCGAAATGAACGAGACGGAATGGCGCGCCGCCCGGGCGGAGATGCTGCGGCGGCTGTGAGGCAAGGCCAGGGGCTTTGCCCCTGGACCCCACCAGGGACCTGAGGTCCCTGGACCCTCGTCCCTTCTCCGCCTTCGGCGGGGAGGGGCCATCGAGGCCGAGACACAGACCGAGCCGGCCCCTCCCCGCCGAAGGCGGAACAACAGATGGGGGTCTGGGGCCCTCGGCCCCAGCGGGTCGAGGGCAGAGCCCTCGCCTTCCTTCCACCAGCGACACCACGCCTGCCGGGGCTGCCCCGGCGGGACGACAACGCGTGAGGAGTTGACATGCCGATTACCAATTTCCCCGCCGCCCTGCAGCCGATCATCCAGCTCGGCTATCTGGAGCGCGAGTTCCAGCAGGCGCTGACCTCCAAGCTCGGCTACCGTGCCGTCGCCGACCGCATGAGCTTCAGCGTCGGCATCGGCGAGACGCTGACCAAGACGCGCGCCGGGCTCAAGGCCGCCGTCACCACGCCGCTGCCGACGGCGAGCAACACGAACCTCGACAACGGCCTGGTGCCGACCGGCTTCGGCGTCGAGCAGTTCACCATCACGCTGCAGCACTATGCGGCCACCACCGACCTCAACATGGTCACCAGCCGGGTGGGCATCGCCAGCCAGTTCCTGCTGAACGCCGCGATCAACGGCGAGCAGGCGGCGCGCAGCCTGGACGAGCTGGCGCGCAACGCGCTGTTCGACCCGTATTTCGGCGGCAACACCCGCGTCTCCGCCACGCTCGGCGCGCCGGGCGTGAACGTCGCCGTCGATGACATCCGTGGCTTCGACCGCGTGTCGGTCAACGGCGTGATGACGCCGGTGGGCGCGGGCGCCACGCTGTCGGTGAAGGTCGGCGCCGGGACCTACGTGCTGGTCGGCGTGTCGGAGGATGGCCTCAGCACCTCCAGCGCCCCGGGCGGCCGCTCGGGCGTGCTGACCTTCGACAGCGCGGTGACGGTGGCGCACGGAACCGCCGGCAACGCGGTGGTGGCCGCCAATGCCAGCCGCATCGCGCGGCCCGGCGACCGGGCGACCACGGCGGCGCTGACGGCTTCGGACACGCTGACCATGGGCACGCTGCTGAACGCGGTGGCGACGCTGCGGATGAACGCGGTGCCGGAGATCGACGGGGTGTACAACTGCTACCTCGACCCAATCTCCGCACGGCAGCTGTTCGGGGATGCCGATTTCCGCCAGCTGTTCACCGGGGCGACCAGCGCGAACCAGGTGTTCCAGCGCGGCATGGTCAACGACTTCCTCGGCCTGCGCTTCATCCCGACCACCGAGGCCTATGTGCAGGACCATCCGTCGATCGGCGGTGCCGTCGTGCGCCGGCCGATCGTGTGCGGCAAGGGCGCGCTGATCGAGGCGAGCTACGCCGGGATGGGGGCGGACGACACCGCGCCGGCCAACTCCATCGTCTCGATCGTCGACGGGGTGGCGATGGTGACGCGCGAGCCGATCGACCGGCTGCAGCAGATCATCGCGCAGAGCTGGTACTGGATCGGCGGCTACTGCGCCCCCAGCGACGTGACCACCCACCCCGGCACCGTCTCGACGGCGACCAACGCCGCCTACAAGCGCGCGGTGATGATCGAGCATTTCGGGTAACGAACAGGCTCAGGGCGATCCCTTGGGCGCGTAGACAAGCAAGGCTGGGCTCTGCCCAGACCCGCCAGGACCGGCGCGCGCGCTTTCGCGCGACGGCCGAGCCCCTGGACCTCATGATTGGGGTTCCAAGGGCCGTCGGCCCTTGGTGGGTCAAGGGCAAAGCCCTGGCCTTGCCTTCACGCCCCTAGCAGGAGGTGCGAATGGCGTTGAACGACGTGGAGCGGACAGATATCCGCAGGCATTGCGGCTATCCCTCGTACGGCAGCGGCGCGGAGGGGTTCCAGGGCTGGCGGTTCCACCAGGCCTACGGGTTGCTGGAGTTCCGCATGACCCGCATGTCCGGCGCCGAGGAGGCGGTGGCGCGGCAGTATCTCGCCACGCTGGCGGAGCTGGAGCGCGCGGTGCCGGAGAGCGGCGCGATGATGGACACCGAGCAGGCGGCGGTATGGAAGCGCAACCCGCGCGAGCTGCGCGAACGCACCGCGCTGTTCGACGACTGGCGGCGGCGGCTGTGCGGGTTCCTCGGCGTGCCGCCGGGCCCGGCGCTGCGAAGCGGCGGGACGGCGGTGCTGGTGGTCTAGTGTTACGATCCGGGAACTACCGGTAGACCAGCACGGGCGTGGTGGAGTGGGTCAGCACCTTCTGCGTCACGCTGCCCAGCACCACGGCGGCCATGCCGCGGCGGCCGTGCGAGGCCATGACGATCAGGTCGCAGCCGGCGCGGCCGGCGACCGCGATGATCGCGTCGTGCGGCTGCGGCGCTTCGGAGACCACGCCGTCGAAATGCAGGCCGAGGGCGGCGGCGCGGGCGGCGATGGCATCGAGGATGCGGTGCGCGTCGGCGCGGGCCTGGGAGCCGTAGACTTCCTGGTTGTACTCGATCTGCTCCGGCGCCAGCGCGAAGGCGTTGAACGGTTCGATCGCCACCAGGCCGGTAATGCGCGCGCCGAGGCCGTGCGCCAGGGCGAGCCCGCCCTCGATCGCCTTGCCGGCGAGTTCCGATCCGTCGGTGGGCAGCAGGATGTGCTTGAACATGCGCGCGGCTCCTTCGCTCAGGCGAGGGTGCGCCCGCTGGCATGCCCTGTCGTTGACGCAAATCAAGGATGGAAGGCGAACAGATGGACGCGGCGCGCGTGCAGGATGCGGTGCACCGGGGGCTTGGCCGGGCCGGGCTGGTGGTCGGCGCGTGGTGCGAGGTGTTCCGCCCGGATGGTGCGGAGGCGCCATTGGCCGCGCGCCACCTGGTGCTGCGGATGAAGGCGGCGTTCAGCGCGCCGGACGGGCGGTTCGGCCGCCCGGTGCCACATGGCCAGCTGTATTGGCACGGCGTGTTCGATGCCGCCTACACGCGGGTTGGCGACTACATCCGGCGCGAGGACGGCGCGGTGTGGTTCGTGGCGGCGCAGCAGGCGCTGCATCCCGTGCTGTGCGTGCGCGCCAGCCGGGTGGTTGATGTCGTGCGGCCGGACGCGCCGGAGCAGCCGGGGCTGGCGCCCTATGGCGGCGGCGAGGGCGCACGGGTGCTGTTGCGCGCCTGGCCGGCGGGGATCGTCGCCGGCGGCGGGGCCGGGGCGGCGGAGGCCGGGTTGCCGGATGCGCTGCCGGCCGGCGGCTGGACGGTGCTGCTGCCGGCGGTGGCCGGGGTGGCGCTGCGCCCCGGGGATGCGGTGCGCGACGAGACCGGGCGCCTCGGCGTGATTGCGCAGGCGGAATTGTCGGAGCCGGGCTGGCGCCTGATCGTGCGCCGGGCCGCGAGCTAGGAACGAGCAAATGGCCGACATGTCGGACGTGGAGGAGGCGCTGCTGCGCCTGGCCGCCGGGATCGTCTATCCCGAGGGTCCGCAGGCGCCGAGCCTGGTGGGCCGTGCCTGCCGCCTGTATCGCGGCTGGCCGCAGGGGGCGGCGCTGGATGCCGACCTCGCCGCCGGGCGGGTGCATGTGACGGTGGTGCCCGAGGCGCGGCCGCAGGCGGTGACGACGCGCTATCCCGACCGCCCGCAGGTTGTGGATGCGCCGCCGCCGGGGTTGGCCATCACCGTCTCGGGGCGCAGCGCCACGGTTTCGGGCAGCGCGCATCCGGGCCAGGTGGCCGGGCTGATGGTCGACGGCATCGCCGTGGTGCATCGCACCGCGTCGGGCGACACGGTGGAGATGGTCGCGGCCGTGCTCGCGACCTATTTGCGCACGCGCAAGGTAGTGACGGTCGACGGTGCGACGCTGACGGTGGCGGGCAGCGGCCCTATGGTCGGGCGCGTGGTCGCCGATCGCACGCTGCGGCGGGAGACGCGACGGCAGCGGCAGATCTTCCGCCTCACCGCCTGGTGCCCGGAGCCCGGGCTGCGCGACCGGCTCTCGGCGGCGATCGACGGCGCGCTGTCGGAGGTGGATTTCCTCGACCTGCCCGACGGCACGCGCGGGCGGCTGCTGTTCCGCGGCGCCTCTGTCTCGGACCAGGGGCGGGCGGCGCGGCTGTATCGGCGCGACCAGCTCTATGCCGTGGACTACGCGACCACGGTGAGCCAGACGCTGCCGGCGATGATCTTCGGCGAGCTGCGCTTCGCGCCGGATGGCGCGGTGGCGCGCAGCGTGATCGGTTGAGCCTGGACTTTCCAGGCCACGTCTCGAAATTTCGGGAGAATGGAATGAACGTGCATCTGGTGGTCGTGCGCGCCTTCGGGCCGTACGCGAAGGGCGACGTGATCGCTTCCCCCTCGGTGGTGGCCGAGATCCTGGCGGGCGAGCACGCGACATGCGTGGTGCGGGTGCGCGCATCCGCCGGCGGGGAGGGCTGAACCATGCCGATCGTGCAACAGGGTAGCATCAACACCACGGCGCTGATCGTGCCCGATCTGTATGTGCAGATCGTGCCGCCGCAGAACCTGGTGATCAACGGCGTGCCGACCAACGTGGTCGGCGTGGTCGGCACCGCGAGCTGGGGGCCGGTGGGCGAGCCGGTGATCGTCGGAAGCATGAGCGACTATGCGCGCGTCTTCGGCCCCGTGCTGGCGCGCAAGCATGACATGGGCACGCAGGTTGCCACCGCCGTGCAGCAGGGGGCGGCCGATTTCCGCTGCGTGCGCGCAACGGACGGCACCGACACGGCGGCGGCTTTCCAAATCCCGACGACGGGTTTCGTGCTGACCGCGCTGCACACCGGCAGCCGCGGCAACCTGATCGTCGTGGCGCTGGCACCCGGCAGCAAGGCCGGCAGCTGGCGCTTCACCATCACCATGCCCGGCCTGGTGCCGGAGGTGTATGACAACATCACCGGCACGGGTGCGGCGTTCTGGCAGGCGCTGGCCGATGCCATCAACAACGGGCTGGGGCCGCAGCGCGGGCCGAGCCAGCTTGTCGTCGCCAACGCCGGTGCCACCGCCATCGCCCCGCTCGACTTCGAGTGGGATTTCGGCACCGGCCCGGCCGGCAGCGACGGCGCCGGCGTGTCTGCCACCCACCTCGTCGGCGTGGACACCGTGCCGCGGCGCGGCATGTATGCGCTGCGCGGGCAGCGCTGCTCGCTGGCGCTGCTGGCCGACAGCGATGCGCCCGCGCAATGGACGACACAGGCCGCATTCGGACTGTCCGAAGGCATCTACATGATCCTTGCCGGCGCGGCCGGGCAGGGCATCAGTGCTGCGGTCGCCGACAAGGCGGCGGCGGGGCTCGACACCTATGCCTGCAAGCTGATGCTCGGCGACTGGGTGTGGTGGAACGACCAGGCCAACGCGACGCTCCGCTTGGTGAGCCCGCAGGGCTTCGTGGCCGGCCGGCTGGCGAACCTCTCGCCCGAGCAGTCCAGCCTGAACAAGCCGCTGTTCGGTGTTGCCGGCACCCAGCGCTCCGGCAGCCCCGGCAGCGGGCAGCGCGGCACATGGTCGGCGGCGGAGCTGTCGGCGATGCTGACGGCGGGGATCGACGTGATCGCCAACCCGCAGCCGGGCGGCGCCTTCTGGGGCGTGCGCGGCGGGCACAACAGCAGCAGCAACGCGGCCACCAACGGCGACAACTACACCCGCATGACCAACTTCATCGCGGCCTCGCTGGCGGCGGGGATGGGGCAGTATGTGGGCCAGGTAATCAACCAGGACCTGTTCCGCCGCATCCGTTCGACGCAGCTGTCGTTCCTGCAGAACATGCTGGGCCAGGGGCTGCTGGGCTCGCGCGACGGGTCGCTGCCGTTCTCGGTGATCTGCGATGCCTCCAACAACCCGCTGTCGCGCACCGGGCTCGGCTACGTGCAGTCCGACGCGCAGGTGCAATACCAGGCGATCAACGAGAAGTTCATCGTGAACCTGGAAGGCGGCCAGACGGTGGCAGTGACGCGGCAGACGCTGCCGAATTCGCAGGCAGCCTGAGGCCAGGGCTTCGCCCTGCACCCACCAGGGGGCCGAGCCCCCTGGACCCTCACTGATGGGGGCCTGGGGCCTCAGGCCCCAGCGGGTCGAGGGCAGAGCCCTCGCCTTCCTCATAGGGAGAATGACCAATGGCGAGCAATGAGTTTTCGGTTGGCCGCGACTGCCAGCTGGTGGTCATGGGCCCGTTCGGGCGCGTGGACCTGGCGCATGTGACCGGGTTCGACAGCCGGCAGCAGACGGCCTCGATCCGGGTGGATCGCATCGACGGCCGGCAGATGGCGGCCGAGTTGCCGAAGGGTTGGGAGGGGATGTTCGAGCTGGAGCGCGGCAGTTCGGCGGCCGACGACTTCATCGCGCGCATCGAGGCCGCCTACAACCAGGGCGGCGCGGTGCCGGCCGGCACGCTGTATCAGTACATCAGCGAATCGGACGGATCGACCAGCACCTACCAGTATGATGGCGCGGTGTTCCGGTTTGCGCAGGCCGGGCAATGGCGCGGGGATGCGTCGGTGCGGCAGCGGCTGGAGTTCTTCGCGAGTGCGCGGAGGCGCATCTGATGGCCGATGAGGTGATCGACGCGCGGGGGCGGGTGCTGCTGCTGCGGCGGCTGTCCGTGCTCGACCGGCTGCGGCTGTTCGAGGCGGCCGGGGCCGAGCTGTCGCGCAACGATCGCTGGCTGGGGCTGGCGATTCTGGCGGCCAGCGTGGCGGCGATCGATGGCGTGCCGGTGCCGATCCCGGCCAGCAAGGCGGGCATCGAGGCGTCGGTGCAGCGGTTGGACGAGGCCGGGCTGGCGGCGGTGGCGGCTGGCTTGACCCCCGAGCCGGCATTCGACCGGGCCATGGCGGGAAACTGAGCCGGCACCCCGAGCTGCGCGACGTTCTGTATCTCGCGATGCACGGGGTGCCCTTCGAGACCGCTGCGAGCCTTTCGGCCACGCAACGCTTCGCCTGGGTGGTGGCGGTCGGCTCGCTGAAGGGCCGCGCCTTCGACTGGGACAGTCTTTCCTGGAGGGATGCATGAGCGACCAGCCCGAGGACACGGCCGAGCTTCCGTTGGAGGAACGTCTGTCGGAGGCGGCGCTGGCGGCGCTGATGGGCGATCCCTACGAGGTCGGGCTGCGCGTGGCCCTCGATGACGGGGTGGCGGAGGCGTTGCCGGTGGTGGCGCGCGAGCTGGCCTTCCTCGACCGGGCGGTCGCGACGGTGCAGAAGGGCGTTGCGGGGTTGGCATCCGCACCGCCGCCGCGGCCGGCGCGGGCGACGATAGTTGCGATGGCGGAAGAGGGTGCGACATTGCCCGAGCGTGCGGCGGCGCCGGCGCTGCCGGCTTCGGCCGGGGTGCGGCGGGCGGCCGAGCCGATGGAGGCGGTGACGCGCGCGGCGGAGCGCGTGGTGGCCGAGGCGGTGCCGGTGTCCACGCGCCAGATGGCGCCCAGCCCGCCGGCGCCACCTGAGACGGGACCGCGTGAAGCGGGGCCGCGCGAGGTGGGGCGGTTGGATTGGGGCGGTGTCGACTGGGGTCGCCTGTCCGCCGTGCCGGGCGTGGCGCCGGGGGTGGCCGAGCCTGCGACGCTGGCGATCGCCGAGGTCTCCGCGCCCATTGCGACGCCGGCGGCCACGGCGACGCTGCCCATGCGGGACGGGCCCGGCCAGGCGCTGCCGTCGGCGGCCCCGGTCGAACAGGCATTTGCGCCGGGCTTTGCGGCACAAGCATCGGAGCAGGTCGCCGCCGCCGCGCCGGGCGCGGCATGGCCCGATGCCGAGCCCGAGGCGGAGCAGGCCGAGCGGGCGATCGAGGGCCGGTTGGAGATCGACGGCGCGCTGCTCGGCCGGTTCGTCGCCGAGCACTTGGCGCGCGAGGCGGGCCGACCGCCTTCGGGGATGACCGGGTTCGATCCGCTGCTCTCGCCGGAGTGGGCGGGGGCGTTGCAGGGGTAGGGGGCGGCGATGGACCCGCGGGACGAGGTGCCGCAGGATGGGGCGCTGCATGTGCCCTTCGTGTTCGTGCCGGAGGGCGCGGCGGGGCCGGGGGCGTGGCGGGCCGCGCATCCGGGGGCGGTGAGCCTGCCGGCGCGGCTGGTGGTCCGCTCTTCCGGCGTCGCCACGGTGCGCCGCAACGTCCCGGCAATGAAGCTGCAGCTGGCGCAATGGTGGTTGCCGCCATTGATCCTGTCCAAGCCGCCGATCCTGCCGCCGCGACCCATGGCCCGCATTCCGCGACAAAGTGGCAAGGAGGCCGCCACGGACACCCCCAGCTGGGCTCGGGGGATCTCTCGGAATGTTGGCGAGACGCCCGATCAGTACGCTCACCGCCTGATGGATGGGCAGTTCGGCCGGGGACGCTGGCAGGACGATCCCACCAGGATGGGTGACTTCCGCAAGATCAAGAAATTTAGTCAAAGGGCATTTCAGGATCCTGGTATGTTGCTCTGGCTGCCTGACGTGGAGGAGCCCCCCGATGCCTGAAGACGTCGGTTCAGACGCAGCTTCGTGTGCGGGCCGGATAATTTGGTCCCTGTGGCACTTTCAGACAGACACTGAAAGCTGGGGTATGGAGGACGATGAACAACCCCATCTGCTGATCGGATACTTCCTGCAGCGCCAACAGGTCGAGGAACTGCGAAGCCGCATGTCCGACCGGTCGGGGTTTCGGGACTGGCCGCGGGGATTTCGGATCGGGCAGACAAGGCTCGATGGGGCGACCGGTATGGAACAGGGGTTTGTCGATCCTTGGGACGACGATGCGCCTTCGGCCGATCCTGCGGACGTCCTGCACCTGCCCGAGCCGACGCCGTCCGGGCCGGTCTCGGTGGTCTGGGATGTCTGGCATTTCAAGCTCCGGGACCCGGCGGCGCCGATCGAGCCGCTGAGCGCCAAGGGGATCGGGCTTTTCTCCAGCCCGGCCAACGCCGCCGCCGCGGTGGCACATCGGCGCCGTCAGCCAGGGTTCCGCGACTGGCCGCAGGGCTTCCGCATCTTTCGTCGCCGGCTGGGCGTGGCGTTCGGTCTGGATGGGTTCCGGGAACGCTATGGCTGGGTGGCCTGGCGGGACTCGCTGCAAGGGCAAGGGCGTTCCGACCTGGTGGCGTTGCCGAACGAAGATCGGACGCCATGACACCATGCCCTCCCACCGACGCGCCCGAGCGCACCCTGCATCTGCTCTGGCACTTCAGGATCGGCGCCGACGAGGGCTGGGATGACGACGGGACCGAGCGACTCGTCGGCATCTACTCCAGTATTGGGAAGGCTGAGGCTGCCATAGCAAGGTTGCGTGCCCTGCCGGGCTTTCAGGACTGGCCGGAGGGGTTCCGGATTTTTGAGGCCTGGCTGGATCACGACTCCTGGACCGAAGGATACGAACCGTGGGATGCGGCGTGATGAGCACCATCCTCCATGTCCTCAGGCACTATGCCGTCGCGGCGGGCGCGGATCATGCCGCGCTGGCGGCAGCCGCTATGGACGCCAGGGAGATCGGTATCTACACGAGCCGGACCCGTGCCGAGGAGGCGATTGCGCGACTGCGGGCGCAACCGGGATTCCGCGACTGGCCAGACGGTTTCCGCATCCAGCCGGTCGGGTTGGACGACGATCTGTGGCCGGACGGTCTACCGTCCTGAGTATGCGTCACGTGGCATCCTTTCCTGACTGGCACCCGACGTTCGGGACGCACCCCCATTGGGCCGACGAGATGCGGGAGCGGATGCGCCACGCGCCGGGACTGGGCGACTGGCCGCAAGGCAATGTTATCAAGGTGCAACGGCTGAATTCACGGCCGCAAGGGTTCGTGCCATGAGCGCCACCGACGATCCGCCCGACGAGCGGCTCTGGGCGCTTTCGTTCCGCGTGAGCCACCCGAGCGCCGATCTGGCCGATCTTGCCGACCGGATCGGCGATGCCTTCGACATGGACCCGGAGGTGCTCTGGCAGGCAGGCGACCTCAGGCCGCATGCGATGCCGCCGAGGCGGCATACCAGTTCCTACTGCTCGGTGAGCTGGGACAACCAGGGCGGGACCATCACACGGGCGCTGGAAGACGCGCTCGACGCCCTGGCGCCGCTGGCGGCGGACCTCGCCGCGATTCGGGCCGGGGGCGGGACACTCGGCTTCTTCGTCGGGTTGTTCTTCCAGCGGACCATGGGCGTGGAGCTGCCGTCGGCGCTGCTGGCGCGCATGGGTGCGGCGGGCATCGAGCTTCTGCTCGACCTCTACGGCGGAGACTGGGGCGAGAATTCCACCTGACGCACCGGGTGCCGCGCCCGATCTGAGACCAACCTCACCCAACAGGAGGCGACATGTCCGAGTACCTGCTGATCGGGCCGGTGCTGCTGGAGGCGTTCGAGCTGCCGTCCCGCGTGCTGTGGGGCGGGCGGCAGCGCCTGGCGGTGCATCGGCTGCCGGGCGGAAGGCGGGTGATCGACGCGCTGGGGCGCGACGATGCCGACATCGCCTGGACCGGCGTGTTCACCGGCGCCGACGCCGTGCTGCGCGCGCGCGCCATCGACCTGATGCGCGCCAGTGGCCGCATCTGGCCGCTCTCCTGGGGCAGCTTCTTCTACAGCGTGGCCGTCTCGCGCTTCGAGGCGAGCTACGAGCGCGAGAACTGGATCCCCTACCGCATCGCCTGCACCGTGCTGCGCGACGAGGCCGGGGCGGTGGCCGAAGCCGGGCTGTCGCTGGCCGAGGGCGTGCTGGCCGATGTCGCCGGGCTTGCCGACTTCCCCAGCCTGTCCGGCGTGGTGGACGTGGCCGGCCTTGCCACCCTGGCCGGCGCCCCCGGCGCGCTGCGCCCCGGCACCGCTTCGCGCGGGCGGGCGCTGGAGGGGCTGCGCGGCGAACAGGCCAGGCTCGACCGCGCGATGGCCACCAGCGGCACGCGGCTGCGCGCCACCGAGGACGGCACCGCTGAGGGCCGGCTGGCGGCGCGCGACGAGGCCGGGCGGTTGGCGGAGCTTTCGCGCGCACGCGGGGTGTTGGGGCGGGCGGTCGCCGGGGCGGAGGCGGTGGGATAAGCAAGGCCTTCTTTTTCTGAAGAAAAAGAAGCAAAAAGACTTTATCCAATTTGGCCTCGCTTTAAGGGTCGAAAGTTTTTTGGTTCTTTTTTTCAAAAAAAAACCGCTTCCTTACTGTGGAGCATCCGATCATGCGCACCATCCTCCAGTCCGGTGGAACCCTGTTCCACGTGGCCGCGGCGGAGCTCGGCGACGCGACGCAGTGGCTGCGCATCGCGCGGCTGAACGGCCTGTCCGACCCGATGCTCGATGGGGTCGTGAGCCTGCGCCTGCCGCCGCGCGACCCCCAGGCGGGAGGCGGCATTGCCGAACAGTGAACCCCGCCTCGGCACGCTGCGCCGCCCGCGCCTGCTCGCCCGGCTGAACGGCGAGGCGGTCGCCAATGCTGTCAGCGCCCGCGTGGCCAGCAACAACCATTACGCCGCCGACCGTTTCTCGCTGGTGGTGGCGCTGGGCGAATCCCCAGCCGCCACCTGGATGTCCGCCGATCGGATGCTGGTCGAGATCGGCATCGGCCTGGACCTGTCGTCGGCTTCGCTGGTGCAGGGCGAGGTGGACCAGGTGGAGATGGATGCCGTCCGCCGGCTGGTGTTCCTCAGCGGGCGGGACCTCACCGCCCGGCTGATCGAGGCGCGCACGCAGGAGAGTTTCTCCAACCGCACCGCCAGCGAAATCGCCACGCTGCTGGCCGGCCGCCGCGGGCTCTCCGCCGATGTCGCGCGGACCACCACGCCGGTCGGCCGCTACTGGCAGCTGCAGCGCGACCGCATCACGCTCGACCAGTTCAGCCGCGCCACCACGGAATGGGACCTGCTGGTGACGCTCGCGGGGCTGGAAGGCTTCGACGTCTGGGTCGCCGGCACCACGCTGCACTTCCGCCCGCGCGACCAATCCGCCAGCCCCGCCACGGTGCTGCGCGCCAGCGCCGGCCCCTGGGGCGGGGCCAACGTCACCGGGCTGCGGCTCGAACGCTCGCTGACGCTGGCACGCGACATCGAAGTGGTGGTGAAAAGCTGGAATGCCCGCCAGCAACAATCCTTCCTCCGCCGCGCCCGCCGCCGCGGCGGGAGCATCGGGCAGACGCAACGCCACGTCCTGGTGGTCCCGAACCTGACGCCCGACGAGGCGCTCAAGCTCGCCCAACGCAAACTCGCCGAACTCACCCGCCACGAACGGGTGGTGGTCGCCGAGATGCCAGGCGAACTCGCCATGGCCCCGCGCCAACGCCTGCGCATCGAAGGCACGAATACCGACTTCGACCAGGAATACTGGATCGATGAAGTCGACCGAAACCTGCACACCACGCGCGGCTTCATCCAAACCATCCACGCCCGCAACGCCAGCGCCTCGGCGCTGGGGGCGGAGTAGGTCCGGGAGTCCAGAGGCTCTGCCTCTGGTGGGGTCCAGGGGCAAAGCCCCTGGCCTTGCCTTCGCCCTATCGCGCCACCCACCCCGAGGAGCATCGATGGACAGGTTCCTGAATGCGTTGAAGGCGCAGGCGACGGCGCTCGACCGGTCGCAGGGCCAGGCCAGGTTTGGCGTGGTCGCCAGTGCCGACCCGGCGCGCCATGCGGTGCGGGTTCGCCTGCAGCCGGAGGGGGTGTTGACCGGCTGGTTGCCGGTGGCGTCGCCGTGGGTTGGCGCGGGGTGGGGCGTGTTCTGCCTGCCGTCGCCGGGCGACCAGGTTCTGGTGGTGGCGCAGGAGGGCGAGGCGGAGCACGGCGTGGTGGTGGGCGGCTGCTTCAGCGATCCGCGCCCGCCGCCGCCGGCCGCCTTGGGCGAACTGGTGCTGCGCCATGCCTCGGGGACGACGTTGCGCCTGGCCAATGACGGCACGGTGCGCGTGCAGGGTGATCTGCATGTCTCGGGCCGGGTGTTCGACGCGCACGGCGCGCTCGACGAGTTGCGCGATGCCTACAACGCCCACAACCATCCGGGCGCTGACGGCCCGCCGACGCTGCTGGATTGAGGGGGAACCATGCCGGATCTTTCGCACGAGTTCGGGGCCGACCTGGCTGCCGGGCCGACGGGTGACCTTGCCTTGGCCGAAGGGGCCGCGCTGGGCCGCCAGCGGGTTCTGCGCCGGCTGCTGACCAATCCCGGCGACTACATCTGGCAGCCCGACTATGGCGCGGGGCTCGGCCGGTTCGTGGGCCAGCCCGCGGCGCCGGAGCGCATCCGCGCGGTGGTGCGCAGCCAGATATTCCGCGAGCGCAGCGTTGCCCGCAGCCCCGAGCCGGTGGTGGAGGTGCAGGCTGGCAACGACGGCCGGGTGTTCGTCGCCATCCGCTACGCCGACGCCGACAGCGGCGAGACGCTGAGCATTTCATTGAGCGTGGGAGAGCAGTGATGCAGCTGAGGCTTCAGGATTTCCCCGCCCTGGTCGCGGGTGCGGCGGCATCGGTGCAGGCGGCATCGCGGACGTTGCTGGATCTATCCGTGGGCTCCGTGCTGCGCGCGATCCTGGAGGCGCATGCTTCCGTTGCGCTGTGGCTGCAATGGCTGATCCTGCAGGTGCAGAGCATGACGCGCGCTGCCACCAGCGAGGGCGCGGATCTCGACAGCTGGATGGCCGATTTCGCCTTCGCGCGGCTGCCGGTGGTGGCGGCACAGGGCCAGGTGCGGTTTGCCCGTTTCGCGACCACCGAGGCGGCGCTGGTGCCGGTGGGCACGCTGGTGCGCACGGCGGATGCGCAGCAGGGCTTCGTGGTGCGCGAGGATGCGGGCCACCCGGCCTGGAGCGCGGCGCAGGGCGGCTACGTGCTGGGCGCCGGCGTGGGCAGCGTGGTGGTGCCGGTCCGCGCGGAGGCGGCGGGCAGCGCGGGCAACGTTCTGGCAGGCAGCATCTCGCTGATTGCTGATGCGCTCGCCGGCGTGGACACCGTGGCCAATGACTGGCCGCTGCTCGGCGGGCTTGACGCCGAGAGCGATGCGGCGCTGCGGCTGCGCTTCCGCGACTACCTCGCCAGCCTGAGCCGCGCGACGCCGGTGGCGGTCGGGCATGCGGTGGCCTCGCTCCAGCAGGGCGTGCGCTGGTCGATCGCCGAGGAGATCGGCACCGGCGCCTTCGTGGTCACGGTCGATGACGGCAGCGGCGCGCCACCCGGCGCGCTGGTCGATGCCGCGGCGCTGGCGATCGAGGCGGTGCGCCCTGTCGGGACCAGTTTTTCGGTCCGCGCGCCGACCGTGGCGGCGGTGACTGTTTCGATGACGGTCGCGGTGGCGCCGGGTGCGGTCGCGGTGGAAGTGCAGGCTTCGGTGCAGCAGGCGGTGGTGGCGCATCTGGCCGGGCTGGGCATCGGCGAGGTGCTGCCGTGGTCGCGCCTGGCGCAGATCGCCTATGGCGCCTCGCATTCGATGGTGAATGTGACGGCGGTTTTGCTGAATGGCGGCACGGCCGACCTCGACCCGGGGCCCGGCGGCGTGGTGCGCGCCGGCAGCGTGGTGGTGAGCTGAGATGGTCGGGGACAGCCAGGACATGCTGGCGCGCATGAAGGCGGTGCTGCCGGCGCGCTGGCATGGCGAGGCGGGCGAGCGGCTGGATGCCGTGCTGGCCGGGTTGGCCGAAGGCTGGGCCTGGTTGCACGACATGCTGGCAGCGGTGCGCGCCCAGGCGCGGGTGATGACCGCCAGCGGATCGACGCTCGACCTGATCGCCGCCGACTTCTTCGGCCCGCGCCTGCGCCGCCGCCGCGCCCAGGGCGACACCGCGTTCCGCGCGGCGATCCTGCGCGAGCTGCTGCGCCCGCGCGCCACGCGCCCGGCGCTGGTGGCGGCGCTGCGCGACCTGACCGGGCGCGAGCCCATCGTGTTCGAGCCGACGCGCCCCGCCGACACCGGCGCCTGGAACCTGGCCGCTGGCTGGGGTGTGGCTGGCGGCTGGGGAAGCCTTGCGCTGCCGTATCAGTGTTTCGTCACCGCGCGGCGGCCGCAGGGCAGCGGCATCGGCAGCCTCTCCGGCTGGGCCAGCGGCGGCGGTGGCTGGGGCGCGGGCGGAATCGCCTGGGCCAGCCTGTCGATGATCGAAGGCCAGGTGACGGACGACGACATCCACGCGGCCGTGGCGGCCGTGCTGCCGGCGGCGACCACCGCCTGGGTCCGCATCGAGAACTGACGCACTTCGCCTTTCCCGGCCGGTCTGGCGCCCGCTTCCCGGGCGGCGGCGGGCGCGCGCGCACATCATCATGACGAGGTCTCAATGGATCGCAACATCGTCTATCCCGGCAGCATCCCGCTGGACACCGACCTGCTGGAGACCAACCGCAACGCGATGGTCGCCCTCGGCGCGCTGATGCGCGCGGTGCTGGGCACGGCGCCGGTGATCGACGGGCTCTCGGTCGGCCAGACCGTACCGGCCACCATGGCGGTGCAGGTCGGTGCCGGCAGCATCACCCAGCTCGCCACCGTCGACGCCGCCGCCTACGGCTCGCTGGCCGCCGACGCGGCCTCCGCGCTGGTCAAGATGGGCGTCAATCTCGCCCCGCTCACCTTCGATGTCTCGCCGCCCACCACCTCCGGCCAGTCGGTGACGCACCTGGTCGAGGCGACGTTCCAGGAGGCGGATGTCGATCCGGTGGTGCTGCCCTACTACAACGCCGCCAACCCCGCCGCCCCCTATCTCGGCCCGGCCAACACCGGGGTCGCGCAGAACACCCGCCGGGTGCAGCGCGTGCAGCTCCAGGTGAAGTTCGGCGTTCCGGCGACCACGGGCACGCAGGTGGCGCCGGCCGTCGATGCCGGTTGGGTCGGGCTGGCGACTGTTACGGTCGCGCACGGGCAGACGAGTGTCGACGCGGGTGACATTTCCGCGCTGTTCACCGCCCCGGTGCTGTCGTTCCGCCTGCCGGAGCTGCGGCCGGGCTTCTCGACGATGCAGGCCTTCACCGCCGGCGGAACTTTCGTGGTGCCGCCCGGCGTGTCGCGGCTGCGGGTGCGCGCCATCGGCGGCGGCGGCGGCGGCGGCGGCAACACCACCAGCGGCGGTGGCGGCGGCGGCGGTGGCGGCGGCTACGGTGAGGGTATCTACGCCGTCGGCCCCGGCCAGGTGATTGCGGTGGCGATCGGCGCCGGCGGCGTGGGCGGGGTGAACAATTCCGGCAGCGCCGTGGGCAACAGCGGCGGCAATGGCGGCAGCAGCAGTTTTGGCGCCTTCCTCGCCGCGTCCGGCGGCACGGGCGGGCAGGGCGCGCTGTCCGGCGGCCAGGGCAATTCCGGCCCCGGCGGCGCTGCCAGCGGCGGGGCGGTGAACATGACCGGCTCGGCCGGCAATGCCGGGTTCAACGGCGGGGCGGCCGGCTATGGCGGCCATGGCGGCCCGGCGGCGTCGGGCGGGGGCGGCGGAGCGGCGAGTTCCGGCCTGCCGAGCGCCGGCGCCTTCCCCGGCGGCGGCGGGGCCGGTGGTGGCGGCAATTTCGCGGGTGCCGCCGGCGCGCCCGGCCTCGTCATCGTCGAATACTGAGGGAGGCCCGCATGAGCGAGACCGTAACGAAGGTCTGGCGGCCCAGCACCGCGCGCCGCGTGGTGCTCGACGGCTTCGCCCCGGTGCCGCGCGGCACCAGCCAGGCGGCGCCGCCGCTGTTGTCCTGGCCCGCCAAAGACCCGGCCGATGTGCTGGACTACGAGTTCGACATCTCGGCGGCCATCGCCGGGCATGAGAGCGACGCGATCTCCGGCGTGGAGATCACGGTTTCCCCCGCCGGCCTCGGCCACCTCCAGGTGGGCGACATCGCGGCGGACGGGCGCATCGCCGTCGTGTGGCTCTCGGGCGGGCAGGCCGGCACCACCTATCGCCTGCAGGTGACGGTGACCACCGCCAGCGGCCGTGTGCTGGGCCGCGCCGTGGCACTGCCGGTGCTGGCGCTGGCGGCGCAGTCGACGCCTTCGGGCGCGCTGCAATCGGGCGGCGGCTCCGTCATCACCGACGAGAACGGCAACCCCATCCTGATCGGAGGCTGAGCGATGCCGACCATCGACGAGCTCGACCCGGCGATCGCCGCGGCCGATTCCGACGCGCTGCCCGCGAGCCAGGGCGGCGTGGTGCGCCGCGTCAGCCGCGCGCAGCTGCTGGCCGGCATGCAGGCCGAGATCAGCCTGTCGCCGGGCGAACTGCTCGGCCGCGGCAGTGCGGGGATCGGCGGGCCGGAGGCGGTGGCGGTGGGCAGCGGCCTGTCGCTGTCCGGCGGCATGCTGTCCGCGCAGCTTCCCGCCGCGCTGTCCGCGCTCACCGACGCCTCCGCCGCGCGCGCGACCGCCGCCGGCACCACGGCTTCGCGCAGCCTGGCGCAGCTGCTGGCCGATGCGGTGGGGCCGGAGAGCTTCGGCGCCGTGGGCGACGGGATCGCCGACGACACCGCCGCCTTCGCCGCCGCCGTGGGCAGCGACCGGCCGGTGCGCCTCGGCGCGCGCACCTACCGCATCGACGGACAATGGACCATCGCGCAACCGAACACGGTGCTGCTCGGCACGCCGGGCCTGTCCGTGCTGAAGCGCGGCGCGCAATCCGGCGGCGGCGCCTGGATCAGCGTGCAGGCGCCGGGCTTCCGCGCCGACGGCGTCACCTTCGATGCTAACCGCACCGTGGTGAACACGCAGAGCTGGGGCGTGTTGCTCACTGCCGCCTGCACCAGCTCCGACCTGCATCGCTGCGTGTTCACCGGGGCGGCCGGCAGCGTGCTCGGCAGCGGGCTGATCGTGGCCGCCAGCGATCCGGCCGCAGCACAGCACGTGATCCGCGACTGCACCTTCGCGCACAACGACGCGCACGGGCTGTGGGTGCAGGCCAATGCCGGCGTGCTGGTCAGCGAATGCCGCGCGCACGGCAACACGCGCTACGGGCTGAACATCGACTTCAACGACACCGCCTTCCTCCAGCGCGCCCGCCTGGTGCAGGTGAGCGGCAACCGCTGCTGGGCCAATGAGCGCGGCATCGCGGTCGGCAATTTCAACGTGCCGAACACCGAGCCGCCGGTCTGGGGCAACGAGAACGCCGATGCGGTGGCGGTGCTGGTCGCCGGCAACATCTGCCACGACAACGCGGTGTACGGCATCGCCTGCGCCGGGCGCGCGCTGCTGGTGCAGGGCAACGTGCTGGCCGACAACGGCAGCTTCGCCAACAGCGGTGCCGGCATCCTGGCCAATGTCGCGGCCAGCCGCGTCGCCGGCAACACGATCCTGGGCAGCGCGCTCTACGGCATCGACTGCGGCGGGGCGATCGACAGCGATTTCAGCGACAACCACATCCTCGGCCACGGCTACGGCATCAACTGCGGCGGCAGCGCGAACCTGCGCGTGGCGGGCAACTTCCTCGCTGAGTTCAGCATCTTCGGCGTGTGCGCCACCAACGTGGAGACCGATGGCGGCGCGCTGAACTTCGGCATCGCCTGCGACAGGCTGTCGATCACCGGCAACCGCATCGCCATGTCCGGCACCGGCGAGGGCGTGTGGCTGCGCGACGGGCCGACGCGCACGCTGGTGGAGGGCAACGACTTCACCGGGCGCACCCCCGCGCAATGCCTGCGCGCCGATACCGACGGCGTGATCGTGCGCGGCAACCGGCACGACTTCACCGCGCGCTTCATCGCCAACCCGGTGGAGATCGGCGGGCGCCAGACCGTGGTGTTCCCCGACATCGCCGACAGCATCATGATCACCGAGGCGCCGCTGGGCGTGCAGGCGATCATCGGCAGCAACCAGGCGGCCTGGGCGGGGCGCATCAGCTTCGTGCGCGTCACCGCCGGCGGCAGCGGCTACAGCTACGCCAACGTATCGATCGGCGGCGACGGCAGCGGGGCCTCCGCCGAGGCGGTGCTGGCCGGCGGCAAGGTGCTGGGCATCGTCGTGACCAGCCACGGCATCGGCTACGGCCCGGTCGGCACCGCGGTGCCGGTCACCATCGCCGGCAACGGCAGCGGGGCGGCGGCGGTCGCCTATGCCGCGCCGCCATTGCCGGAGGAACGCACGCTGCTGGTGCGCTGCAACGCGGCCACCACCTTCGCGCGCGTCGGCAGCCATCCGCTGCAGGAGAACTGGACGCGCGGCGACCTGACGGTGGCCGCCGACGGCGACGTGGAGTGGATCGCCACCTGGGGCATGTGGCGCGCCGGGCGCTTCGCGCTGCCGGACTACGTGGCGCCCGATGCCAGCGGCGACCTCACCCTGCGCCCGCGCGGCACCGGGCGGCTGCGCCTGGCCAGCCCCACGGAGCCCACCGGTGCCACGTCCAGCCTTGGCCGCGGTTCGCCCGAAGGGACGGTCAGCGCACCGCCGGGCTCCGACTACCGCAATCTCGATGGCGGGGTAGGGGCCACGTTCTGGATCAAGCGCACCGGCACCGGCCCGACCGGCTGGACCGCCGTCGCCTAAGGGCAGGGGGCGTCGCCCCCTGCACCCCGACCAGGGGCCGAGCCCCTGGACCTCATTCCTTTGGTGATGGGGGCCTGGGGCCCTCGGCCCCAGTGGGGTCCAGGGGCAAAGCCCCTGGCCTTTCCTTCTCCGTCACCCGCACGCGAGGACGATACATGCCCACCCTGAGCGAGCTGCCGCAGACGCTGACCTCGATCGACTCCGATCTCGCGCTGATCGAGCGCGAGGGCGAATCCTACGCCACCACGGTTGCCTCCCTGCGCGAGCCGATGCAGCCGCGCCTCACCCTCGCCTCGGGCAAGCTGCTCGGCCGCGTCGGCGTGTTTCCCGGCGGGCCGGAGCCGGTGAACATCGGCACCGGCCTCAAGATCGACGCCGCCACGCTGATGGTCGACCAGGCCACGCTGCCGTCCACCAACGCCTCGAACGTCAACGTCATCGCCACCGGCAGCACGCGCAGCCGCAACCTGGCCAGCCGCTTCGCCGAGAACATCAACGCGCAGGACTACGGCGCGCGCGGCGACGGCGTGACCAATGACGGACCGTCGCTCCAGGCGGCACTCGATGCCGCGACGGCCCGCCCGCGCGGCGCGCAGGTGTTCCTGCCGCCCGGCACCTACCGCATCGACGCCTCCTTCGCCCTGTTGCGACCGCGATCCAACGTGGTGCTGCGCGGCTCCGGGCGCGGGCGCAGCGTGCTGCTGGTCGACGATTCCATCGGCGCCATCGGCGGCGACTGCATCACCAACGCGCTGGTCGGCGGCAGCTGGCTGCCGCTGTCGGACTTCCACATGCGCGACCTGACGGTGCGCGGCCGGGCCGACATCGACAGCGATGTCGGCGCGCAGATGATCCGCCTGTTCGGCACCAACATCTCCGTCGAGAACTGCGAGTTCATGTACTCGCGCAACATGGGGCTGGTGATCAGCAACAGCGACCAGGTGACGGTGCGCAACTGCCGCGTCTACCGCACCGTCGCCGACGGCATCGCGGTGTGGGACAGCGGCAACGTCATCATCGAGGGCAACGAGGTCGTCGCGGCCAACGACGACGCGATCTCCGCCCACTGCGCCTCGCTCGGCACGGCACCGTTGCGTTCTGGCATCATCATCGCCAACAACACCATCACCGAGAGCCAGGGCATCGCGGTGCTGGGCGCCAAGACGGTGCTGATCACCGGCAACGTGCTGCGCCGGATCATGGGCACCGGCATGCGCATCTGGGCGCCGAACGTGGCTGACCCCCAGGGCAAGACGCCGCAATTCGCGCTGCGCATCACCAACAACATCATCGCCGACGTGTTCCGCCGCTCCGAGCCGAACCCGCGCACGCTGGTGCAGTTCTACATCTGGGTCGGCGGCGGCGTGCGCAACCCCGGCACCGGCGACGCGCCGCCGGGCGAGCCCGCGGTCGGCACCGGCACGGTCGCGCCGCTCTACGGCACCGGCAGCGGCGCGTTCTACGCCGGCGACAACAGCAACCCCGAGGTCGCGGCCCCGGCCGGGCACTGGAACGAGATCTCCGGCAACATGCTGGTGCGCACCCTGCCGGCGGTCTCGGCGGTGTCGGACTGGGGCTACGGCGCCGAGGGGCTGTGGGTCGGCGACAACGGCGACGGCAGCGGCTTCTACAACGGCCCGATCATCGAGGCGCGGCTGAACACGCTAGGCATGCTGCTCGGCCCCGCGCTGCGCAACTGCCGCATCGCCGACAACACCATCCAGACCACCGGCGCGCACGGCATCCTGTTCAACACCAACACCTACGTGACGGTGGCGACCCAGAACCTCGACTATGACGGGCTGACCATCGAGGGCAACCGCATCGTCGATGTCGCCACCGCCGCGATCCAGGGGCCGAACACCGGCACCCACCGCGTGCTGGTGCGCCACAACGAGATCGACGGCGACCCGCGCTTCCGCGCCGCCACCCGCGGCGCCGGCGGCACCTGGAGCTCGGCCACCGGCGTCTCGGGCGTGGTGCTGAACGGCTGCTCCGGCTTCGTGGTGTCCGACAACGCGTTCCGCAACGTCGCCACCGCGGTGCGCCAGGTGGGCGTGGTGACCAACACCATCACCGGCAACACGCTGCACTGCGACCCGGCGACGGTCGGCTTCTCGGTGTCCAACCGCGGCGTCGGCACGGTGGAGCCGGGCGGGGCGGGCTGGCTGCATGTGATCGAGACCTGCGATCCCGCCGATGCGCTGTTCGGCCGGATGCGCTCGGCCACCCTGGTGTCGGCGGCCGCGATGCCGAGCGCCGGCACCTATGTAGCCGGCCATTTCGTGGCCGCGACCGCGCCGAGCCAGGCCAACCGGCAGACCCTGCTGGGCTGGCTGCGGCTGACCACCGGGGCGAACCACGTGGCCGGCACCGACTGGTCGGCGGTGTACGGCATGGACGGGGCCGGGCTGTCGAGCCCGAAGGCCACGGTGTTCGCCGCCGACGGCACCTGGACGCGCGACCCGGCGGCCACCCAGGTGGAGGTGGAGCTGTGGGGCGGCGGCGGCGGCGGCGGCGCGGGGGCGGTGACCAATTCCGGCGTTGCGTCGAGCGGCGGCGGCGGCGGGGGGGCGCGGGCAAGCGCCGGGCCCGCTTCCGCGCCGCCGAACTGCCCGCCAGCGTGGCGGTGACGGTGGGTG
>CAMDGX010000062.1 GCA_945897825.1 Asaia bogorensis | reverse complement strand
CAGAAGCGCTCCACCGTCGCCCAGTTGGTGCGCACGCTGGAAGAGAATGGCGCGATGGAATACTCCATCGTCGTCGCCGCGACGGCTTCGGACCCCGCGCCGACACAGTTCCTCGCGCCGTATACCGGCTGCACCATGGGCGAGTATTTCCGCGACAACGGGATGCACGCGGTCATTTTCTACGACGACCTGTCCAAGCAGGCCGTTGCCTATCGCCAGATGTCGCTGCTGCTGCGCCGCCCGCCGGGCCGTGAGGCCTATCCGGGCGACGTGTTCTACCTGCATTCGCGCCTGCTCGAGCGCGCGGCGAAGATGAACGACAGCGAGGGGGCGGGTTCGCTCACGGCGCTGCCGGTCATCGAGACGCAGGCCGGCGACGTGTCCGCCTACATCCCGACCAACGTGATTTCGATCACCGACGGGCAGATCTTCCTGGAGACCGAGCTGTTCTTCAAGGGCATCCGCCCGGCCGTGAACGTCGGCATCTCTGTGTCGCGCGTGGGGTCGGCGGCGCAGATCAAGGCGATGAAGCAGGTGGCCGGGCGCATCAAGCTCGAGCTGGCGCAGTATCGCGAGATGGCGGCGTTCGCCCAGTTCGCGTCGGACCTCGATGCCTCGACCCAGCAACTGCTGGCGCGCGGCGCGCGGTTGACCGAGCTGCTGAAGCAGCCGCAGTTCCGGCCGGTGCCGGTCGAGGAGCAGGTGATCGGCCTGTTCGCCGGCGTGCGCGGCTATCTCGACAAGATCGACGTGGGCAAGGTCGGCCGCTTCGAGAGCCAGTTGCTGGCGGACATCAAGTCCCGCGAGCCGGGGATCGTCGAGGCCATCCGTGCGGATCGCGAGATCAAGCCGGAGACCGAGAAGAAGCTCATCGCGTTCCTGGACGGCTTCACCAAGTCGTTCGCCTGAGCCGGTAGCAGCACGCCATGGCGACCTTGAAGGACCTTCGGGTCCGCATCACCAGCGTGAAGTCGACGCAGAAGATCACCTCGGCCATGAAGATGGTCGCGGCGTCCAAGCTGCGCCGCGCCCAGACCCAGGCCGAGGCGGCCCGCCCCTATGCCCAGCGCATGGAGCGGATGCTGGCCTCGCTCGGTGCCTCGGTGGCGGGCTCCCCGTCCGCGCCGAAGCTGCTGGCCGGCACCGGGGCGGACAAGGTTCATCTGCTGGTTCCCGTCACGGGCGATCGGGGCCTGGCGGGGGCGTTCAACACCAATGTGGGCCGCATGACCCGCAATCTCGCGCGCAAGCTCGAGAGCGAGGGCAAGACGGTCAAGATCCTGTCGGTGGGCCGCAAGGGGCGCGACTATCTGCGCCGCGAGCTGCCGGGCCGGTTCGTGGGCGAGATCTCGTTCGCGGGCAAGAAGACCGTCGGCTTCGCCGATGCGCAGGAGGTTGCGACCCGCATCACCCAGCTGCTGGATGATGGCGCGTTCGACGTTTGCACCGTGGTGTACAACCGCTTCCAGTCGGTGATCTCGCAGATCCCGACCGAGATGCGGCTGATCCCGGCGCCGCTGCCGGCCGAAGGTGCCGCCGGTCCTGGCGGGGCGATCTACGAGTACGAGGCTGGCGACCCCGACGAGCCCGACCAGGAAGTGATCCTGGCGCGGCTGTTGCCGCAGAACCTGGCCATCCAGGTCTATCGCGCCCTGCTGGAGAATTCCGCAGGCTTCTACGGCGCGCAGATGACCTCGATGGACAACGCCACGCGCAATGCGGGCGACATGATCAAGCGCCTAACGCTGAACTACAATCGCGCCCGCCAGGCGAACATCACCAAGGAGCTGATCGAGATCATCTCCGGCGCCGAAGCCGTCTGATCCCTCGATCGCAGCAAGCAGGAGTCCCTTCATGGCCAGCAACAATGTCGGGCGCGTGACCCAGGTTCTCGGGGCCGTGGTCGACGTGCAGTTCGACGGCGAGCTCCCTTTCATCATGAGCGCGCTGAACACCAAGGTCGGTGAGCTGAACCTGGTGCTCGAGGTGGCGCAGGAGCTGGGCGAGCGCACCGTCCGCTGCATCGCCATGGACAGCACCGACGGCATGGTGCGCGGCCAGGAAGTGGTGGACACCGGCGCGCCGATCTCGGTGCCGGTCGGGCCGCAGACCCTCGGCCGCATCCTGAACGTGATCGGCGAGCCGATCGACGAGCGCGGGCCGGTGAACACCGCCACGCGCATGCCGATCCACCGGCTGGCGCCGACCTTCGAGGAACAGGCCGCCTCGGCCGAGATCCTGGTGACGGGCATCAAGGTGGTGGACCTTCTGGCGCCTTACCTGAAGGGCGGCAAGGTCGGGCTGTTCGGCGGCGCCGGCGTGGGCAAGACGGTGCTCATCCAGGAGCTGATCAACAACATCGCCAAGGCGCATGGCGGCGTGTCGGTGTTCGCCGGCGTCGGCGAGCGGACGCGCGAGGGCAACGACCTCTATCACGAGATGTGCGACGCGGGCGTCATCAAGCTGGGCGAAGGCACCACCGAGGGCTCCAAGGTGGCGCTGGTCTATGGCCAGATGAACGAGCCGCCGGGTGCGCGCGCCCGCGTGGCGCTGTCGGGCCTGACCCTGGCGGAATACTTCCGCGACGAGGAAGGGCAGGACGTGCTGTTCTTCGTGGACAACATCTTCCGCTTCACCCAGGCGGGCGCCGAGGTGTCGGCGCTGCTGGGGCGCATTCCCTCGGCGGTGGGCTACCAGCCGACGCTTGCGACCGACATGGGCGCGCTGCAGGAGCGCATCACCTCGACGAACAAGGGCTCGATCACCTCGGTGCAGGCCATCTACGTGCCGGCCGACGACTTGACCGACCCGGCGCCTGCGACCTCGTTCGCCCATCTTGACGCCACGACCGTGCTGTCGCGCCAGATCGCGGAGCTGGGCATCTACCCCGCGGTGGACCCGCTCGACTCGACGTCGCGCTCGCTCGACCCGCGCATCGTCGGCGAGGAGCACTACACCACGGCGCGCGAGGTTCAGCGCGTGTTGCAGACCTACAAGTCGCTGCAGGACATCATCGCCATCCTTGGCATGGACGAGCTTTCGGAAGAGGACAAGCTGGTGGTGGCGCGCGCGCGCAAGATCCAGCGCTTCCTGAGCCAGCCGTTCCATGTGGCCGAGGTTTTCACCGGCTTCCCCGGCGTGTTCGTGCCGATCGCCGACACGGTGCGCAGCTTCAAGGCGATCGTCGCAGGCGAGTATGACCACCTGCCCGAGGCCGCGTTCTACATGGTCGGCACCATCGAGGAGGCCGTGAAGAAGGCCGAGTCGATGAAGGCCAGCGCCTAACAGGGATCAGCCGCCATGCCCGTCGATCTGGAAATCGTGAGTCCGGAAAAGCTGCTGCTGTCGCGGCCGGTGGACATGGTGGTGATTCCGGCCGCCGAGGGCGAGATGGGCGTGCTGCCGCAGCACGCGCCCATGATCGTCCTGCTCCAGCCTGGTGTGATCCGCCTGTATGAAGGCGGGCGCGTGACCGAAAGCCTCCAGGTGACCGGTGGTTTCGCTGAGGTTACGCCGACCCGCGTGACCGTGCTGGCCGACGCGGCAACGCCGGTCTAGCTGCACGGCCGGGCGCGTTCGATGGCGACCCTGCGTCCAACCCGCAGGGCGTTGGCGATTGGGGGCTCGGCGTGGTTCGCGGCCGGGCCCGCGATGGCCCGGGACTACGATCCCACGGTGCCTGGCCCGCAATCCAAGGCAGCCGACCACATCTACGACATCACCCTGCACGACGCCGCGCGCCAGCGGGCGATCCCGCTGCGCATCGCGCGGCGGGCCTCGCGCGAGGCCATGCCGGTGATCCTGTTCAGCCATGGACTGGGGGGCAATCGGCTGGGGGCCAGCTATCTTGAGCGGCGCTGGCGGGCCCGCGGCTACGTCACCGTGTTCCTGCAGCACCCCGGCTCCGACGATGCAGTGTGGCGGACCGTGGAGCCGGATCAGCGCCTGGCCGCGCTGCGCGCCGCCGCCAGCGGCGCAAACCTGGTGGCACGCATGCGCGACGTGGTTGCCGTGCTCGACGCGCTGGCGGTCTGGAATACCGCGGGTGATGAGAACCGCCTGGACGGTCGGCTGCGGCTCGACCGCATCGGCTTGGCCGGACATTCCTTCGGCGGGTTCACCACTCAGGTGGTCGCCGGGCAGCGTGTGCCGCCGGGGCTGCCGGGCACCTGGCCCGATCCGCGCATCAAGGCGGCACTGGTCCTCAGCCCGCGCGGTCCGGCGCCCGGCGCACCTTCCGACGCCTTTGCCCACGTGCCGATTCCCTGGATGGTGATGACCGGCAGCCACGACGTGTCGCTGGTCGATGGTGGCACCGACCGCCTTGCCGTGTTTCCGGCGCTGCCGCCGGGACGGAAGTATGAGCTGGTGCTGCACGAAGCCGAGCATTCGGCCTTCGCGGATACCGCCTTGCCGGGCGATCACTTGCCGCGCAACCCCAACCACCACCGGGCGATCCAGGCACTCAGCACCGCGTTCTGGGACAGCACCCTGCGGGACGACCGCGAGGCCGCCGCGTGGCTCGACGGCGCAGGTCCGCAGGCGGTGCTGGAGCCGCGGGACCGGTGGCAGCGGAAGTGACGCGGTTTAGCCGGCTTACAGGGCCAGTTCGACGCAGACCGGGACGTGGTCGCTGGCCTGGGTCCAGTCGCGCGCGTCGGTGAGGATCGTCTGGCGGGCGAGGGTGCCGGCGAGGTCGTCGGTGACCCAGACATGGTCCAGGCGGCGGCCGCGATTCGAGCTGCGCCAGTCGCGGTTGCGGTAGGACCACCAGGAATACAGCTTCTCGTCGGAGGGCACGAAATGGCGCACGCCGTCGACCCAGCCGGCGCGCTGCCAGGCGAGCAGGCCGTCGGTTTCAACCGGAGTGTGGCTCACGACATCCAGCAGCTGCTTGTGGCTCCAGACGTCGTGCTCCAGCGGTGCGATGTTCAGGTCGCCGACCAGGACGGTGCGGGAGAGGCTGGTGCGGGCGGCGAACCACTGGGTCGCCTCGCCCAGGAAATCGAGCTTGTGGCCGAACTTGTCGTTCACCGTGCGGTCCGGGACGTCGCCGCCGGCGGGGATATAGAAATTGTGCAGCTCGACCGGGCCGCCGGGCGCGTCCAGCTCGACGGCGAGGTGGCGGCAATCGCCGCGGCCGCACCAGTCCGGCGCGAGGTCGTGGTGGACGAAGGGGATGCGCGAAAGGATCGCCACCCCGTTGTAGCCCTTCATGCCGCGGAAGCGGATGTGCTCGAAGCCGAGGGCGCGGACGCCCTCGAGCGGGAACAGCTCGTCCGGCACCTTGGTTTCCTGCAGGCACAGCACGTCGGGCGCCAGCGCCTCGATCAGGCGCGGCAGCAGCGGCAGGCGCAGGCGCAGCGAGTTGATGTTCCAGGTGGCGATGCGCAGGGGACGCCGCCGGGCCGGGGCGGCCACTAGACGATCTTCGTGCGCACGGTGCCCACGCCCTCGACCACGCCTTCCAGCACGTCGCCCTTCTGCACGGCGGCGACGCCCTCGGGGGTGCCGGTGTAGATCAGGTCGCCGGGGGCCAGCGTGACGAGCTTGGAGAGGTAGGCGATGGTCTCGGCCACGCTCCAGATCAGCAGGGAGAGATCGGAGGTCTGGCGGACGGCGCCGTTGACCTTCAGCTCGATCTTGCCTCGCGTCGGGTCGGGCAGGGTGGAGGCCGGCACCAGTGTGCCGATCGGGGCGGAATGATCAAAACCCTTGCCCATGTCCCAGGGCTTGCCTTCCTTCTTGGCGGCGTTCTGGAGGTCGCGCCGGGTCATGTCGAGGCCGGCGGCGTAGCCCCAGACGTGGGAGAGGGCGTCGGCCTCGGCGATGTTGGCGCCACCTTTGCCGATGGCGACGACCAGTTCCATCTCGTGGTGGAGGTCCTTGCTCATCGGCGGGTAGGGCATGTCCTGGCCGTCGAGCAGCAGGGCGTCGGCGGGCTTGCAGAAGAAGAACGGCAGTTCGCGGTCGGGGTCGCTGCCCATCTCGCGGGCGTGGGCGGCGTAGTTGCGGCCGACGCAGAAGACGCGGCGCACCGGGAAGGCGCCGCCGCCGGCCACGGGGACCGTGGAGACGGCAGGGGGCGGGATCACATAGGCGGTGATGGCGGCATCCTGGGGCATGGGCATGGTCCCGACTGGCTCTGGAAGCCGTTTCTATACCGCCTGCAGGACGCATGGGCTATCCCCGGCCGTTTCGGATACAGTCGGCCCGACCTGGGATGGAGGGGCCCGATGCTCGCCGTGCTGACCCGTGGCGCGAGTGCCGCGTTGTTGATGCTGTTGTTGTTCGCCGCCGCGGCGCTGGCCCAGCCTGTCACCCATGTCCGGCTCGACCGGTCGGTGGACCGCATCGTGGTGGCGCCGGACCTCACCTATGTCGAGACCAGCACCCAGGACGCCACGCTGCTGACCGCGCGCGGCCTGCGCGCAGGCGAACGGGCGGCGCGCAGCTTCTATCCGGACAAGCAGAGCCTGGAGGTGGTGGAGGCGTGGGTGGACCAGCCGGACGGCACGCGCATCCATGTGCCGCCGTCTTCGATCTTCACCCGCCCGAGTGCGGCCAGCCAGAGCGCACCGGGGTTCACCGGCAGCCTGACCACCACTGTGCTGTTCCCGCAGCTGCGCGAGGGCAGCCGCACCCACATCGTTTGGAAGCGCACGCAGAAGGTGCCGCCGCTGCTGGGTGTGAATGTGACGAACCAGGCGCTGCTGGAATGGGAGACCGGGGAGGACATCTCCGAGATCGAGATCCCCGAAGGGATTCCGTTCGCATGGCGCACCCGGCCGGGGCTGCTGGGCGGCGCGTTCGAGGTGGAGGAGACGGTGGGGGATGGCATAAGGCGCATCCGGGCCGTGATACGCGACCTGCCGGCGCGCGAGGCGGAGCGCAACAGCGTCTCGTCCGGCGATTTCCAGCCGCTGTTCGTGGCGACCACGCAGCCGAACCTGGAGGCGCTGGGCGCGCTGTATCACCGCCAGTCGCGCGACCGGGTGGTGCCGACGCCGGAGATCGATGCACTGGCGGCGCGGATCGTGGGCGAGCGGACCGGGCGCGAGGCGGCGCGGGCGATCCATGAGTGGATCACCGGCAATATCCGCTACGTCGCGGTCTATCTCGATCCCGACGATGGCTGGGTGCCGCACCATGCCGCCGAGGTGCTGAAGAACGGCTATGGCGACTGCAAGGACCACGTGGCGCTGATGCAGGCGCTGCTGGCGGCCCGGGGCATCGAGAGCCATGCCGCCATCATCGACTGGGGCAGCCGCACCACCGACCTGCCGCTGTGGATGCCCGGGCAGTTCAACCACGCGATCATCTACCTGCCGGCGTTCGACCACTACGCCAACCCCACCGACCACCATGCCGGGTTCGATGCGCTGGACCGGCGGCTGTCGGGCAAGACGGTGGTGCTGGCGACCCCCGAGGGGCGCGTGGCGCGCACGCCGGCGGCACGGCCGGAGGCGAATCGCTATCATCTGGAGACCACGCTTGCGATCGATGCGGAGGGCACGATCGACGCCACCGCGCGCATCGCGCTGAGCGCAGCCGCCGAGATCGGGCTGCGCGGCGCGCTGGCCAACGCCTCCTCGCTGCGCGACCTCGCCGAGCGCATCCTGGCCGGGACGGCGGAGGGCGGGGTGGGCACGATCGACGCCAGCAATCCGCGCGATCTGTCCCGCCCGCTCGACCTGACCGCTGCGTGGCAGGCGCGCCAGGCGGTGACGTTCCAGGGCGACACGGCCTATCTGCGCATTCCATCCGGCATCGACATCAACCCGGCGACCCGGCTGCGCGCCAAGCTGGCGCCGAACGGCACGCGGGCGACGCCGATGATCGCCGATGTGGGCGAGCATGTGTGGGACACCACCATCGTGCTCGCGCCGGGGCTTTCGGTGGTGGGGTTGCCGGGCGATGTCACGGTCGAGACCAATGCCGGACGCTACACCGCGACCTATCGCCGCGAGGGACAGGCGCTGCGTGTGCGCCGGCATCTCGTGGTGGCGCGGGACGTGGTGCAGCCGGGCGATTATCCGGCGCTGGAAACGCTGCTGGCGGCCCCGTTGAGCGACGCGCGCGCGACGGTGGTGCTGCGGCGCGGGGACGGGGAGTAGCCGGCCCCCTTCGCGGGGGACCGGCGTTCCTCGGGTATTAGCCCTTGCGCAGGTTCCAGTGGAGCGCGAACGGGCCGCGCACGATGTCGGCGATGTTGGTCCGGGCGGCCATGGGGTAGAACCACTGCCCGGTCGGGATCACCGGCACCTGCTGGAACGCGTATGCCTGCAGCTCCTCGCAGATCTTCTGCTGTGCAGCGCGGTCCGGCGAGTCGAGCCAGGCGTTGCGCATTTCCTCCATCTTGGGGTCGTCCGGCCAGCCGAACCAGGCGCCGTTGCCGTTGCCGCGGATCGGGAAGTGCCCGCCCGGGTCGATCACCGACATGCCGCCCCAGGAGGTGCAGAAGGCGTTCCAGCCGCCCTTCTCCGGCGGCTCCCGGCTGGCGCGGCGGGCGACCAGCGTCGACCAGTCCATCGAGACGAACTCGACGTTCAGGCCGACTTTCACGAACACGTCGCGCACCACCTGGGTCATCTGCGCGAGTGCCGGCTGGTCCGACGGGGACATCAGCACGACGCGCTCGCCCTTGTAGCCGCTTTCGGCCACCAGCTTGCGGGCCAGGGCGAGATCGCGCTTGCCGGTCAGCACCTCCAGCCCGGCCTTGTTGGCCATCGGCCCGCCTTCGGTGAAGAAGCCGACGGGCACCTTGCCGAGCTCCTTCTGGTCGCCGATCACCGCGTCGAGGAATTCCTGCTGGTCGATCGCCGGCAGGATGGCGCGCAGCAGGGCGCGGTTGTTGAACGGCGGGTGGAGGAAGTTCGGGCGGATCACGCCGATCCAGCCGAACGGGTCGTTCACGAAGGTCCGCACGCCCTGGCTGCGGCCGAGCATCGGCACCAGGTCGATCGTCGGGACGTGGACCCAGTCGATCTCGCCCGATTGCAGGGCGGCGGCGGCGGTGGCGCCGTCGGGCATGACGATGTGTTCGACGCGGTCGACGAAGACGCGCTTGCCGCCCGAGAACATGTTCGGCGCGCCGTCGCGCGGGATGTATTTCTCGTTCTTGACCCACACCGCGCGGGCGCCGGAGACCCATTCGTCGCGCTTGAAGATGAAGGGGCCGGAGCCGGTGGTTTCGGTGATCTGGCGGAACGGGTCGGTCTGCGCCACGCGCTCGGGCATGACGTAGCAATAGCCTTGGCCGAGTGCGGCGAGCGTGTGGGCGAAGGGCTTCTTGAGGTGGATGGTGAAGCTGCGGTCGTCGACCACCTTCATCTCGTCCATCACCGCGCCCAGCGCCTGGCCCCAGGAGGAGCGCTTGGACCAGCGGTTGATCGAGGTGATGCAATCCTGCGACCGCACGCGTTCGCCGTCGTGGAAGGCCAGGCCGTCGCGCAGCGTGATGGTGTAGGTGCGCTTGTCGTCCGACAGGGTGTGGCCGGAGGCCATCTGCGGATGCGGGTTCAGCCCGGTGTCGGAGCCGAACAGCGTATCGTAGACCATGTAGCCGTGCACGTTGGCGACCGTGGCCGTGGTCCAGACCGGGTCGATGCTGGCCAGGTTCGCCTCGGGGGCGACCCGCAGCACCTTCGAGTTGCCCTGGCCGATCGCCGGCGCCGGCAGGGCCGCCGCCGCGGCCGTTGCCTTGAGGAATGTCCGCCGCTTCATCTGAGCCTCCCTGCTGTCCTGCGCGGCATGGTGGCGCAAGTGCAGGGGGGGCGGTCAAGCAGCTTGCGTGTTCAGCACCTTCCACGCATGGGCGAAGGCCTCGGCCATCTGCTCGGCCGGCAGGGCGCCGGAGAACAGCAGGTAGCCGCCCATCAGGAAACTCGGCACGCCCGAGATGCCGCCGCGCCGTGCGGCCGCGTCGCCGCGCTGCACCACGTCCAGCCCGTCCTCGCCGGCATACATCGCGGCCAGCGCCGCGCGGTCCAGCCCCGCCGCCGCGGCCGTTTCGGTCAGCAGGGCGCGGTCGCCGAGGTCGCCGCCCTCGACGAAGTACAGGCGGAACAGCGCCTCCATCACCGCGTCCTGCACGCCGTGCTGGCCGGCCAGCCAGACGGCGCGGTGGGCATCCAGCGTGTTCGGGGTGCGGGTCAGGCGGTCGAGGTGGAACTCCAGGCCGACGCCGGACGCGGTTTCGGTAATGCGCGCGTCGAGCTGTTGCGACTTTTCCAGCGAGCCGAACTTGGCGATGCGATACTGCATGCGGTCCGCGCCCTCGCGCGGCATGTCCGGGTTCAGCTGGAAGGGATGCCACGCCACGTCGAAGCGTAGGCCCTGCGGTTCCAGCAGGGAGAGGGCGCGCTCCAGCTGGCGCTTGCCGATGTAGCACCAAGGGCAGATCGTGTCGGAAACGACGTCGATGCGGGGGGCGATGGGCTGGGACATGGCTTTGCTGCCTTCATGCCAGTGGCTAGGGACGGCTGGACCGAGACTATAGCGCATAACGTGCGAGAGGCGCGAAATGCCGCAAGAGGAAGGAAGTATGTTCTTTTTTAAAAAAAGAACCAAAAAACTTTCCTCTCTTGGGCCGAAGGGTGGAGGCCGGAGCAACGGGATGAAAGTCTTTTTGATTCTTTTTCTTCAGAAAAAGAAGAATCTTTCTTCTACATCGTCGCCCCTAGCACCCACGGTGCGAACTCAGCCGCGCCGAAGTCGAACAGTTCGCTTTTGGTTGGCTCGCCGGACGCCGTGCGCAGGAACAGCTCGAAAATCTTCTGCCCGCAATCCGCGATGGTCTCGTCGCCGTCGAGGATGGTGCCGCAGTTGATGTCCATGTCCTCTTCCATGCGGCGGAACATGGCGGTGTTGGTGGCGAGCTTCAGGGAGGGGGCGGGCTTGCAGCCGAACACGCTGCCGCGGCCGGTGGTGAAGGCGACCAGGTTGGCGCCGCCGGCGACCTGGCCGGTGGCGGCGACGGGGTCGTAGCCGGGCGTGTCCATGAAGATGAAGCCCTTCTTGGTCGGCCATTCGGCGTAGTTCACCACCTCGACCAGGTTGGTGCTGCCGGCCTTGGCCATGGCGCCGAGGGATTTCTCCAGGATGGTTGTCAGGCCGCCGGCCTTGTTGCCGGGGGAGGGGTTGGCGTCCATCTCGGCGTTGTTGCGCGCGGTGTAGTCTTCCCACCAGCGCATCAGGCCGACGAGTTTCTCGCCAACTTCGCGATCGGGGGCGCGGCGGGTGAGGAGGTGTTCGGCGCCGTAGGTTTCCGGGGTTTCGGACAGGATGACGCTGCCGCCGTGGCGGATCAGGATGTCGCTGGCCACGCCGAGCGCCGGGTTGGCGGAGACGCCGGAATAGCCGTCCGACCCGCCGCATTGCAGGGCGACGGTGAGTTCGCTGACCGGCACCGGCTCGCGCCGGACGTTGTTGGCGTCGGCCAGCACCTCGCGCACGAAGGCGATGCCGGCTTCGACGGTTTTGCGGGTGCCGCCCATCTCCTGGATGTCCATGCCGCGCAGGCGGCCGGCCAGTTTCTGTTCCTGGAGCAGGCCGGCGAGCTGGTTCACCTCGCAGCCGAGGCCGAGCACGATGACGGCGGCGAAGTTCGGGTGGCGGGCGTAGCCGCCGAGGGTGCGGCGCAGCAGGGCAAGCGGTTCTCCGGCGGCCATGCCGCAGCCGGTCTTGTGGGTGAGGGCCACGACGCCGTCGACGTTCGGGTAGTCGGCGAGAGGGTTGCGCCCGCTGATTGGGTCCTTGCGGAAGGCCATCGAGACCATGTCGGCGACGTGGGCCGAGCAGTTCACGCTGGTCAGGATGCCGATGTAGTTGCGCGTGGCCACGCGGCCATCGGGGCGGCGGATGCCCATGAAGGTGGCGGGCGCGTTGAAGTAGTCGGTGGGGCGGGCATCGACGCCATGGGCGTAGTCGCGCGAGAAGTCGCCCATGCCGATGTTGTGCACGTGGACGTGCTGGCCGGGCGCGATATCCGCCGTCGCGAAGCCGATGATCTGGCCGTAGCGTCGCACCGGCTGGCCCTGGGCGACCGGCTTCACCGCGACCTTGTGGCCGGCGGGAATGCGCTGGCTGGCGGCGACGCCAGGTGCGACCTCGGTGCCGGGCAGCAGGGTGGATCGGGCGATCACCACGGAGTCCTGGTCGTTCAGGCGAATGACGACGGGGGGGGCCATGGTACAATCTCCAGGAAGCAAGGGCCTAAGGCTGGGGCCTTGGACCCCATTTCTTAAGTATAGAGGGTCCAGGGGGCTCGGCCCCCTGGAATCGCTTGCCTTGACTTACGCGACGCCCTTGCTCGCCTTGCGCGTCTCGGCGATGCACGTCTTGGCGAAGCTGGCCATCATGCCGCTGTCGTTCATCAGCGTGGTCAGCCGGAAGCCGCGCGCGATGCAGCGCGCCGCGTCGGCCGAGCCGCCGGTGTGGATGCCGGCATAGATGCCGCGCGACTGGCAGGCCTTCAGGATCTTGTCGTAGGCCTTCAGGATCTCCGGCTCGTCGCGGTCGAGCTTCGCCGGCAGGCCGTAGGACAGGCCGAGGTCGGACGGGCCGACATAGATGCCCGCGACGCCCTCGACATCGAGGATGGCATCGATGTTCTTGATCGCCGTCTTGGTCTCGATCATCGGGATGCACAGCGTCTCGGTGTTGGCGGTCAGCTGGTAGGCCGAGCCCTCGCCATACATGCCGGCGCGGAAAGCGCCGTTGGAGCGGGTGCCGAGCGGCGGATACTTGCAATACTGCACGAAGGCCTCGGCCTCCTTCTTGGTGTTGATCATCGGGCAGATCACGCCCATCGCGCCGGCGTCGAGCACCTTGCCGATGATCCCGGGCTCATTCCACGGCACGCGCACCATCGGTGTCACGGGATGGGCCTGCATCGCCTGGAAGCATTGCAACATCGAGAGGAAATCCTGCGCGCCGTGCTGCATGTCCACGGTTATGCTGTCGAACCCGGCCTGCGCCATCACCTCGGCCGAGAAGCCGGAAGGAATCGCCAGCCAGCCATTGACGACGGCCTTGCCCGACGCCCAGATTTTCGCGACCTTGGTTGCCATTGTTCCGTTTCTCCCGTGGATTGGTGGCCGAAACGCTAGGCCCCGCCCGCGGGGCGGTCAATCGCGCGCAGTTGATGGGAGGGCTTCGTGACGGACCCCTATGCCGGCCCGGTGATCGACGCGCACCACCATCTGTGGGACCTGTCGCTCGGCCGCCACCCCTGGATCGAAGGGCGCGATCCGGCGATGGCCTCGCTTGGCAACCTCGACTTCCTGCGCCGCGACTACCTTCCCGGGGACTTTCTCGCCGACGTGGGCGCGACCAATTTCGCCGGCTCCGTGCATGTCGAAGCCGCTTGGGACCGCGCCGACGATCCGGTGGCCGAGACACGCTGGCTGATGTCCGTCCCTCGCCCGCGCGGGGTTGCCGCCCGTCTCATCGGTTTCGTTCACCTCGATGCGCCGGATGTGGAGGCGCGGCTTGCTGCCCACCGTGCGGCTGGCCCGGTTGTCGGCGTGCGTGAAACCATCCGCTGGCATCCGGACTCTGCGAAGCGCTGGACCGATGCCGGCATCCTCGACCGGCCGGCGATCCGACGCGGGATCGCGGCCCTTGCCCGCTCCGGCATGCTGCTCGAGGTCTTGATGAACCCCTACCAGAGCGACGATGTGGCTCGCCTGGCCAGGGACATGCCCGACTTGCAGATCGTGGTGAACCACTGCGCCACCCCTGTCGACCGCGACGCGGCGGGGCTGGACCGTTGGCGCGCGGGCCTCGCGCTCATGGCGGCGCAACCCAATGTCGCGATCAAGGTCAGCAATTTCGGCGCCTATGCCCCGGACAAATCCCCCGCCGGCCTACGCACCGCCGTGCTCACCTGCATCGACGCCTTTGGTCCCGCGCGCGCCATGTTCGGCACCGACTACCCGGTCGGGCGTCGTGCGCTGAGCTACGCGGATAATGTCGCCGGATTCGCCCACGCGATCGCGGGATTCACGGCCGAGGAGCAGAAGGCGCTGTTTCATGACAACGCATGGCGGATCTATCGGTTTGGGGAGGAAATGTAGGAAGGGCCTTCTTTTTCTGTAGAAAAAGAAGCAAAAAGACTTTTATCCGTTTGTGCCGCGCCTTGCGCATTGAATGCGGTGCAATTGGTAGGAGTTTTTTGGTTCTTTTTTTAAAAAAAACTGCTTCCTTTACCTCGGCCGTACCTCATACGCCTTGAGCGCCGCCGCCACCCCCATCTTGCTCATCGCGTCCAGCCGCGCGCGAAACCGGGCGCAGGCGGGGCGGTCGTTCACGTCCACGACCCAGAATTCCTGGCCCGACAGGACGCCCAGCCGCACCACGATGCGCCGGCCGCGCAGTTCGGTCGTGGCGATGCGCCCCATGCCGTAGCCCTCGACCTGCCAGGCGAGGTCTGGCAGCCCCATCACCTCGTCCTCGGAGGCGCGGTCCGGCGTGCGGGCCAGTCCGGCCAGTTCGGCGGCCAGGGCGGCGGCCTGGAGGTAGGCGTCGCGCCCCTGGATAGCGGAGATCTGGCCGATGCCGTGCGGGATCGCGCCATAGGCGGCGAACACCGTCTTGAGGTCTTCGACATGGGCCAGGTAGAGCACGATCTCGGCGCAGTCGCAGCGGTGCTGGCAATGCGCGGCAGCGGCCTCGCGCACGAAGGCCGCGACCTCGCGGAAGGACAGGCCGGGCGTGTCGTTGCTGTAGGCGAAGCGGACGCGCCAGAGCGCCCAGTCGCGCTTCCAGCGGTAGGTGTCGGTGACGAGGAGGCCGAGCACCTGGACATGGGCCATGTCGTGCACGACCGGCAGCGCCGCCGCCGCCTGGGTGGCGGCCGCGCCCGTCCGCTCCGCCGCGCGCCGGGTCCATCCGAACATGCGGTGCAGCGTGGCCGTCGGCGGTTAAGGAACCGTCAATTCCGGCGCGTGCGTGTCGTGCGCTACAGCATCGGCTCCAGCTTCCAGTTCACCAGCAGCTCGCCGATGGTTGCGTTGTTCGGCAGGGCGAGCAGGATCTCGGCCAGGGCGGCGATGTCGCCGGCATCGGTCATCGCCGCGGCCGGCACATTGGCGACATGGGCGGTCATGTCGGTGGCCACGAAGCCCGGGCAGAGCGAGGTGGCGCGGATGCCGTGCTCCCAGCCTTCCCGCCGCACCGCCTGCGTCAGCGCGATCAGGGCGAACTTGCTCATCGCATAGCCGAAATTGGCGTTGGTGACGCGCTTGCCGGAGAGCGAGGCGATGTTCAGCACCCGCCCGGTGCCGCTGGCGCGCAGATGCGGCAGGGCGGCGCGGATGGCGCGCAGCGGGCCCTTCACGTTCACGTCCCACATCGCGTCGATCGCCGTCTCGTCGTCATCGTCGAGCGGGGAGGGGCGGGAGATGCCGGCGGCGTTGACCAGCGCGTCGATGCGGCCGAACCGCGCCATGGTGGCCGCTGCCCAGGCGTGGGCATCGGCGGCGCTTTCGGCGGCATAGCGGTGGACCATGAGCCCTTCGGCCGCCGCCACGGCGGAGGGGGTGCGCGCGCCGGCGCTGACCTGCCAGCCGGCGGCCAGCAGGCGTTCCATGATCCGGCGGCCGATGCCGCGCGAGGCGCCGCTTACCATGGCCACGCGGCCCTTCGGGTCCAGCATCGGGAGACTCCTTCCTTGCAGGCTTGCCACGCTGCGTGCCGCGCGCCAAAGCTGCAAGCCTTCCTGCCTGCGGAGACGCCAGATGTCCCGACCGGTCGATACGGTCATCGAAGCCGCGAGCGCCTTCCTTGGCGAGCGCATCACCACCCATGCCGGGCTGCGCGACCAGCACGCGCATGGCCAGGACACGCAGCCGCCGGTTCTGCCGGATGCCGTGGCCTTCGTGGAGACCACCGAGGAAGTCTCCAGGCTTCTCGCCCTGTGCCACGCCCATGCTGTTCCGGTGGTGCCGTTCGGCACCGGCACCTCGCTGGAAGGCCATGTGACACCGGTACGCGGCGGCATCAGCGTCGACCTGTCGCGCATGAACCAGGTGCTGGAGGTCAACGCGCCGGACATGGATTGCCGGGTGCAGGCGGGCGTCACGCATCGCAGCCTCAACGTGCATCTGCGTGACCAGGGGCTGTTCTTCCCGGTCGATCCCGGCGCCGATGCCTCGCTCGGCGGCATGTGCGCCACGCGGGCCTCGGGCACCGCCGCGGTGCGATACGGCACGATCCGCGAGAACGTGCTGGGCCTCACCGTGGTGCTGGCCGATGGGCGGGTGATCCGCACCGGCGGGCGGGTGCGCAAGTCGGCCGCCGGCTATGACCTCACCCGGCTGTTCATCGGCAGCGAGGGCACGCTGGGCGTCATCACCGAGATCCAGCTGCGCCTGCACGGCATCCCGGAGGCGAGCAGTGCCGCGATCTGCCAGTTCCCGGACCTGGAGAGCGCGGTCGAGACCGTCATCGCCACCATGCAGGCCGGCATCCCCGTCGCGCGGATCGAGTTGCTGGACGACGTGCAGATGTCCGCCTGCATCGGCTATTCCAAGCTCGAAGGGCTGAAGCCCGCGCCCACCCTGTTCTTCGAGTTCCATGGCACCGCCGCCTCCGTGCAGGAGCAGGCGACGCAGGCGGAGGAGATCGCCGAGGGCTTCGGCGCCGATGGCTTCCAGTGGGCGACCGATCCGACCGAGCGCACGCGGCTGTGGCGCGCCCGGCACGACGCCTACTGGGCGGCCCTATCGCTGAAACCGGGCCACCAGGGCATCGCCACCGACGCCATCGTGCCGATCTCCCGGCTGGCCGAGGCGATCCTTGGCGCGCAGGAGGATATCCGCGCCTCGGGGCTGATGGCGCCGATTGTCGGGCATGTCGGCGATGGCAATTTCCACACCGTCATCCTCGTGCCGCCCGAACCTGGCGGACTCGACCGGGCGTGGGAGCTGGACAAGAAGATCGTGGCCCGCGCCCTGGCGCTCGGCGGCTCGTGCAGCGGAGAGCATGGCGTGGGGATCGGCAAGCGCGAGTTCCTGGAGGCCGAGGTGGGCGAAGCGGCGCTGGCGGTGATGCGCAGCGTGAAGGCGAGCCTGGATCCGAAGGGGATTTTGAATCCGGGGAAGATATTCTTGAACTAGGTGGTACCTATTCCATCAAACAGTAAAGCTGGGCTCTGCCCAGACCCGCCAGGGGCCGAGCCCCTGGACCTCCTTCTCTTTATGAATGGGTTTCCAAAGGCCGCCGGCTTTTGGTGGGTCATCCGTGGCGCGGCTTCGCGCCGCGACGGCAAAGCCCTGGCCTTGCCTTATGTTACCTGAAGAACAACTCCCCAATCGCCCTGGATTGGCCGCGCAGTTCGGCGATCACCTGGCCGGTTTGGTCGGTGACGCGGATGTCGTAGAGGCCGGAGCGGCCGGCGAGGTGGCGTTCCTCGGCGGTTGCCACCAGGCGGTCGCCGAGGCGGGCCGGGCGGAGGAAGTTGATATTGCCGCCGGCGGCGACGCATTTGGCGTTGCGGCTGTTGCAGGCGAAGGCGAAGGCGGAATCTGCCAGGGTGAAGATGAAGCCGCCGTGGCACATGGCGTGACCGTTCACCATGTCGGCGCGCACCGTCATTGCCATGCGCGCGGTGCCGGGGCCGACGGCTAGCAGTTCCATGCCGAGGCCCTGGCTGGCGGTGTCCTCCGCCCACATCGCCGCGGCGCAGGCGTCCGCCAGCGCCTGCGGGTCGGTGGGAGGGGACATCAGCGACCCCCGTCTAGCGCCCCTTGAACTGGGCGGGGCGCTTTTCGAGGAATGCGGTGACGCCTTCCTTGTGGTCTTCGGTGCGGCTGGCCATGCCCTGGAGGTCGCGCTCGAGGTCGAGCTGTTCGTTGAGGCTGTTGCCGGCGGTGGCGGCGGCGATGGCGCGGCGGGACATCAGGATGGCCTTGGTCGGCATGGTCGCCAGCTTGGCGGCCATCTTGTGGGCCTCCTCCATCAGCTTGTCGTCGTCGAACACGTTCCAGATCAGGCCCCATTCGTGCGCCTTCTCGGCCGGCAGCGGCTCAGCCAGCATGACCATGCCGCGGGCGCGCGCGGGGCCGACAAGGTTGGGCAGGAACCAGGTGCCGCCGCAATCGGGCACCAGGCCGATGCGGGTGAAGGCCTGAAGGAAATAGGCACTGCGGGCGGCGATGGTGATGTCGCAGCCCAGCGCGATCGAGCTGCCGGCGCCGGCGGCGATGCCGTTCACCGCGGCGATCACCGGCATGCGCATGACGGCGAGCTTGCGGGCGAGCGGGTTCCAGGTTTCCTCGATGGAGCTGCCGGAGTCGCGCTTGGGGGCACCTTCTGGCTCGGGCTCAGGCGCCTGGTTGCGGCCGGAGAGGTCGGCGCCGGCGCAGAAGCCGCGGCCGGTGCCGGTGAGGATGAGGGCGCGGCAGGATTCGTCGGCCTCCGCCTCCAGCAGCTTCTGCATCAGCACCACGTGGGTCGCGCGGTCGAGCGCGTTGAGCCGGTCGGGCCGGTTGATCTGCACGACGCGGTAGCCTTTGTGGACCTCCACCAGGACCGGCTCGCTCATGGTCGTCTCCCCTCGATTTGGTGGGAGACTAGCGTGCGATCGGCGGAGGCGAAACTGCCGGAGCCGTGAATCGCCCGCTCGAATGAAATCTCATCTGCCGAGCAGCACCAGCACCACGCCGGCCACCACCAGGACAAGGCCCTGGATGTCGGCACGGCGCAGCTTCTCGTGCAGGTAGAACCGGCTGAACAGCAGGGTGAACACCATCTCGATCTGCCCGAGCGCGCGCACCAGTGCGACGGGGGCGAGCGCGAAGGCGCTGAACCAGCAGGCCGATCCGCAGGCCGACAGCGCGCCGACCCAGGCTGACGAGCGCCAGGTGCGGAAGGCGGCGCGGAACTGGTCTGGCTCGCGCCACAGCAGAAAGCTGCCCTGCATCGCCGTTTGCATCAGGTTCGTCACCAGAAGGCCGAACAGCGCCTTGATGATGACGATGTCGCCAGGCAGGGCGCGGTTGGCGTCCTTGATGAAGATCGCCGTGAAGGCGAACACGAAGCCCGCACCCAGGCCGCACAGTGCCGCAGGCTGGAAGGTGGCGGACAGGATGTCGCGGGGCGCGAGCCCCTTGCCGCCCCAGGACAGCACCAGCACGCCCGAGACACCGATCAGGATGCCGACAATGGAGAACGGCGTGAGCGCCTCGCCCAGGATGATCCAGGCGACGATGGCGCCCTGGACCGCCTCGGTCTTGGCATAGGCGGTGCCGACGGCGAAGTTGCGATAGCCGAACGCCATGATCAGCAGCGTGGTGCCGATGATCTGCAACAGGCCGGCGGCCGCGCAGGAAAGCAGGAAGCGCGGCGTGGGCATGGGCAGCGGTTCGCCGGTGAGGCCGTAGCCCAGCGCCACGAACAGCAGGCCGACCGGCAGCGCATAGACGTAGCGCACGAAACCGGCGGCATTGACCGAAAGCTGGCCGCGCAGGCGCTGCTGCAGGGCGGTGCGCCAGGTCTGGAACAGCGCGGCGGTGGCGGTGATCGGGATCCAGAGTTCGATCACGCGGCGGGGTCCCGCGTCATCGCCGGGCCCGGCCCGGGATGCCGGGCGGCAGGTCGGCGGGATGGAGGGCGGGCATGGTCACCTCGGCGCAACGAAGGCGGCGAGGGTAGCGGCTGGGCGCGTGGGCTGAAAGCCTGGGACCGTCGTTCAATCACGGTTACGTGAAGGTGGAGGATGATTTTCGCCGCGTCTTCTTTCGGTCACGGATCGGTGGCAATCTGCCCGGCGCACAGGCCGTGGGCCTGTGATCGCAACGACCGAAGGATCCTGCCGTGAAGAAGATTGCCCTCGCCCTTGCCCTGTTCCTCGGCGCCGCCGTGGTGCTGCCGGCGGTGATCGCCAGCTCCGCCGAGGCGCAGACGCGCACCCCCGGCTGCCGCTACACCTCCTCGGATGTCTCCAAGGGCTATCGCTGCTGATTGCGGCGCTGCGGAAGCCGGGGCGACCCGGCTTCCATCCCGCCGTCAGGGCTCGCGGCGGTAGCGGAAATCGCAATGGCTGGCGCCGCCCATCAGGGTTTGCGAGCGCTCCAGCTTCAGCTTCGGGTCGTAGCCCTCGCAGAACGCGCTATCGCGGTTACAGGACAGGATGGCCCCCAGCTCGGCAAGGCCCATCTCCCGGTACATCTCGGAATAGCGGCAGCGCACCACGTTGAAGTGGAACTCCGTCTCCGTCGATTTCACCACCTCGGTGCGCAGCGCATCCTCCGCGGTCCACAGCGACTGGATGGCGCGGAAATGGTCGAGGCTCGGTGTTCCATCCGGCGCGCGCTGGGCAAAGCCGGCGGCCGAGGCGCGGGCGAGCTTGACGATGGCGTTGGTGAGGATGCGCCGCGCGCTCTCCTCGCCCAGCTCGGCCTTCATCTCCTCATAGATGCCTTTCGCGAACTCGGCCTCGATGCGGCGGCGGGTCAGGATGGGCATGTCGTCCATGGCGGCGGTCCCCTGCGTGTCCGGCGACCTTAGCTTGAAGCGGGCCGCGTGTTGATCATCCGCATGCCGAAGCCGATCGCCACCACGCCGACCAGCAGGCCCCAGGAGAGGGATTCGCCCAGCAGCGCCCAGCCGGCCACGATGCCGAACAGCGGGGCGAGAAAGGTGAAGCCGGCGATCCGCGCGGCGGGATAGGTCAGGATCAGGCGGAACCAGGCGAGGTAGCTGGCGAAGGCGATGATCACGGTCTGGTAGAACAGCGCGAGCCAGCCCATCGCACCGATCTCCGGCCAGGGCGTGATCTCGCCCCACAGGAACGACACTGCGAACAGGATCGGGATCGAGCCGGCCAACTGCAGCCAGAGCAGCGTGGCCGGGGGTGCTGCCGACAGCGGCTTGGACAGCCGCACGCACAGCGTGGTCGAGGCCCAGAGCGCGCCGCCGAGCAGGCACAGCAGATCGCCCTCGATCGAGCCGCCGCCCGCCAGCAGCCCCTCGGCGAAGGCCGCCGTCATGCCGGCGAAGGCGAGCACCAGTCCGGCGGCCTGGATCGGGCGCAGGCGCTCGCCGGGGATCAGCAGGTGCGCACCGAGTGCCACGAAGAACGGCGCGGAATACAGGAACACGACCCCGCGCGAGGCGGTGGTGAGGTGCAGGCCCGGGAACAGCGCCAGGAATTCCAGCGCGAACAGCACTGCAACGCCCAGGCCCGGCCACAGCGCCGGGCGGGCCACCAGGGCGGCCAGCCCGTGGCGGCCGTCGCGCCAGGCGATCCACGCCATGACGCACGCCGCCGCCCCCACCGAGCGCAGGGCCGCCTGGAGCCCCGGGGCCAGGCCATCGACGACCGCCACCTTCACCGATACCTGCTGCAGCCCCCACAGCGAGGTGAGGAAAACCAGCAACGCGACGGCGCCGGCATCCAAATGCGGGCGGCGAATGATCGGGGCGGAGGGCATGCGGGCAGGGTGCGGGGGCGCTCCGTCCGCGGCAAGGCGCGGCGCAACCAGGGCAGGGTTGCGCGCCACCCCTCCGCCATGGTGGCATCGGGGCAAATCGAAGGGGAAACGGGATGCGCGTCACCGCTGGAGTGCCCTACACCGACTGGCGGGCGATCGGCCCCCTGGCCGCGCGCGCCGAAGCCGACGGCATGGACGGCCTCACCTGCCCCGAGCTCGCGCACGACCCGTTCATCCCGCTGGGCATCGCGGCCCTGGCCACCGAGCGGGTGCAGCTGGCAACCTCGGTCGCGATTTCCTTCCCGCGCAGCCCGATGATCACCGCCAATCTGGGCTGGGACCTGAACCTGCATTCGCGCGGCCGCTTCGTCCTCGGCCTCGGCACCCAGGTGCGGGCGCACAACGAGCGCCGCTTCGACGTGCGCTGGGAGCATCCGGCGCCGCGCATGGGCGAGTATGTCCAGGCGCTGCGCGCGATCTGGCGCACCTGGGAAACCGGCGAGAAGCTGAACTTTCAGGGCAAGTTCTACAACTTCACCCTGATGACGCCGGAGTTCTCGCCCAAGCCGGCCAAGCTGCCGATGGTGCCGGTGATGATCGCCGCCGTCGGGCCGGAGATGCAGAAAACCGCCGCGCGGCTGTGCGACGGGGTGCGGCTGCACGGCTTCGCCACGCGCAAATACATCACCGATGTCGTGCGCCCGCTGCTGGCCGGCGAGCTGGAGAAGGCGGGCAAGAGCTTCGCGAACTTCGAGGTCACCGGCGGCGGCTTCATCGCCACCGGGCCGGACCAGGCTTCGGTGGACCGCGCCGCGGAGAAGCTGCGCTACCGCGTGGCGTTCTACGGCTCCACCCCGGCCTATCGCGGCGTGTTCGACATCCACGGCCTGACCGACCTCGGCATCAAGCTGCACGAAGCCAGCCGCAAGGGGCAGTGGACCGAAATGGCGGCGATGGTGCCGGACGACGTGCTGGACCTGTTCGCCGTGCGCGCCACCTACGACAAGCTGGCCGATGCCGTCGCCGACCGGTTCGGCGGCATCTCGGACGCGGTATCGATCGATTTCCTGCCCGATGACGACGAGCGGACGCGGCGCAAGGTGGTCGAGGGGCTGAAGCGGATCCCGCGCAGCTTCGAGGAGTTCCGGACCAGCTTCGCGGCCTAGAGCGGCTTCCAGTTCAGCCGCTCCGCCAGCCAGGCGCGCAGGGCGGTCAGCGCCGGGACGTCGGGCGCCAGCGCGTGCGCCACGTCATGGGCCTGGGGGCCGGCGGTGATGCGGGTGCGGCCGGAGGGGTCGACGAGGTCCGGCGCGGCGGCGGCCTGGGTCGCCGCCTGGCGCCACAGGGCGACGAGGGCGGCCGGGGTCAGTTGCGGCAGCACCAGCGCGCACTCGGTCTGCGCCACCGCGGCGATTCCGCGCCACGCGGCGAGCAGGCCGCGGTCCAGGGCGGCGCGGCGGCTTGCGGCGAACTCGGGCAGGGTCGGCACCTCCGGCAGGAAGGCGTCGCGCCCGTCGCCGCCCGGCCCGCCCAGCGTGAACAGCGGCGCGATGCCAAGCTGCGCCAGCGGGCCGAGATTGGACGCGATGCGGCCGCCGCGCAGCAGCACCGCATCGACGGCGCGCGACGCCAGCGCCTGGGCGGCGGCGTCCTGGTCCAGCACGCCGAACACCGGCGTGGCCGCGAAGCCTGACAGCTCCAGCCCGAGCAGTGCCGCGAGATCGGGGCCGACCGGGCCGGCCATGCCGACGCGCAGCCGCTCCCCTGGCGCCACGGCGCGTCCGCAGACGACACAGGGCGTGGTGGCGGCGAGCACGCCCAGCCACTTCGCGGCGTCGAACCGGGCGCGGGGGTCGCCGACCATCCAGGCCAGCGCCGCATCGGCCGGCGCGAGCAGCAGGGTATTGCCGTCGGGCGCCACGCGGGTGGTGAACTGGTTGGCGCCGGTCACGCCATCCTCGCCGCCGACCGCCGTCAGCTCCAGGCGGGTGCCGGCGGGCAGCCCAGGGAGAAGGGCGGTGGAAATCACGGCGCCCCAGCGGGCCAGGCGACCGCCCTCGGGCCCCGCGACCAGCAGGACGGGCGCTTCGGACAGCACCGCCTCCCCCCGCGCCGGCCGCGCCACGGCGCCGCCCGCCAGCAGCGCCAGCGCGACGCGACGGGGCAGGGGTGAGGGCGACGGTCCGGTGTCAGACATTGCGACGTCCTCCGGGAGCGGAAGTCCGGCGGGCAGGCCCCCCTTCGTAGCCGCAAGCGGGGGCCGCTTCAAATGCTGCGTCGCCGGCGCGATCGGGCGTCGTGCTCAGGAATCGTAGGCGACCAGCGCCTCGAACGGCACGTCGAGCTTGGAGCGGCCATCGAGGAAGGTGAGCTCGATCAGCGCGGCCGCCCCCGGTACCTCGGCACCGATGCCGCGCAGCAGGCGGATGCCGGCCGACAGCGTCCCGCCGGTGGCCAGAAGGTCGTCCACCACCACCACGCGCTGGCCGCGATGCACGGCATCCTGCTGGATCTCGATGCGGTCAGTACCGTATTCCAGCCCGTAGTCCAGCCCCGTCACCACGCCCGGCAGCTTGCCGCGCTTGCGCAGCATGACGAAGCCGCAGCCGAGCTTCAGCGCCAGCGGGGCGGCCATCAGGAAGCCGCGCGATTCGATCCCGGCGACGAGGTCCGGCTGCCAGGTGCGGACCACACGGGCCAGCCGGCCCATCGCCACCTGCCAGGCATCGGCGTCGCGCAGCAGGGTGGAGATGTCGTAGAACAGGATGCCGGGCTTCGGGAAATCCGGAATGCCGCGGATGTGGTCCTTGAGGTCCATGCGCGGAGATCTCCCTTGCGGTCGTGCGACGAGGTGCCTGTATAGCCCGGTGTTGCGCTGCGGCAAATTCGCCGCCACATCCAGGGCATGTCCCGCACCCCGCTTGCCGTCCTGGTCTTCGTTGTCGGCTTCACCGCCTATGTCGCCGCGGCGGTGGCGCTGGCCGACCACGTGTTGCCGCTGCACTGGACCGTGCAGGTGGTGTATTTCCTGGTGGCGGGGGTGGCCTGGGCCTGGCCGGCACGCGCCCTGATGTTCTGGGCGGCGCGCGCGCGGCGATAGGTCGGCAAGAAACGGTCGGCGGGAAATGGTCGGAGTGAGAGGATTCGAACCTCCGGCCCCTGCGTCCCGAACACAGTGCTCTACCAGGCTGAGCTACACTCCGGCCGAGCCGCGTATAGACGCCAAGTGCCGCGTCGGCAAGCCGGCAGAATGGCGTTGCGCGCGCGGCAGGTAGCGGCAGGGCTCAAGCGGCAGGGATCAAAGGCGTTCGGCCGCCCCGCCCGGCCGGGCGGGCAGCGTGGCCAGCCGCTCCAGCACGGCATCGACGCCTTCGTGCACCTCGAACAGGTGCCGCACCTCCGCGCGCGCGAACCCGAGCGCGATCGCGGACTCGATCGCCGCGACCAGCGGGGCGGACGAGCCCATGACGTCGCACAGCAGGATCGGCTTGTCGTGCAGGCGCAGCTGGCGCCAGGTGATGATCTCGATCGTCTCGTCGAGCGTGCCGAGGCCGCCGGGCAGGGTGACGAAGGCGTCGGCGCGCTCGAACATCCCGGTCTTGCGCGAATGCATGCTGTCGGTGACGAACAGCTCGGCGACGCCCTCGTGGACCACCTCGCGGCGCTGCAGGAATTCAGGGATCACGCCGACCACGCGGCCACGGGCGGCGAGTGCGGCGTCGGCGACCACGCCCATCAACCCGAGTTGCCCGCCGCCATAGACCAGCGTCCAGCCGGCGCGCGCGATTCCGGCGCCGAGCGCCTCGGCCGCCTCCCGGAAGGCAGGGGAGACACCGAGGCTGGCGCCACAGAACACGGCGACGGAGGTGATGGTGGGCATGCGCTTCTCCTGCGTGCCAGGGCGCCCGCCCAGCGGGTCGCGATGGCCTTGGTGGGCCGGTGCCCCGGGGTAACGGCGATCACGGCCCGGGGGGTGGCGGGGATGCGGGAACGTGATGCACGGCGATGTTGGGCGACCGAACCAGTGACGTTTCGAAAAAAATCAATTGCCCGATGGCTTGCCGAAATGCTTCCGTTCCGCGTCGCCAGTGGGCGGCCACCATATGGGGAACATATTCGACCGATGAAACGTACGATTGTGACGGCCACCTTGCTGGCCGGTATTGCTGCGGGCCTCGCCGGAACCGCCTGGGCCCAGGGCGCGGCCGATGCCATCGCCCAGCGCCAGGCTGGCTTCAAGGCCATCGGAGCCGCGACGGGCGAGGTGAAGAAGGCGATGGACGCCGGCGCAAACCTCACCGCCGTGGCCGCCAAGGCAGAGGAGATCAGCGCGTTCGCCAAGCGCATCCCCGCCCTGTTCCCCGCCGGCAGCGGCCCCGAGAGCGGGCAGAAGACCCGCGCCCTGGCGGCGATCTGGCAGAACAAGTCGGATTTCGACGCCAACGCCGGCATCATGGCCCGCGAGGCCGACAAGCTCGCGGCGGCGCTGAAGGCCAACGACAAGGCCGCCACGGCCGCGGCCTTCGCCAGCACCACGGCGCAGTGCGGCGCCTGCCACCGCCCCTACCGCGCGCCGCAATAGGCGCCGACTGCAGGGCCGATCGGCATTGAGCGGCCGGGTGCGCAGGCGCCCGGCCGTTCGCATGCTCAAAGCCAGTTCATCGCCAGCCAAACCACCGCCGCGCACCCGGCCAGGATGGCCAGGGCGAGCCAGGGGCTGCGCATGCGCGGCTGCTTCGTCGCCGCCGGCAGGCGCTTCTTGCCGGTGATCATCGGCCGCACCAGGTCGTGCCGCTTGAGCAGCGCATAGGTCAGGATGGCCAGGATGTGCAGCGCCACCACCACCTGGATCACGGTGAACAGGCGATGGTGCTGCTTCAGCGCCCAGGCGCCCCATTCGCTGCCGACCAGGCGGGAGAGCGGACCCTCGACGAAGCTGTCCTCGTTGTTGGCGAACAGGCCGGTCGCCACCTGCGCGAACAGGACCAGCAGCATCACCAGCACCATCCAGCCGCCCGCAGCGTTGTGGCCCACCTGGATATCGGGTTCGCGCCGATGCAGATGGCGCAGATGGGTGACGGCGGCGAACGGATTGCCGAGGAAATGGCTGAACCGCGCCGTCTCGCTGCCGATGATGCCCCAGACCAGGCGGAACAGCAGCAGCGCCAGCATCGCCTGGCCCGCCAGCATGTGCACCCGCATGTCGTTCAGGATCTCCACGCTCGCCCAGCTGAGGGCGAGCAGGACCACCAGGGCCCAGTGGAACAGGCGAACCGGCCCGTCCCACACGCGCATGGGCAGCAACAGGCCGGGTTTCTGCGGGATGCCGGTGCGCGCGGCGGTGGTGGCATGCTTCGGTCGGGTCGCCATCGTCGTCTCCGGCACTGGATGTCGGGCATGGCAGGCGGGCGCGGCGTGGCCGGCCGAGTGCCGACTTAGGTGCCTGCGGGCGCGGCTGTAAAGCCCCGCGCCGCGGCGGATGCGGGTGATCGTATGCGATCGATCGACGACCACAATATTGCAGGGAGATTGCGGCCTCATCCGGGTCTGCCTAGATTTGCGGCGATCAGACGGGCCGCGCCGTGTTACGCGGTGTGCAGGGCACGCGGGCTTTCGGACCGCGCACCGCCCGACCCACGGAGACGCTCGCCATGGCCGCACCTTCGCCGGATCCTCCGGCCCCCCCGTCCGACGCACGCCGAGGTGCTGCGGCGCGTGGCGTGGCGCTTGGGGTGGCCGGCGTCGCCGCGCTCGGGATCGGGATATGGCTTGGGCTGCGTGACCCTGCACCGCCCGCACCCCTGGCCCAAGCCCCAGTGGCGACGCCGCCGGCCACGGCGCCCGCACCCTCCAGCCCGGCGACGGTAGCCCAGAGTCCCGCGATCCAGACTCCCGCGATCCAGGCACCAAGTGCCCAGGCACCGATTGCCCAGGCACCGGCGGTCGCTCCCGCTGTCGCTCCCGCGCCACCCGCGGCTGCAACTCCTTCGACGACGCCGCCGCCCAGTGCATCGGTCCCGGCGCCGGTCGCGGCTGCCCCCCCACCGGCCGCGTCCCCCGGCGCGCCAGCCCCGCCAGCGGGTGTC
>CAMDGX010000061.1 GCA_945897825.1 Asaia bogorensis | reverse complement strand
GCAGCGCGCGCGCGGCCGCAGGCGTGCTTGCGCACGCGAAGGGGTCGGCCGGGGGAGGAGTGGGCGCTGGGGTCACTCCAGTGATGTATCCTAACTAACATCGGCGGACAAGAGAAATTTTGCCGTTTAGCGGAAAAATTTCATGGCGGCTTCAGCTTGCCGGCGTGGCGGCGGTTGCCGTGCATGCGGGCGCGCTGCCAGGGCCAGCAGCCTTCGATCTCGGTTTCGAGCGCGAAGCTGAGGAAGGTGCGGATGGCGATGAGGGCGCCGAGGAGGGCGACGCTTTCGGCGGTGAGGGGTGCGGTGATGGTGGCGATGATGTCCGCGCCGACGAGGAGCTCAAGGCCGAGGAGGATGCCGCGGCCGAGATTGGAGCGGTATTGCTCGTAGGCCACCTGCCAGGCGCGGGTTCGCAGGCCGGCGCGGAGGAAGAGGAATGTGGCGAGGACGACGCCGGCGATGATGATGGCGACGCCGAGGAGTTCGAGCAGGCCGGCGAGGATGTCGGCGATGGCGTGGGCGGATTGCATCGTCATGGTGCGGTGCCTCGCGGGCGCGGTGTTTCGAGGAGGGTGGCGTGGGCGTTGAGCTGATCGGGTATCGCTATAGCGTTTATCTGCGCATCGCGCGGGTGGTGCTGATGGAGAAGGGCGTGCCGTTCCGGCATGTGGAGGTGGACCCGTTCGGGGCGGTGCCGGACTGGTATCGGGCGCTGCATCCGTTCGGGCGGGTGCCGGTGCTGCGGCATGGGGATTTCGCGGTGTACGAGACGGCGGCGATCTGCCGGTATGTCGACGTCGCGTTCGCGGGGGCGCGGCTGGTGCCGGCGGGGGCGCGGGAGGCGGCGCGGATGCAGCAGGTGATCGGGATCGTGGACAGCTATGGCTATTGGCCGATGGTGCGGCAGGTTTTTTCCCATGCGGTGTTCCGGCCGGCTATGGGCGAGGTGGGGGATGCGGGGGAGATAGCGGCGGGGCTGGCGGCTTCGGCGGGGGTGTTGGGGGCGTTGGAGGGGCTGGTGGAGGGGGAGTGGATGGCGGGGGAGCGGGTGAGCCTGGCGGACCTGCATCTGGGGCCGATGATGGCCTACTTCACGGCGGCGCCGGAGGGGGCGGCGATGCTGGCGGGGTTTCCGCGGTTGGCGGGGTGGTGGGGGAGGGTGCGGGGGCGGGGGAGTATGGTGGGGAGTGGGGTGGGGTTGGGGAGTGGATAGCACTCCCCCAATACTACAATTATTTTGATTTCATCTAGTCTGGCATATAACCAAAAATTGCTGAAAATGATGACATCACAAATGAAATTCCAATGAATGCCAGTCCTAGGCGCCAGAAAAATGTCGCCTTATTTTTTAATTTCTGTTCCTCATGGCTGCTGCCATCCCAGGTTTGTAAATCCCACGGCACGGATGTGGTGCCCTTTGACATCATGACGGCGGCGGCGACGCCAAACCCGCCTGCGGCCAAGCTCAAGATCAATGAGGCAAACTTCATTGTTGGTGCCCTGCAGAAATCGAGAAGCGAGGTGGGCAAGACCCTAGATGCCACACGGGGGTGGGTGGTGTCGGCTTCTGGCGTGGTGATTAGCCAGGGTGGTGGCGACGTCGTCGGCGCTGACGGCGCGGGACTGGTAAGTTGTGAGGTTGATGGTTCGCATCTGGACGGTGGCCATGGGGGTGTTCCCGGTAGGTGGGTATGAAGATACTTCACCTTGGATGGTCGGGGGCAAGTGGCGGTGGGTGAGGCGAATTGGATTTCGGTTGGGGGGAGTCGGATGGCGCTTCGCTTATCCGACCTACAGGTTCAGGATAAGTGTTGAGGGTCCAGGGGGCTCGGCCCCCTGGCGGGTCGAGGGCAGAGCCCTCGCCTTATCCTCCGGTTGGCGCCTTGCCCTTGACGGCGGGGGAGAGCCCGCCCGGGTCGACGGCCATGTTGAACATCATCTGGTTGTGGGCGTGGCAGAGTTGGTGCAGGGCGAAGGCGTGTTCGATGGCTTCGGGTTGGCCTTGGGCGTCGGTGGCGCGGTTGACGGCTTCCTTGGTGGTTTTGAGGGCGAAGGCGGGTTTGGTGGCGATTTTCTCGGCCAGCGCCAGGGTGAAGGCGGGGAGGTCGGGGCGGGGGACGACGTGGTTGACCATGCCGAGGCGGTGGGCTTCGTGGGCGGACCATGAGTCGGCGGTGAAGAGGAATTCCTTGGCCTTGCGGGCGCCGAGTTCCCAGGGGTGGGCGAACCATTCGACGCCGCAGACGCCCATGGTGACGACGGGGTCGCAGAAGGAGGCGTCGTCGCTGGCGATGATGAGGTCGCAGGCCCAGGCGAGCATGAGGCCGCCGGCGATGCAGCGGCCCTGGACTTCGGCGATGGTGGGCTTGGCCAGGTTGCGCCAGCGGCGGGTGATCTGGAGGTAGATTTCCTGTTCGCGGGCCATACGGCCGTGGGCGCCGCCTTCCTCGAAGCCGCCCCAGGTTCCGAGGGCGGGGAAGTCGGTGCCGGCCTTGTTGCGGCCGCCGGGGCGCAGGTCGTGGCCGGAGGAGAAGTGGGGGTCGCTGCCTGCGAGGATGATGACCTTGGTGGCTTCGTCGGCGACGGCGCGGTCGAAGGCGGCGTTGAGGTCGTAGGTCATGGTGAGGTTCTGGGCGTTGCGCGCCTCGGGGCGGTTCATGACGATGCGGGCGATGGCGGGGGTGGGCTGTTCGTAGCGGATTGTTTCGTAGGTGGTGGCCATCTTGGGTTTCCTCCTGGGGTGCCTTGTTCTGGCGTGGATTGGGGTTAGGCTCGCAGGGAGGGTAGTCCGGGAGGGACGGCGATGGCCACGCAGGGCGGGTTGCGGACGGTGCTGGGCGGGCTGACGTTTCCGGAGGGGCCGCGGTGGCATGCCGGGCGGCTGTGGTTCTCGGATTTCTATACGCATCGGGTGATGGCGCTGTCCGAGGAGGGGTGGGCGGAGACGATGGCGCATGTGCCGCAGCAGCCGAGCGGGCTGGGGTGGCGGCCGGACGGGACGATGCTGGTGGTTTCGATGCTCGACCGGAGGCTGATGCGGTGCGAGCGGGGGGAGTTGTTCGAGGTCGCGGATTTGTCGGGGCTGGCGGGGGGGCCGTGCAACGACATGGTCGTGGATGGGGCCGGGCGGGCGTATGTCGGGAATTTCGGGTTCGATCGGCATGCGGGGGAGAGCGAGCGGGCGGCGGCGCTGGTGCGGGTTGATCCGGATGGGAGCGCGCGGGTGGCGGCGGATGGGCTGATGTTTCCGAATGGGGCGGTGATCACGCCGGATGGGAAGCGGCTGATCGTGGGGGAGACGCTGGGGCATCGGCTGACGTCGTTCGATATCGGGGCGGATGGGGGGCTTTCGGGGCGGGCGGTGTTCGCGCAGCTCGATGGGGTGTGGCCGGACGGGATCTGCCTGGATGCGGAGGGGGCGATCTGGGTGGCGGATGCGCGCGGGGGGCGCGTGGTGCGGGTGATGGAGGGGCGGGGGGTGGTTCAGACGATCGCCATGGCGGAGGGGCGGCAGGCGTTTGCGTGCATGCTGGGCGGGGCGGATCGTCGGACGCTCTACTTGTGCACGGCGACGGCGAGTGGGCCGGGGATGGCTGCGAAGCGGGATGGGGCAATCGAGGCGGTTCGGGTTGAGGTGGCGGGGGCTGGGTTGCCTTGAGGGAAGCAAGCGGTTCTTTTTTGAAAAAAAGAACCAAAAAACTTTTTCCCCTTGGTTGGGTTGATTGCACGGCGGCACGTGGATGAAAGTCTTTTTGCTTCTTTTTCTTCAGAAAAAGAAGATTCTTGCTTAGGGGACGGACGATGGAAGACGACGTTTGGGGGCTGCGGGGCAAGGGGGCGATCGTCACGGGTGGCGGTGCGGCCGGGGATGGGATTGGGAACGGTCGGGCGGCGTGCATCCTGCTGGCGCGGGCCGGGGCGGGGGTTCTGGTGGTGGACCGGGATGTTTCGCTGGCCGAGCGGACGGTGGAGATGATCCGGGGCGAGGGGGGCACGGCGGAGGCGGCTTCGTATGATGTCACGGACGGGGCGGCGTGTGCGGCGATGGTGGCGCATGCGGAGCGGTCGTTCGGGCGGCTCGATGTGGTGGACAACAATGTCGGCATCGGCGGGAAGGGGTCGGTGGTTGATGTTTCGGAGGAGGATTGGTCGCGGGTGATGCGGGTGAATGTCGATTCGATGTTCCTGGTGTCCAAGCATGCGATTCCGGCGATGCGGCGGGTGGGGGGCGGGGCGATCGTGAACGTGTCGTCGATCTCGGCGCTGCGGCCGCGGGGGCTGACGCCGTATACGACGAGCAAGGCGGCGGTGATCGGGCTGACCAAGGCGATGGCGGTGGATCATGGGCGGGACGGGATTCGGGTGAATTGTGTCGCGCCCGGGCCGGTCTATACGCCGATGGTGTATGCGCGCGGGATGACGGAGGCGGCGCGGGATGGGCGGCGGCGGGCTTCGGTGATGGCCGTGGAAGGGACGGGCTGGGATATCGGGCAGGCGGTGCGCTTCCTGCTTTCGGTGCAGGCGCGGTTCGTGACCGGACAGGTTTTGGTGGTGGATGGCGGCGCGACCCTGGTGGGTCCGTCGCGTGAATCGGAAGGATGACGACGATGGCGTTGGACGATGCGGCGGTGCTGGCCGCGCTCAAGGGCGAGCGGTCGGTGGCGGATGTGTGCCGGGCGGCGGGGGTTTCGGCGGGGGAGTTCGCCAAGGCACAGGCGGCCTGGCTGCGGCGGCATGCGGTGATCGAGAGCCAGACGCTGAAGGCCGGCGTGGGCGGGAAGGTGGACATCCTGCGCGACAAGGCGGGGATTCCGCATGTGTTCGCGAAGAGCACGGCCGATGTGTATTTCGGCGTCGGGTTCGCGATGACGCAGGACCGGCTGTGGCAGATGGACCGGCTGCGGCGGCGCGCGATGGGGCGGCAGGCGGAGATCCTGGGGGCTTCATTCGTGGCCTCCGACACCGCGCACCTGACGGTGGGCGTGGACCGGATGGCCGCCGACGAGCCGTCGCGGATGGATGGCAAGACGTATGAGGAGACCGCGGCGTTCGTGCGCGGGATCAACCGGGCGATTGAGCGGTTTGGGGCGGATTTGCCGATCGAGTTCCGGATGCTGGGCTATGCGCCGGCGCCGTTCACGGTCAGCGACGTGGTGGCGATTGCGCGCGGGTTCTGGTGGTCGCTGAACGGGCGGTTGGACCGGATCATGGCGGCTGAGGCGGCGAAGTTCCTGCCGGAGGGGCTGCGGGAGATCTACCTGACGCCGGAGGCTTCGGAGCACCTGGTGGTGCCGCCGCCGGGCTGGCCCGACGTGGCGGCACAGGGGCCGGCGGGCGCCGGGACGGACGATGCCACCGGGTCGAACAACTGGGCGGTGGCCGGCAGTCGGGCGGATGGCGGCAAGGCGTTGCTGGCGGGGGATCCGCACCAGCCGTTCTGGGTGCCTTCCTCGTGGTACGAGTATGGGCTGCATGGGCCGGAGGATGACGCGGCCGGGGCCGGGCCGGTGGGGATGCCTGGGCTGTGGTGGGGGAGCAACGGGACGGTTGCGTTCGCGATCACCAACAACATGGCGATGACGCGCGACCTGTATCGCGAGGAGGTGGATGCGGCCGATCCGTCGCGCTATCGCGATGGGGATTCGTGGCGGCGGTTCGACGAGCGCACCGTTTCGATCCCGGTGAAGGGCGAGGCGACGCGGGCGCTGGTGGTGCGCTCGACGGTGCGTGGGCCGGTGGTGAACGCGATCATTCCCACCATGAACGAGGGCGGCGATCCGGTGACGTCGCTGCGCTGGGTGGGGGCGGAGCATATCGATGACATCCGCGCCTCGATCAATGTCGGGCGGGCGAAGGACTGGGAGCAGTTCCGCGACGCGCTGCGCGACTGGGCGGTGGCGGTGTTCAACTGGGTGTATGCCGATGCGAGCGGCAATGCCGGCTACCAGATGGCCGGGCGGTTGCCGATCCGTGGGCGGATGACGGCGGGGGTGCGGGATGCGAACAATCCGGCCGATCGCTGGCTGGGCTACATTCCGTTCGACGGGCTACCCAACCGCTACAATCCGGCGACGGGGTTCGTGGCGAGCGCGAACCAGCGGATTGTCGAGCCTGGCTACAAGTATCCGATCTATGGCGCGTATTCGCAGGGGCACCGGGGCATCCGGATCGACCAAGCCTTCGCCGAGGGCAAGGCTGACCGGGCGCATACGATTGCCTTGCAGAACGACGTCAAGAGTGTCCGGGCGGAGCGGTCGGGGCCGCATATCGTGGCACTGCTGAAGGGCAGCGGCGACGCGGACGCCGAGGCGGTGGCTGGGATCCTGGCGGGGTGGGATTGCCGCTACACCACCGAGAGCGTGGCCGCGACGGTGTTCGAGACGTTCATGTTCCATTGGCAGCGGGCGACGCTTGCGGTGCATGTGCCGCCGCGGCTGCTCGACCTGGCGGTGCAGCAGACGAATTTGTGCGTGCATCTGTTGGCGAACCCGGGGATGGCGCATTTTCCGGGCGGAACCAAGGCGGCGGCGGTGGCGGCGGCCAAGGCGAGCATGGCGACGCTGCGCGGGCGGCTGGGCGAGGACCCGAAGGGGTGGAAATGGGGCGTGGTGCATGTGGCGCACTGGAAGCACCCGATTACCTCGGCCGACTTGGCGGCGGATTTCGACATCGGGCCGGCGATGCTGGATGGCGGGTCGCACACGGTGCGCAACACCGGGGGCGAGCTGCCGCCGCATGCGGCGAGCTCGGGGGCGGAGTATCGGATCGTGGCCGACTTCGCCGAGCCTCGGTCGTTCCTGGCGGTGCAGAATATCGGCAACTCGGGCATTCCCGGCAGCCCGCATTACCGCGACCAGTTCGAGCCGTTCGTGAAAGGGGAGTACCACGTGGTGCACCTCGACCGGTCGGCGATCGAGAAGGATCTGGAAAGCACGACGACGCTCGAACCATAATCGGCGAAACGGCCGCGCCCCTAGACGGGCGCGGCCGCGAACGACAGGGAAGGAAACAACATCATGCTGCAGGATCTGCGCGGGGTGATCCCGCCGATCGCGACCCCGTTCGACGCGAAGGGGGAGGTGGTGCATTCGGCTTTGGCCGAGTGCGTGGAGTTCCAGATCTCGGCCGGGGTGCATGGGCTGATCCCTGGCGGGAGCACCGGGGAGGGGCATACGTTCGAGCGCGAGGATTTCGGGCGGATGTTCGAGACGGTCGCGAAGGCCAACCGGGGGCGGTTGCCGCTGCTGGCGGGGCTGATCGTCAATTCGACGCAGGAGGCGATCATCCGCGGACGGATGGTGAAGGCGATGGGGGCGGTCGGGCTGCAGGTGACGCCGGTGCACTACCTGTTCAAGCCGGACGAGGAAGCGACCGTGGCGCATTTCCGGGCGGTGGCGGAAGGGACGGGGCTGCCGATCCTGATCTACAACGTCATCCCCTGGAACTACCTGTCGCCGGCGCTGCTGCTGCGGATCATGCGCGAGGTGCCCGGGGTGGTGGGGGTCAAGCAGAGCTCGGGCGATTTGAAGCTGCTGGCGGACCTGATCCTGCAGGCGCGGCCGGAGGACCTGATCTTCACGGCGATCGATGCGCTGCTGTATCCGTCATACGCGCTCGGCGCGCGGGGGACGATCTCGGCGCTGCCGGCGGCGTCGCCGCATGCCAACGTGGCGCTGTGGGATGCGGTGCAGCGCGGGGACCACATGACGGCCCGGGCGCTGCATGAGCGGCTGCTGGTGCTGTGGAATGCGCTGTCGGCGGAGAACCTGCCGGCCAATGTGAAGTATGCGCTGGCGTGCCAGGGAGTGCCGTCGGGGCTGTCGCGGGCGCCGATGCCGATGCCGGATGCTGCGCGGCAGGCGGCGATCCGGGCGGGGCTGGAGGGGCTTGGGATTTCGTTGAAGAAGGCGGCTTGAAGGGCGGGAAGGCTGGGCTCTGCCCAGACCCGCCAGGTCCGGCGCGCGCCTTCGCGCGACGGGCCGAGCCCCTGGACCTCATTTCTTAAGGTATGGGGGTCTGGGGCCTCAGGCCCCAGCGGGTCCAGGGCAGAGCCCTGGCCTTTCCTTCTTCTGGATATTTAGATCGGACACACGCCTGAGGCGCAGGCGAGGTGGGTCATGTCCACGGCTTCGTGCAGGGCCGGGTCTTGGATGTTGGCGACCAGGGCGGTGAAGGCGTCGGCTTCCAGTTCCTCTTCGGGCAGATATTCGTAGCCGAGGGCATGGTCCGGGCGGCTGGGGAGGATGGCGCAGCAGCGGATGCGGGGCTGGTGGTCCAGCAGCATGGCGCGGAACGCTTCGAGGTCGTGGCGGTCGGTGTAGATTTTCAGGGTGTAGGACACCTGGTTGCCGCGTTCGGCGCCGATCCAGTGTTGTTCCAGCAGGGCGAGCCAGCGGTATTGCGCTTCCGGGGGCGCGTCGGACGCGGTGACGAGGCGGTCGCCGATGCCGAGGCGCTGGATCAGGGGCAGGGTGGGGAAGCCGACCACCGACATGCCGGGGAAGCTGCGCAGGGCGCGGATCGGGTATTTGCGGGCTTCATAGTCGGCCAGCAGGCGGTCGCTGTCGGACGGCCAGCCGCCGTGTTCGTCGGGCTGGCCGCGGAATTGCACCCAGCGCAGGTATTGCCGGCGGGCGGGGAGGTGGGCGCCCTCGGTGAGGCCGAACAGCTTGCTGGTGGTGCCGGCGGGTTTGACGGTGGTGACGGTGAAGGGTTCGGGGAGGCCGAGCTCGGCGGCGTAGGACGTGCTCTCGCTCTTCGCGGCGGCGGAGACGTGGGCGAGCAGGGCCCAGAACGGGGCGGCGCGGGGCTCGTCGAGCAGGTCGTCGAAGGCGAGGCCCCAGCGCAGCCAAGCCCACTCGTGCAGGCCGGTGGGGCCGATGCCCATGCGGTTGGTGCGGCGGACCTCCTCGCCGTAGAGCGCGTCCATCAGGTTGGCGCGCATCAGGAAACGGACGCCGAGGCGGACGGAATCCTCGACGCGGGCGTCCCACTCGGCGGCGATGGCGGGCGGCACGTCGCCGGGGACGATGGTGGCGAGGTCGGCGGGGCAGGCGAGCAGGGGGGCGAAGTCGGCGATGACGCAGTAGCCGCCGGTGGTGTGCAGGGTGATTTCGCCGCAGGGGTTGGTGGTGGCGGGGAAGCGGGCGGTCTGGGCGCGGCGGGAGAGGTCGGCGAGCAGGGCGACGGCGTGGTCGGCCTGGTAGCGGGCGGAGCGGACGTCCCGCCCGTCGGTGTGGACGGGCTTGAGGCGGGCGCGGCCGGTGCGGTGGTCGTCGAGCTTGTCGCCGTTGATGAAGCCGGGCTCGCCGTTGATCCAGGCGCAGCGGGAGGCTTCGTCGAATACCGCCAGCGCGTGGGCGGCCTCGGCGGCGGTGCTGCCGGCCTGCGCGGCGCGGACGCCCTCCCAGAATTCGGCGTCGACCATGACGGAGTTGTTGGCGGTCCAGAGTCCGCCTTCGGCCTTGCTGCGGATGAAGCGGAAGATGCCGGGGTCGCGCCAGGACTTGGTGGCCATGCGGGCGGCGCGGCGGGCGCCGCCGACCTGGACTTCGACGGAGAGGTGGTGGTCGACCAGCAGGGCCTGTTCCCAGGGCGCCAGGGCCTCGTCGTCCGGGGCCCGGTGGCGGGCGGGTTCGATGACGTGGTGGCGCAGGTTCACGAAGCCGCGCATCAGCGAGAGCGGGCCAGAGGCGGGGCGGCCCTGCATGCCGGCGATCGGCGCGCCGCAGGGGCGGATGGCGGAGAAATCGAGCAGCAGGGTGCTGTCGGCGGCGCCGGCGAAGGCGAGGCTTTCCAGGACCTCGACCGCCTTGGCCCAGCCTTCGCGGCTGTCGTCGATGGCGTGCAGGATCGTGTCGGCGGGTGGCGGCAGGTGGCTGTCGAGGAACTCGCGGGCGATCCAGGCGCGCAGCTCGGCTTCCTGGTCCGCGGTGACGGCGTCGAGCGTGGTGCCCCAGGGGAGCAGGCCGAACTCGGTGCCGAAGCGGTGCAGGGCGGCCGGGGTGGCGGGGTAGTCGGGGTGGTCGCGGTCCAGGCGGAGCAGGAGGCGGGGGGCGTGGCGCCAGTCGATGGCGATCAGCTCGTCGTCGTAGGCGCGGCCGACGCCGCTGCCGTTGAGCAGGAGGTAGAACAGGGTGAAGGAGGCCGCCGCGGTGGCGCAGTTGGTGAACACCTCCATGTTGCGGCCGGGTTGGGCCGCGTCGCCGTGCTGGAGGTGGCGGCCGGAGGTGATGAGGGCGCCGGTGGCGATGGCGTTGCGCAGGCGGGCCTGCTCCACCGGGTCGGCGGCGGCGCCGAGCAGGGCCATGTTGCCGGCGGCGACGCGGTCGGCCACGCGGCCGAAATCCTCGTGGTCGTCGGCGCGGAAGACGGTGCGGCGGGCGACGGCGAGCCCCATGCCGGGGTCGAGCGCGCGGGCCGGCACGGGCTGCGTGCCAAAGCTGCTGCCGGGAGTGGCGGCCTGGTGGGAGTGGAGCGATCCGTCCATCGGTGGTGTTCCTCTACGCGCACGGCGAGTCGTGAGGAACAACATATGGTGGTCAGAGCGGCGCGTCACCCACCATATATCGCATATCTAGGGGGTGAGGCATTCCGTCAGCGGGGTTGCGTCGAGATTGGCGAGGAAGGCTTCGCGGGCGCGGGCCAGCATGGCGCGCAGCCGGCAGGCGGGGGAGAAGCAGCAGGCGCCGCCGTCGGGGCGGAAGCATTCCACCAGCGCCTGGTCGCGCTCCAGGTGGCGGATGACGGCGCCGACATGGATCTCGGCCGGGGGGCGGGCGAGCATGACGCCGCCATGGGCGCCGCGCAGGGTGCGCACGAAGCCGGCTTCGGCGAGGTCCTGGACGATCTTGTGGACGTGGTTGCGCGGCACGCCGATCGCCTGGGCCAGCGCCTCGGTGCTGCGGTGGCGGTCGGGCGTTTCGGCGAGGCGCATCAGCAGGCGCAGGGAGAAATCGGTGGCGGCGAGCAGGCGCATGGCGGGGGTCCTCATCCTGGTACTGGGGATACCAGAATTCGGCGTGCGGCGGAGACCCGGGGCGCGTTGCTATCCCTGTTTGCGCAGGGAGCGGGTGAAGCGCGGGCCGGCTTCGGCGAAGCCGGTGGCGCGGCAGAACGCGTGCAGCGATGGCGCGTCCGCGCCGGCCGCGAGTTCCAGTTCGCCGCAGCCGGCCGAGCGGGCGGCCTGGGCGGCGGCCTTCAGCAGCATCCGGCCGATACCGCGGCGCCGTTCCTCCTGGCTGACCAGCAGGGTGGTGATCTGGGCGGTCGGGCGGGGGGCCAGGAGGGTCGGATACCAGTGCAGCACGACGAGGCCGCTCGGCGGCCCCCATTGCAGCGCGACCAGGGCGGTGGCCGAGGCGGGGCGCAGCGCGCCGATCCGCTCGGCGAGGTCGCGCGGGTCGATGGCGTGGCCGGCTTCGGCGAGCAGGATGGCGAGGCCCGGCGCCTCGGTGGCGGTGGCCACGCGGATTTCGAGGCCGTGGCGCAAGCTCATGGGGGTGTTCCCGCCGGGGGGTGGGCGCGCTGCTATCCCTTGGTGGCGACGGCGCGGGCGATCACCGGCCAGTAGAGCTTGCCGTTGCCCTGCTCGACGGCGCGGTTGAGGTAGTCGCGGGCGATCTCGGCGCCGCGGGGTTCGATGCCGGACTGGGCGGCGAGGTCCAGCGCGTAGGCGAGGTCCTTCAGGGCGTATTCGGTCGAGAAGGCGCGCTCGGGGAAGGCGTCGGGCAGGACGGCCTTCATGCCGTGGTTGCGCAGGGCGAAGCTGTCGGCGGACCCTTTGGTGAGGGCGTCGAACAGCACGGCGCCCTCGACGCCGGCGGCTCGCGCGATGGCCAGCGCCTCGCTGAGCGCCACGACGGTCTGGAACAGGACCATGTTGTTCATCTGCTTGACCACCTGGCCGGTGCCGACCGGGCCGCAATGGGTGATCTCCTCGGCGCAGCAGGCGAGGATGGGGCGGATGGTGTCGAGCGTGGCCTGGTCGGCGCCGACGGTGATGCTCAGCGTGCCGGCTTCGGCGGCGGCGCGGGTGCGGGCGATGGGGGCGTCGGCATATGCCACGCCGATGGCGGCGAATTCGGCGGCGAGTTCGCGGGTGAGCGATACCGGGGAGGTGCCGTGGTCGATCACGACCTGGCCCGGGCGGGCGGAGGCGAGCAGGCCGGAGGGGCCGCGGCAGACCGCCTCCAGCTGCGGGCCGCCGGGCAGGCACAACAGGACGATGTCCGCGGCGCGCATGACCGCGGCGGCGCTGCCGGCGGCGGCCACGCCATGGCGCTCCAGCCGCGCGAGCGGGGCGGAGGACATGTCGTAGGCCACGACCGGGCGGCCGCTGCGCGTGGCGATGTTCCGGCACATCGGCTCGCCCATGACGCCGAGCCCGACGAAGCCAATGGAGCCGATGGGGCCGGTCATGGCGGTCAGGACCCGCGGAAGACGGGCTTGCGCTTCTCGACGAAGGCGTTGGCCGCTTCGCGGTGGTCCTCGGTGGTGTGCACCAGGGCCTGGAACGAGGCGGCCATCTCCAGCAGCGTGTCCAGCCGGATCTGCTGGCCCTCGCGGATCAGGCGCTTGGTCATGCGCACGGCCTGGGTGGGGTTGGCGGCGATGCGCAGGGCGAGCTTGCGGGCGGCCGGCATCAGTTCGGCGTCCGGCACCACCTGGGAAACCAGGCCGCAGGCGAGCGCTTGCTGGGCGTCGATGGTGTCGCCGGTCAGCGCCAGCTCGAAGGCCTTGGAGAGGCCGACGACGCGAGGCAGCAGCCAGGAGCCGCCGTCGCCGGCGACCAGGCCGAGCTTGACGAAGCTTTCGGCGAAGCGCGCGCTCTCGGCGGCGATGCGGATGTCGCACATGGTGGTGAGGTCGCATCCCGCGCCCATGGCGGGGCCGTTGACGGCGGCGATGATCGGGACGTCGAGCTTCTCGAGAGCCAGCGGCAGGCGCTGGATGCCCTTGCGGTAGTAGCCGCGGGTGCCGATCGGATTGGTGCGGCGTTCCTCGCCGGCCTCGGCCATGCGCTTGACGTTGCCGCCCGAGGAGAAGGCGCTGCCGGCGCCGGTCAGGATGGCGACGCGCACGTTCTGGTCGTGCTGCATCTCCTCGCAGATGGCGCAGAAACGGTCGATGAAGTCCTGGTCGGTCAGCGGGTTGCGCGCCTCGGGCTGGTTCAGCGTGAGGGTGGCAATGCCGGAGTCGTCCAGGGCGTAGAGGATCTTGTCGGTCATGGCGGGCCTTCAGACAAATGTTCAGAAAGAAAGCGGTTCTTTTTTGGAAAAAAGAACCAAAAAACTTTTATCCATTTTCTGGGTGCATCCGCGGAGAACACCAGGCAAATGGATAGAAAGTCTTTTTGCTTCTTTTTCTTCAGAAAAAGAAGATTCTTGCTTCATCGCAACCCCAGCCCACGCGCGATCATGCCGCGCATGATCTCGCGGGTGCCGCCGCGCAGCGAGAACGAGGGGGCGTGCAGGGTGATGAGGGAGAGCGTGGCCAGGAAACGGTCGTCGGATTCCAGCGAGGGTTCGCAGTCGACCAGGGTGCGGGCGATCTCGGGGATCTCCTGTTCGAGCGAGTTGCCGAGTTCCTTGACCAGGGCGGCTTGGAGGGCTGGGTTGTCGCCATGCTGGAGCATGCCGGCGACGGAGCGGGACATGCGGCGCAGGGTGTGGATGTGCGCGGCGAGGCGGCCGATGGCGATGGCGGCACGCTCGGACGGGTCGGGGCCGAGGCGGCGCATCATCTCGGTGACGATGAGGAAGGAGGAGAGGAAGCGCTCGGGGCCGCTGCGTTCCAGGGCGAGTTCGCTGGTGACCTGGTTCCAGCCGTCGCCTTCGCGGCCGAGCAGGGCGGTCTCGGGGAGGAAGGTGTCGGTGAAGACGACCTCGTTGAAGTGGTGCTCGCCGGTCATGGCGTGGATCGGGCGGATCTGGATGTTCTGGGTGGCCCGCAGGTCGACGAGGAACTGGCTGGTGCCTTCGTGGCGCTGGCCTTCGCCGGTGCGGCAGAACAGGATCATGTAGTCGGCCTGGTGGGCGCCGGAGGTCCAGACCTTGGTGCCGTTGACCAGGTAGCCGCCCTGCACCTTGGTGGCGCGGGTGCGGGTGGCGGCGAGGTCGGAGCCGCTGTCGGGCTCGGACATGCCGATGCAGAACATGGCCTCGCCGCGGGCGATGCGGGGGAGGATTTCGTTCTTTTGCTCGTCGGTGCCGACGCGCAGGATGAGCGGGCCGGACTGGCGGTCGGCGATCCAGTGGTGGGAGACGGGCGCGCCGGCGGCGAGCATTTCCTCCAGCACGACGTAGCGCTCGAGCGCCGAGCGCTCGTGGCCGCCGTATTGCTTGGGCCAGGTCATGGCGATCCAGCCCTTGGCGGCGACCTTGCGGCTGAATTCGGCATCGTGGCCCGACCAGCTTTCGGCGCGCTGGGCGGGGGTGCGGTCCGCGAGAGCATCGGCGAGGAAGGCGCGGACCTCGTGGCGCAGCGTCTCGGCCTCGGGGCAGGGCGGGGGTGGGGCGAAGGGAAGGTCGACCACGGGCGTGTTCCTCGCGTCAGGCGGCGGTGATTTCGGGCCAGAGCCGGTCGGGGCCCGCGGCGGCGAGGTGGCGGCCGAGCAGGAGGCTCCATTCCGCCTCGTTGCCAAATTCATTGCGCCAGGACAGCAGGCGCTTGGTGAAGTAGTGCAGGCTGTGTTCGCGGGTGAAGCCGATGGCGCCGTGAATCTGGTGGCCGAGGCCGGCGCACAGGCCGGCGGCCTCGCCGGTGCGGATCTTGGCGACGGCGATGGGGAACATGGCCAGGCCCTCGCCCACGGCTTCGGCGGCGCCGAGCGCGGCCGCCCCGGAGGCGGCTTGGTGGGCGCCGATGATGGCGAGGTTGTGCTGGATCGCCTGGAACTTGCCGATCGGCTTGCCGAACTGGGTGCGGTCCAGCGCGTATTGCGTGGTCATGTCGAGCAGGGCGGCCATGCTGCCTGCCATCTGCAGGCTGCGCATGGCGGCGCCGAGGGCGCGCACGGAGGTGGCATCGACGCCGGAGGCAGCCGGCGCGACGGCGTCGGGGGCCAGCAGCGCGTCGATGGCCAGCGTGTCGCGCGGCTCGCGGGCGAGGTTGGTGCCGGGGGTGACGGCGAAGCCGTCGGGGCCGAGGCGGGCGACCATGGGGGTGCCCTGGTGCAGGGCGAGAACAGCGACGGCCTTGGCATCGCGGCCCCAGGGGATGCGGGTGGCGGTGCCGCTGAGGTGCCAGTCGGTGCCGTGGCGGACGAGGGTAAGGGTCTCGCCCTTGGTGACGGGGGCCAGCGTGAGCGGGCCGTCGGGGAGGTCGAGCCCGGCGCCGGCGAGCAGCCAGCTTGCGGCCATGGTCTCGGCGAGCGGCAGCGGCACGGCGTGGCGGCCCGCCATGCGCAGGATGGCGAGCGCCTCAGCCGCCGGCATGCCGAAGCCGCCGGCTTCCTCGGGGACGAGGGCGCGGGGCAGGCCGGCTTCCTCGACCGCATTCCACGCGGCGGCCGCGAATTCGCCCTGTTCGGCGGCGGCGCGCAGCTTGGTCGTGATGTGGTCGGCGAAGAGGCGGTTGGCGGTGGCTTCGATGAGCGATTCGGTCATGCTTCTCGTCCGGTTCAGCAAGATTCTTCTTTTTCTGAAGAAAAAGAAGCAAAAAGACTTTCTTCCATTTGGCCCGTGGCTGCGTCGCACGCCGAGCACAAATGGACAAAAGTTTTTTGGTTCTTTTTTTCAAAAAAGAACATTCTTCCCTTCCTTTCTACCCCAGCCTCCCGATCGCCGCCAGCACCGCCTCGGTCTTTTCGAGCACCACCTGGTGACCGGCGTCGGGGATCGAGACCAGGTCCGCGCCCGGGATGAGCGCCTTGAAGGCGTGGGCGTAGGGGGCGGGGAAGATGCGGTCGGAATCACCCCAGACGAGGATGGTGCGCGCGCGGATGCGATGGATGCGTTCCTTCAGCCCTCGCTCGGGGATCGGGAACAGGAACTTGCCGGCCATGCCGAGTTGGCGGGCGTTGGTGACGAGGAAGGGGATGAGGAAGGCGGGGTCGTTCATGTTGCCGCCGGTGGCCATCATCTTCGCGCCCGCCTCGGCGTCGTGGAACATGTAGGCGGGGAGTTCGCGCGGCAGCAGGGTGAAGATGTCCGGCGCCGGATAGGCGTCGAGCCAGAGCCCGGCGGAGGCGATGAGGCAGAGTTTCTCCACCTCGCGCGGGCGTATGGCGGCCATCTCCGCGGCGATCATGCCGCCAAGGGAGTGGCCGACGAGGATGGGTTTTTCGAGGCCGAGGGCTTCCATGACATCGAAGCTGTGCAGGGTGACGTCGAGCATGTCGCGGATGTTGTCGCTGTCGCCGCTGTCGCCATAGCCTGGCAGTTGGGGGGCGAAGACGCGATACTTCGCCGCCAGCGCCTGGAGGAAGGGGTTCTCGGCGGTGATGCCGCCGGCGTTGTGGAGGAAGAGCAGGTCGGGGCCGGTGCCGCCGGTGAGCACGTTCACCTCGGCGGCGCGGGTGGCAATCTTGCGGGCGGTGATCATTTGGCGGGCACCATCTCGGCATGGCCGACGGGGGCGGGGGTGGCGCGGCGGGCGATGGGTTTGCACCAGAAGCGGTTGTCGGTGGCGTGCTCCGGCCAGAGGTCGCGCAAATGGGGCATGACCTTTTCGGCGAACAGCTTCGTCGAATACATGCACTTGTCCTTGGGCATGTTGCCGACGTGCAGCAGCAGGAAGATGTTGCCGACGTGCAGGCCCTTGATCAGCTCCTCGAAGCGCTGGCGCACGGTCTCGGGGGAGCCGGCGATGATGTAGCCGCCGTCGACAAGGTCCTTCCAGGTGAGGGTGGGGTAGTTCGGCCGCATGTACTGGTTCAGGTTGCCGGACTGGATGGTCTTGATCGTGCGGTAGCCCGGCGCGTCGGCGAAGCCGGGATACACATGCAGGCAGCGGTTGTAGAAGTAGAAGGCGTGCTCCGAATACAGCCGCTCGGCCTCCTCGTCGGTTTCGGCGACGAACACGGTCTGGGCGAAGCCGGCGCGATAGGGCGACTGGTCGGCATTCCGCTGGCCGACGCGGTTCCAGTAGCCCTCCATCAGGGCCTTGGCGCGCAGGTAGCCCGAGAAGCTGAGGTAGGAATAGCTGTAGGTGTTGTCGAGGCAGAAATCATAGGTCTCGACCGAGCCGCCGCCGGGGATGTGGATCGGCGGGTGCGGCGTCTGCAGCACGTTGGGCCACAGGTTGACGTGCCGGAGCTTGGTGTAGCGGCCGTTGAAGGCGAAGGGCTTCTTCTCGGTCCAGGCGCGGATGATCAGCTCGTGCGCCTCGGCATATTTTTCGCGGGTGAGGCCCGGGATGGTGCCGTAGCAGTAGTTGGTGTCCATCGAGGTGCCGACCGGGAAGCCCGCCACGAAGCGCCCGCCGGTCATGATGTCCAGCATCGCGAATTCCTCGGCGACCCGGATCGGTGGGTTGTAGAGCGCGATGGAGTTGCCGAGCACGACGACCGCGGCCTTGCTGGTGCGCCGCGCCAGCGAAGCGGCCATGATGTTGGGCGAGGGCATCAGGCCGTAGCCGTTCTGGTGGTGCTCGTTGATGCCGACGCCGTCGTAGCCGAGCTGGTCGGCATATTCGAGCAGGTCGAGATAGTCGTTGTAGACCTCATGGCACTTCACGGGGTCGAACAGCGCCTGGTCGATATCGACCCACACCGAGCGGTTCTTCTCGCGGAAATCGTCGGGCAGATGCGGCCACGGCATCAAGTTGAACCACGTGAACTTCATGGCGTCCTCCAGGGGTGCGTCTGTCGCGCTGCGTTCAGGAGGGAGCGTGCGACAATCCGCAGGGGGCGTCCAGACGGAAGAGGTTTCGCCGGCGGTGGGGCGCGGCTAGGCTGGCGCGGGAACCGGCGGATGACCGGTCGGTGGGAAGGAGATCGGGCCATGGCGAATCCGGGACCTCTGTCGGGGCTGCGGGTGGTGGAATTCGCGGGGATCGGGCCTGGCCCGTTCGCCGCGATGCTGCTGGCGGACATGGGTGCGGATGTGGTGCGGATCGACCGGCCGGGGACGCAGGCGCGGGCGACGGATGTGACGCTGCGGGGACGGCGGCTGGTGCAGCTCGACCTGAAGAAACCGGATGACGTAGCAAGCGCCTTGGCATTGCTGGACCGCGCCGAGGTGCTGATCGAGGGGTTCCGGCCCGGCGTGATGGAGCGGCTGGGGCTGGGGCCGGAGGTGGTGCTGGGGCGCAATCCTGCGCTGGTGTACGGCCGCATGACCGGCTGGGGCCAGGAAGGGCCGCTGGCGCAGGTGGCGGGGCACGACATCACCTACATCGCGGTCGCCGGCGCGCTGGGGGCGATCGGCGGCAAGGACAAGCCGGTGCCGCCGCTGAACCTGGTCGGCGATTTCGGCGGCGGGGCGCTCTATTTGTGCATGGGCGTGCTCGCGGCCGTGATCGAGGCGCGGCGCAGCGGCAAGGGCCAGGTGGTGGACACGGCAATGTCCGACTGCGTCGCAAGCCTGACCTCGCCGTTCCACGGGATGATGGCGGCCGGCGCCTGGAAGCCGGAGCGCGAGGCGAACATGCTCGACGGTGGCGCGCATTTCTACGGCACCTATGAGTGCGCCGATGGCGGCTACATCGCGATCGGGGCGATCGAGCCGCAGTTCTACAAGCTGTTGCGGGAGCTGGCGGGGCTGGAGGATGCGGCGTTCGACAACCAGCGCGATCCGAAGGCGTGGCCGGCGCTGCGGGAGAAGTTGGCGGCGGTCATCCGGACGAAGACGCGCGCCGAGTGGGATGCGCTGATGGGTGCCACGGATGCCGTGGTGGCGCCGGTGCTGTCGCTGGCCGAGGCGCCAGGGCATCCGCACAATGTGGCGCGCGGCACATTCGTGCAGGTGAACGGCGTGACGGCGCCGGGGCCGGCGCCCCGGTTCATGGGCACGCCGTCGGCGGTGCGCGGCAATGCGGCGACGACGCCCGCGGATGTGGCCAAGGCATGGGGCTGGTAGGGCGCGCCGCCCTCGCCTACTTCGCGGCGGTTTTCGCCGTGGGGTTCGCGCTTGGGGTTTTGCGGGAGTTCGTGGTGCGGCCGCGGCTTGGCGTTCTGGCGGCGATCATGGTCGAGGCGCCGGCAATGCTGCTGGCGTGCTGGGTGTTCGCGCGCTGGGCGGTGGGGCGGTTTTCCGTCGTGGCGCTGGGCGATCGGGCGCGGATGGCTCTGCTGGCCTTCGCGCTGCTGATGGTGGCCGAACTTGTCGGCTCGATGGCTCTGCGCGGCTTGACCCCCTTGGGGTGGCTCGCCCACTACGCGACCCCGCCGGGGTTCCTGTCGCTGTCGCTGTTCGTGGCGTTCGCGGCGATGCCGCTGATCGTGCGGCGATAGAAAAAGCCGGGACTTTCGCCCCGGCTCTTATGGTCGAGGGTCCAGGGGGCTCGGCCCCCTGGTTCGCTTCCCTTGCTACTCGTTGCCGAACACCACCGTGCCCGAAGCGGCAAACATGCCGCCCACGCCATGGCAGACGGAGACTTTCGCCCCCTTGATCTGCGCATCCGCCGTGCCGCGCATCTGCCGCACGCTCTCCTGCAGCGCGAACATGCCGTACATGCCGGTGTGCGTGTACGACAGTCCGCCGCCGTTGGTGTTCAGCGGCAGCTTGCCGCCCGGCGCGGTATTGCGCTCCCAGATGAACTGCGCGGCTTCGCCCGGCTTGCAGAAGCCGAGGTCTTCCAGGCCGTAGAGTGGCAGGTGGGCGAAGGCGTCGTAGATCATGAGGTGATCGACGTCGCTGTGCTTGATGCCGGCGGCGTTCATGGCTGTGGGACCGGCGACCTTGAAGGCGGCCGAGGAGGTGAAGTCGCGCATCTGCGAGATCATCGGAGTCTCGACGGATTCACCCGTGCCCAGGATATATACGGGCTTCTGCGGGAAATCCTTGGCGCGGTCGGCGGATGTCAGGATCAGCGCGCCGCCGCCGTCGGTCACCAGGCAGCACATCAGCAGGCGGAACGGATAGGCGATCATGCGGCTGCCCAGCACGCCCTCGACGGTGGTGAGGTCGCGCATCGAGGCGCGGGTGTTCTGCGACGACCATTCGCGCTGGATCACCGCGACCATGGCGAGGTGCTCCTCGGTGAGGCCGTAGGTCTTCAGGTAGCGCAGCACCGGGATGGTGAACATGGTCGGCGGGCCGAACGGGCCATAGGGGGCTTCGAACTGGCCGGCGAGTGCTGCGGGGTTCGGCGCCGGGCGGTTGAGGCCGATGCGCGAGTTGCCGGATTCGCCGTGCGTGATCAGCACCGTCTTGCACAGCCCGGCGCTGATGGCCGCGGCCGCGTGGCGGACATGGATCATGAACGAGCAGCCGCCGACGCCGGTGCCGTCCACGTATTTCGGAACGATGCCGAGATAGTGCGCGACATTGGTCGGGCTCTCGCCGGCGCAGGCGATGCCGTCGATGTCGGACACCTTGAGGCCGGCATCGCGGATGGCGTTCAGCGCGCAGTCGGCGTGGAGCTGGATGTTGGACATGCCGGGGATCTTGCCCAGGCTGGTGGTCTCGGCGGCGCCGACAACGGCGATTTCGCGGGGTTTCAACATGGGATCAGCCCTTTGCCGGACGGAAGAGGGGGAGGGAGATCTCGTCGTCGATCTTCTCGAAGGTGACCTCGACCGGCATGTCGAGGACCAGGGCCTCGGGGGTCTGCGGGCAGTCGACGATGTTGGTCATCATCCGCACGCCCTCGTCGAGTTCCACCACGGCGATGGCGTAGGGCGCGGTGAAGCCCGGCGGCGGGCGGTGGTTGATGACGTAGCTGTAGAGCTTACCCTTGCCCGAGGCCTTCACCACGCTGATGTCGGTGCTGCCGGTGCCCGGCACGAAGGGGCGCGGCGGAAAGTAGCACTTGCCGGTGGCGTTGTCCTTCTGGAGCAGGAGCTCACCGCGGGCGCAGCCTTCCCAGAAGAATTTCGTCTCGGGCGTTGGCTGCGGCCGGGGCCGCTTGGGGGCGTCGGACATGGGGGCGTTTCCTCCGTTGCGTGGTGAGGCGGGGGCGAAAATTCAGCCGGCGGCGCGATACTTGTCGCGCAGCACGGCCTTGGAGAGCTTGCCGGTGGGCATGCGGGGCAGCGCGTCGATGAAGTCGATCGATTTCGGGATCATGTAGCGGGCGACGCGGGTTTTCAGGTAGGCGGTGAGTTCCTCGGCCAGCGCGTCGTCGGGCTCGATGCCGTCGGCGGGTTCGACGATGGCCTTCACCTCCTCGCCCAAATCGGGGTTGGGGATGCCGATCACGGCGGCGTCGCGCACCTTGGGGTGGGTGACCAGCGCGTCCTCGATCTGCTGCGGATAGATGTTGACCCCGCCGGAGATGATCATGAAGGCCTTGCGGTCGGTCAGGTACAGGTAGCCGTCGGCGTCGAGGTGGCCGATGTCGCCGAGCGTGGTCCAGGTCGGGTGGGCCGGGTGCTGTGCCCGCCGCGTCTTTTCGGGATCGTTGTGGTAGGCGAAGGGGAGAGTTTCGCGCTCGAAATAGACCAGCCCGTCCCGGCCAGTGGGCAGTTCGGTGCCCTCGTCGTCGCAGATGCGGATGATGCCGACATTGGCGCGGCCGACCGAGCCGGGGCGCTCGAGCGCCTCCTGGCTGGTGATGACGGTGAAGCCGTTGCCCTCCGTGCCGCCGTAGTATTCCGTGATGATCGGCCCCCACCACTCGATCATCTGCCGCTTGACCTCCACCGGGCAGGGCGCGGCGGCGTGGATCGCGTGGGTGTGGCTGGACAGGTCGAAGCCCGCGCGCTCGGCGGGCTCGAGCTTCAGCATGCGCACGAACATGGTCGGCACCCACTGGCTGTGGGTGACGCGGTGGCGCTCGATGGCGCGCAGCGCGTCCACGGGATCGAAGCGCGGCATCAGCACCACGGTGCCGCCGAAGCGGTGGGTGGCCATGCAGAAGGCCAGCGGCGCGGCATGATACAGCGGCGCGGGCGACAGGTAGATCATGTCGCGCCGGAAGCCGTGGTCGAGGAAGCGGTCCAGGCCCGGGAAGGCCTCGGTGATGCGGGCATCGACCGTGGCGCGCTTGATGCCCTTGGGCCGGCCGGTGGTGCCGGAGGAATACAGCATGGTGTCGCCGAGCCATTCATCGGCCAGCTTCGTCGCCGGCATCGCGGCGACGGCGTCCTCGAAGCTGTCGTAGCCCGCCTCGGTGCCGTCAATCATCAGGCGCAGCGCGCAATCTGGGATGAGCGGCACGAGCGGGACCGCGGTCTCGGCCCGGTCGCGCGTGGTGATGATCGCCTTGGCGCCGCAGTCGTTGACGACGTAGGCGGCTTCCTCGGGGGTGAGGTAGCGATTGATGGCGGTGATGGTGAGGCCGGAGCGGATCGCCGCCCACATGACCACGAAGTAGTCGAGCCGGTTCTCCATCAGCAGCCCGATGCGGTCGCCGCGGCGCAGCCCCTTCGCGTGAAGGAACTGCGCCAGACGGTTGGACCGCGCGTCGAGGTCGCGATACGTCAGCACCTCGCCGGTGTCGGAACGGATGGCCGCCACGCGGTCGGGCATGGTGATGGCGTGCTCGCCGGGGTACATCGCCCCCGTCATGCGCGCCGGACCAGGCTCCTTTCGCGGGGCGGCGCCCGACATGGGCTAGTCGAGGTCCTTGCCGTTCATGCCGGCATTCAGCCGCGCCTTCTTCTGCAGCTCCATCATGGTCGGGCCAAGCTTGGAGGGGTCGTTCATCGGGGTCGCTTCCGGCCCGCGATGCCAGCCCTCGGCGATGGCCAGCAGCCCGCCGCCCGCCTCGACGATGCGGCCAGTGAAGTCCTGCGATTCGGCGCTGGCGATCCACACGATCGGCGGGGACACCAGGGCCGGGTTGCGGGCGGCCTTCTGCTCCTCGCTCATCTCGCGCAGCCCCTCGGTCATGCGCGTCAGCGCCACCGGGGCGACGGCGTTGACCGTCACGCCGTAGCGCTTCAGCTCGCGGGCGGCGATCACCGTGAAGGCGGCGATGCCGGCCTTGGCCGCGCCGTAGTTGGTCTGGCCGGTGTTGCCGTAGATGCCCGAGACCGACGAGGTGTTGATGATGCGCGCGTTCACCGGCCCGTTGATGTCCTTGGACTTGTTGCGCCAGTAGGCGGCGGCGTGGCGCGCGGGGGCGAAGGTGCCCTTGAGGTGGACGGCGATGACGGCATCCCACTCCTCCTCCATCATGTTCGCCAGCACGCGGTCGCGCAGGATGCCGGCGTTGTTGATGAGGACATCGAGCGTGCCGAAGGTGTCGATGGCCTGCTCGACCATGCGCTTGGCGCCCATGAAGTCGGCGACGTTCTCGGTGTTCACCACGGCCTCGCCGCCGGCTTCCTTGATGGTGCGGACGACTTCCTGCGCGGGCGTCTCGTCCTTGCCGGTGCCGTCCGTGCTGCCGCCGAGGTCGTTGACCACGACGCGGGCGCCGTACTTGGCCAGCATGATCGCGTGCTCGCGGCCGATGCCGCGGCCAGCGCCGGTCACGATGGCCACGCGGCCGTCCAGGAATGTCGCCATATGTTCGTTTCCTCACCGGGGTATGGATGGGCCCCGGGAACGCCCCGGGACGATAACGCACGGAGTTTGCTCCGCGGGCTGCGATGAGTCTAGGCTTGGACAGCCCGCCGGAACGCAGCGGGAGGCAGGGGTGAAGCGGCCATGAATTTCGACTTCTCCGATGAGCAGCACCAGTTGCGCGACCAGGCACGGCGGTTCCTGACAGAGCATTCGACCTCCAAGCGCATCCGCCAGGTGCTCGATGGCGTGGCGCCGTACGACCGCGCGATGTGGCAGGAAATCGCCGCCATGGGCTGGCTGGGCGCGGCGGTGCCGGAGGAATACGGCGGCGCCGGGATCGGCCATGTCGGCCTGTGCGTGCTGGCCGAGGAACTGGGCCGGTCGCTGGCGCCGGTGCCGTTTTCCTCGAGCGTCTATCTCGCCACCGAGGCGCTGCTGGTGGCCGGCAGCGAGGCGCAGAAGGAGGAGCTGCTGCCCAAGCTGTCCGCCGGCGAGCTGATCGGCACGCTGGCCTGGGCGGAGGGCGCGGGCAACCCCGATCCGTCGCGGATAAAGGCGCGGGTGAGCGGCGGGAAGCTGACCGGGGCGAAGTGGCCGGTGCCGGATGGCGGCATCGCCGACATCGCCATCGTGGCGGCGCGCGACGAGGCCGACCGGATCGTGCTGGTGCTGGCAAGGCTGGGCGGCGCCGGCGTGCATCCGGAAACGCTGGCGACCGTCGATCCGACGCGCGAGCAGGTGAAGCTGTCGTTCGAGGGCGTGCCGGTGGAGATCCTGCCGGGCGACGGCTGGCCCGCGCTGCAGCAGGTGCTGGAGCGCGCCGCGGTGCTGACCGCCTTCGAGCAGGTCGGGCTGGCGCAGGCATGCCTGGACATGGCGGTCGCCTTCGCGATGGAACGCCACGCCTTCGGCCGCCCGATCGGCTCGTTCCAGGCGATCAAGCACAAGCTCGCCGATGTCTACGTGGCCACCGAACTCGCCCGCTCGAACGCCTACTTCGGCGCCTGGGCGCTGACGGCGGGTGCCGCCGAACTGCCGCTGGCGGCCGCGAGCGCGCGCGTGAGTGCGACCGATGCGGCCTGGCTCGCGGCGAAGGAGAACATCCAGACCCATGGCGGCATCGGCTTCACCTGGGAGATGGACTGCCACCTCTACTACCGGCGCGCCAAGCTGCTCGGGCTGACCCTCGGGTCGGCACCCTGGTGGAAAGACCGTGTCGTGACCGCGCTCGAAACCCGCAACGCTGCCTGAGGAGTTAGCCATGGACTTCGAAGACACACGCGAAGAAGCCGCGTTCCGGGCAGAGGTGAAGGCCTTCCTCGCCGCCAACGCCGAGCCGAAGAAGCGCGGCGCGCCCCCCTCCCGCAGCCGCAATGTCGGGCCAGAGGAACTGGCGCGGGCCAAGAAGTACCAGGGTGCCAAGGCCGCCGCCGGCATGGCCGGGCTGACCTGGCCGAAGCAATGGGGTGGGCGCGAGGCGCCGCCGATCCACCAGGTGATCTTCAACCAGGAGGAGGAATCCTACGCCATTCCCCGCGGCGTGTTCGAGATCGGGCTCGGCATGTGCATCCCGACCATGATGGCCTACGCAACGCAGGAACAGCTCAAGCGCTACGTTGCGCCGGCCCTGCGCGGCGAGGAGGTCTGGTGCCAGCTGTTCTCCGAACCGGCCGGCGGCTCGGACGTCGCTGCCGTGCGCACCCGCGCGGAGAAGAACGGCGACACCTGGACGATCAACGGCCAGAAGATCTGGACCTCCGGCGCGCAGTTCTCCGATTTCGGCATCATGGTCACCCGCAGCAACCCCGACGTGCCGAAGCACATGGGCCTGACCTTCTTCTTCCTGGACATGAAGTCGCCGGGCATCGAGATCCGCCCGATCAAGCAGGCCTCCGGCGCGTCGCACTTCAACGAGGTGTTCTTCACCGACGTGAAGATCCCCGACAGCCAGCGCCTCGGCGCCGTGGGCCAGGGCTGGCGGGTGGCGCTCACCACGCTGATGAACGAGCGCCTGGCGATCGGCGACGTGCCGCGCCCGGATGTCGAGGACCTGCTGGACCTGACGCGCATGGTGGAGCTCGACGGCGAGCCGGCAATCCGCAACGTGGCGGTGCGCGAGAAGATCGCGGACATGCACGTGCGCAACCAGGGCCTGAAATACACCCGCTTCCGCACCATGACGGCCCTGTCGCGCGGCCAGACGCCAGGCCCGGAATCCTCGATCGGCAAGCTGGTCAACGCCGCCAAGCTTCAGGAGATCGCAAGCTTCGGCATGGACCTGCTCGGCTCCGCCGGCGTGGTGATGGACAAGGAACTGGCGCCGATGAACGCGCTGTTCCAGGAAGCGCTGCTGGGCGCGCCCGCCTCGCGCATCGCCGGCGGCACGGACGAGATCCTGCGCAACATCATCGCCGAGCGCGTGCTGGGCCTGCCCGGCGACATCCGCGTCGACAAGGACATCCCGTTCAACCGCCTGCCCGCGGGCAAGCGCTGATGGAGCGCAGGGTTTTCGGCCGCACCGGGCTGAAGCTGGGGGTGCTCGGCTTCGGCTGCGGTGCGGTCGGCGGGCTGATGGTGCGCGGCTCGGCGGCCGACCAGGAACGGGCAGTCGCCCGCGCCATCGAGGCCGGCGTGAACTACTTCGACACCGCGCCCGACTACGGCTCCGGCGAATCCGAAAAGGTGCTGGGCCGCGTGCTGCGCGCGGTGAAGGCCGATGTCGTGGTCGGCACCAAGGTGCGGCTGCGCGAGGCGGTGCCGGGCCGGATCGGCGCGGAGATCACCGCCTCGATCGAGGCGAGCCTTTCGCGCATGGGCCGGGACAGCGTCGACCTGTTCCAGCTGCACAACCCGATCGCCCCGGCTGGCGCACCCGCGCACCTGTCCGTGGCGACGGTGCTGGATGAAGTCATCCCGGCCTTCGAGCGCCTCCAGGCCGACGGCAAGGTCCGCTACCTCGGCATCACCGCCATCGGCGAGGCGGCCTCGATGCATGAGGTCGTGGCGTCGGGACTGATCGACTCAGCCCAGGTGCCGCTCAACATGCTGAACCCGAGCCCGGTGCGCGGCCTGCCGAAGGGTTTCCCGGCCAGCGACTACCGCCAGCTGATGCTGCGGGCGCGCGACAATGGCGTGGGCATCATCGGCATCCGCGTCCTGGCCGCCGGCGCGCTGGCCGGGCTGGATGGCCGGCACCCCACGGCGATGCAGTCCGTGCCGCCAATCGGCTCCTCGGCGACCTACGACGCGGATCTGGCCAATGCCCGCAAGCTGCTGCCGCTGGTGCAGGAGGGCTTCGCCGCCAACCTCGCCGAGGCGGCGATGCGCTTCGCCATCAGCAACGATGCCATGACGACGGTGCTGGTGGGCTTCTCCGACCTCGACCACCTCGACGCGGCGATCGCGGCCTTCGGCAAAGGGCCGTTGGCGCCGGACGCGATGGCGCGTGTCACCCAGCTCCAGGCGCGCATCGCACAAGGCTAGTCGGGTCCGACCCAGGAAAAACAGTCACCAGCGGGTCCGCACGCCATGCGGACCCGATTTCCGCGCGCTTGGAACCTAGGTCGGGGTGCTGGGAGGGGGACATGGTGCCCAGGGGCGGTATGCCCTCCCCCATGAAAACCAAGCCCGTAAAGAAGGGTGGGACAGCCCGAAGCCCCGCCAAAAATCAGCGACTTTCCGGGCAAAAGTCCCACCCGCCAAAGCGGGAAAGGTAACGCCAACCACTCGGCCGATATCGTACCTGCCGGAGTCGGCGACTTCAACCGCTTCCCGCGACACATGGTTGCGGATGCACGGTATTGCGTTCGGGCGCCTGGTGGCCAAGGGCGCCATGCCGTGGCAGCGAGCGCATGGCACGATGGCTGCACACGCCGCCGCCGAGTTTCGCGGCGCTGGCGATGCTGGTGCCGACGCGGCGGAGGCCCTGGCGGATGGTGTCGCGTGGTGGACGGCCGACCGTGACCGGACGCGGTTCGCGATCCGCCGGGCTTTGGTGCCGCTGTTGGCGCGCCGCCTCTCATCGTCGGCGCTGCTGTCCGCTGCGCACGCGGTTAACGATCGGCGAGGCGGGCCGCTTGGCCCGGTGGAGGTGGTCCACGCGGTGCGCTTCGAGGTTGCCCGAACGCTGACGGGGGCACGGGCCGTGCCGCAATGACGATCCAGCATGGCGGGGGGGATGACCTGGCCCGCGCTATCGAGCCCGTCGCACGCGCGCTGCTGGGCGAGCCGAACCGGCAACTCTCCGACAAGCGGGATCTGCGATTCGGCACCCATGGCAGCCTATCGGTCGACCTGGAAAAGGGCACTTGGTACGACCACGAGGCCGAAAAGGGCGGGGGCGTGCTTGACCTGATCCGCACCAAGCTTCGCATCGACAAGCCCGCCGCCGTCCAGTGGCTCCGCGATCGCAAGCTTGCGAACGCCGAACGCCCCGCCGCCAAGCGGCGCGAAGTCGCGGCCTATGACTACCACGACGCCGACGGCGCGCTGCTGTTCCAGGTGGTGCGCTTCGAGCCGAAGGACTTCCGCCAGCGCCGGCCCGATGGCCGGGGCGGATGGGACTGGAAGCTAGGGCGAACGCGCCGCGTGCTCTACCGCCTGCTTGAGCTGCTCGCCGCCGTCGAGGCGGGGAAACAGATCTTCATCGCCGAGGGCGAAAAGGCGGTCGATGCGATGCGCGCGGCCGGGCTGGTGGCGACGTGCTCGCCCGGCGGGGCCGGGAAGTGGAAGCCGGAATACGGCGCCCCCCTGCGCGGCGCGTCCGTGGTGGTGCTGCCCGACAACGACGACGCGGGGGCGGCCCATGCCGCCGCCGTCGCCGAGGCCCTGGCCGGCATCGCGGCCGACGTGCGCCTGCTGCCGCTGCCGGGCCTGCCGCC
>CAMDGX010000060.1 GCA_945897825.1 Asaia bogorensis | reverse complement strand
TCAGAAAGTCAATCGTGAGGTATTTTTTGATACTCTCCGATGCCGGAGACCACGCGCCCGCGCCCCTGGAACCCCGCATCGCGCCCGTCGGCCCGGTCGCGCGGATGCCGGTAGCGGCCGAAGGCGTCACATTGCCAGATCTCGACGGTCGCACCCGGCACCGGGCGCCCGGCTTCATCCAGCACACGGCCGCGCAGATGGGTCACCACCCCCTGCGCCTGGGCGGCGGTGCCGGTGACGCGCACCAGGTCGCCGTCGATGTCGCCGGTCCAGTCGACCGGATAGAACGGCCCCGTCGTCTGCCGCGGCGTCGGCGCCAGCGCCTGGGCCTGCGCCATCGTCGGCAGGGAGATGGCTGCGAGCCCCGCCAGCATCCAGCGGCGCCCGCTCAGGAACGGTGTCGCGGCCTTGCGCATCGCATCTCTCCCTGCCTGTCAGCCGGGCATATGGTCCTGCGTCGTCAGTTCCGCCACGGCCGCATGTCGGGATAACCGCTCACCGCCCAGGCGCCGTCGACCAGCAACGACGCGCCCGAGACGTAGCTGGCATCGTCGCTGGCCAGGAACAGCGCCGGTGCGGCGATCTCCTCCGGCTGCGCCGCCCGCCCCCGCGGAATGCGTTCCATGAACGCGGCATGGATGTCCGGGTTGTCGAACAGCCGCTTGGTCAGCGGCGTCTGCACCAGCCCGGGCAGGATCGCGTTCACCCGGATGCCGGAGGGCGTCAGCTCCAGCGCCCCGTTCTTGGTCAGCATCTCCACCCCCGCCTTGGCCGCGGAGTAGGCCGCACCCGCATGCATCGGCACATGCGCGTTGAGCGAGGCGATGTTCACCATCGCCCCCTTGCCCTGCTTCAGCATCGCCTGTGCGGCGTGCTTCATCGCGAACATCACGCCCTTCAGGCACAGATCGACGGTGAAGTCCCAATCCGCCTCCACCATCCGCGCGATATAGCCGTGCCGGTTGGCGCCCGCGACATGGAAACTGGCATCGACGCGCCCGTACCGCTCCGCCGCCGCGGCGAACAGCGCCGCCACATCCTCCTCGCGCGTCACGTCGCCCTGCATCGCGATCCCCGCCGCGCCCAGCTCCGCCGCCAGCGCCGCCACCCGGTCGGGGTCGATGTCGTTGGCCACCACATGCCCGCCCTCGGCCACGAATCGCCGCGCGATCGCCAGCCCGATCCCCGACGCCCCGCCGGTGATCACCGCGGTCTGTCCCGCGAAACGCCCATTCGCCATTGCCGTCCCTCCCCTGGTTCGCCGCCAGAGTGGAACCGCGCGCCTCAGCGGTCCAGCGCCAGCCGGATCGAGGCCAGCAGGTTCTCCGTCTCGCCGCCGCGCAGCCGCACCCAGCTGTCCCAAAACCCCGGCAGCCGCGCCATGCCGTCCCGCAGTTCCGCGGCATCGGCCTGCGTCACCTTCAGCCCCTCGCCGGCCAGCGCGCCCAGAACCTGCCGTTCCTCCGCGTCCTGCGTGCGCGCGATCCAGTCCGCCGCATCCGCCCCCGCGGCGGCCAGCACCGGTGCAATCCCTTCCGGAAGGCCCTCGACCGCCTCCCGCCCGGCGACGATCACCGCATCGTCGAAATTCGGCCCGGCGACGTACACGTGCTTCAGCAGGCTCTTCCACTGCCGCCCGAACGTCGCCGCCCCGCTGAACGTGCCGTGCAGCTTCCCGGACACCAGCGCCTCCTCCGTCTCCACGCTGGAGGTGATGACATGCACCGCGCCGTAGTGGCGCACGAACTCGCCCTGTTCCTGCGAGTGAACCCGCAGGCGCTGGCGCGTCATGTCCGCGAACGACGTGGCCTTGGTGCGCGACCAGAACATCTGCAGCGGCAGGCGGTAATGCGCCAGCAGCACCATGCCGCGCCGCTCCAGCTCCGCGGTGATGACCGGGCGCGTCACCTCGGCCACCTTGTTCCATTCCGCCACGCTGGTGGCCAGCAGCGGCAGCCGCAGCACGCCGGCCGGCAGGATCGTGGCGCCGTAGGAGGCATCGTCGCCCAGCTCGATCTTCCCCGTCGCCACCGCGTCCAGCACGTGGTTGGCATCGATCGGCACCAGGCCCGCGGTGCGCACATTGATCAGCAACGCCCCGCGCGTGCGGTCCCGCACCTGGTCGGCCAGCCGGCGCAGCCCGCGCGCCACCACGCTCGACGGGTTGGTCTGCTGGCTGAACAGCGTCCAGGTCACCGCCGCCTGCGCCGCCCGCCCCAGGAACGGCAGCGCCAGCGCCGCCCCCGCCCCGGCCCGCAGCACGCGCCGACGCTTCACGGCGGGCGCGGCGGTGGTGGTCACGGAGCTGGAACGGGCAGGGGGCATGGCGGTCTCCACGGCGCGGGTATATCGCAAACCCGCCACCTGCGGGTAAACTGGCGCGCAATCACGACGCCCCGAGGAGGACACGCCCCATGCAACAGATCGGCCACTACCTGAGCGGGCGCCTTGTCCCAGGAACCGGCGCCACCGCTCCCGTCTACAACCCCGCCACGGGCGAGGTCTCCGGCCAGGTCGCCATGGGCGGCGCGGCCGAGGTCGACGCCGCCGTCGCCGCCGCCACCGCCGCCTGGCCGGCCTGGGCCGCCACGCCGCCGCTGCGCCGCGCCCGCGTGATGTTCAACTTCAAGCAGCTGCTGGAAGCGAACACCAAGAAACTCGCCGCCATCATCACCGCCGAGCACGGCAAGGTCCTGTCCGACGCCGAGGGCGAGATCCAGCGCGGCGTGGAAGTGGTCGAGTTCGCCTGCGGCATCCCGCATCTCCTCAAGGGCGAATACACCGAGGCCGTCGCCACCGGCATCGACGCCTGGTCGGTCCGCCAGCCGCTCGGCGTCGTCGCCGGCATCACCCCGTTCAACTTCCCGTGCATGGTCCCGCTGTGGATGATCCCCGTGGCGCTCGCCACCGGCAACTGCTTCATCCTCAAGCCCTCCGAGAAGGACCCCTCGGCCGCGCTGCTGCTCGCCGAACTGCTCACCGAGGCCGGCCTGCCGCCCGGCGTGTTCGCCGTGGTCCAGGGCGGGCGCGATGCCGTCGAATCGATCCTCCACCACGAGGGCATCCACGCCATCAGCTTCGTCGGCTCCACCCCGATCGCCGAACTCGTCCACCGCACCGGCACCGCCAGCGGCAAGCGCGTCCAGGCCCTCGGCGGCGCCAAGAACCACCTCGTCGTCATGCCCGATGCCGATCTCGACCAGGCCGTCGATGCGCTGATGGGCTCGGCCTACGGCAGCGCGGGCGAGCGCTGCATGGCCGTGTCGGTCGCGGTCGCCGTCGGCGATGTCGGCGACAAGCTGATCGCCAAGCTCGCCCCGCGCGTGCGCGCGCTCAAGGTCGGCCCCGGCACCGACAAGGACGCCGAGATGGGCCCGCTCGTCACCGCCGAGCACCGCAACAAGGTGCACGGCTACGTCGACCAGGGCGTGAAGGAAGGGGCCAACCTCGTCGTCGACGGCCGCGGCCTGTCGCTGCAGGGCTACGAGAAGGGCTTCTTCATCGGCGGCTCGCTGTTCGACAACGTCACCCCCGAGATGACCATCTACAAGGACGAGATCTTCGGCCCCGTCCTCGGCGTGGTCCGCACCAAGGACCTCGGCGGCGCGGTCGACCTCATCAACAGCCACCGCTTCGGCAACGGCACCGCGCTGTTCACCGCCGATGGCGGCGCCGCCCGCGCCTTCGCCAACTCGATCAAGATCGGCATGGTCGGCATCAATGTGCCGATCCCGGTGCCCGCCGCCTTCCACAGCTTCGGCGGCTGGAAGGCCTCGATGTTCGGCGACCACCACATGCACGGGCCGGAAGGCGTGCGCTTCTACACCCGCTACAAGGCGGTCACGCAGCGCTGGCCCGCCTCCATCCGCGCCGGCGCCGAATTCACCATGCCGCAGATCGGCCGCTGACCCCGGCATGGCGAAGCTCCAGGGGCTCGTCCCCTGGAGCCAAGCCGCGTGCCACTCCCGCGGCATGACCTCGCGCGCGCCGCTCGAGGAAGCGCGGGCGCTGCTGCGCGCCCACCGCGCCGAGGAGGCAGTGCGGCTGCTGCGCCGCCTCGCCGCCCTGGCCCCGGACGCGCCCGCCATCGCCAGCCTGCTCGGCGTCGCCCTGCTGCAAGGCCAGGACAGCCGCCCCGCGCTGGCCCATTTCCAGGCCGTCACCCGGCGCTGGCCGCGGGTCGAGGAGGGCTGGCAGGGCCTCGGCAAGGCGCTGGTCGACCTTTACCGCCCGGACGAGGCCGTCGCGGCCTTCACCGAGGCCGCAGGATGCAGCGAAACCCCCGCCCGCGCGCTCTATCACCGCGGCATGGCGCATCTGCTGGCCGGCCGCTTCGCCGAGGGCTGGGCCGACTACGAGCACCGCCTCCAGGTGCCCGAGCTGCGCCCGCGCCTGCTGCCGGCCCCGCTCTGGGATGGCGCCCCGCTCGCCGGCCGCCGCCTGCTGGTGGTGTGCGAGCAAGGCTACGGCGACGTGTTCCAGGCGATCCGCTTCCTGCCCCGGCTGCGCGCCCTCGGCGGAACGGTGGTGTTCGAATGCCCGGCCGAACTGCGCGCCCTGCTCGCCCCGGTGCTGGCGGGCTGCGAGGTCGTGCCGTTGCGCGGCCTCGGCCCCCCCGATGCGCGCTTCGATGCCTGGCTGCCGCTGCTGAGCCTGCCGCACCGCCTCGGCATCGCGCTGGCCGACCTGCCCGGCCCGATGCCCTATCTCCAGGCCGACCCCGTCGCCATGCCGGCCGGCGCGATCGGCGTATGCTGGGCCGGCAACCCCCGCCACCCGCAGGACCACCAGCGCTCGATGGACCCGGAGCACCTCGCCCCGCTGGCCCGCCTGCCCGGCGTGCGGCTGGTCTCGCTGCAGAAGGACCAAGCGCACCGCCCGCCGCTGCCAGGCTTCGCGAAGCTGCTGCACCCCCCGCCGCTCCCGCTGGCCGACTTCGCCGCCACCGCGCGCGTGATCGCCGGGCTGGACGCCGTCGTCACGGTGGACACCGCCATCGCCCACCTCGCCGGCGCCCTGGGCAAGCCGGCCTTCCTGCTGCTCCATCACGCCGCCGAATGGCGCTGGCTGGTCGGGCGCGCCGACTCACCCTGGTACCCCGCCCTCCGCTTGGCGCGGCAGCCCGAACCCGGCGACTGGCAAGGCGCCGTCAGCCAGGTGCTCGACGACTACCAGGCCACCCGCGCGCCCGCCGCGGCGCCTACCCCATCGTGTCCACCCCGGTCGGCGTGATCTCGAAGACCACCCGCACCTCGCCTGCCTTGCGGAACGGGTAGCTGTCCTTGCCCAGGTATTTCTTCGCCAGCGCGTCGATATGCGCATCCCCGCCCGCCTCGGTGGCCTTCGTCACCGTCCCGAGCACCTGGATGTACCGATAGGCATTGTCGGGATCGAGGATCGACAGCGCCACCTTCGCCCCCTCGACCATGTTGCGCGTCTTCACCCGCCCCTTGGCCGAGTTGACCCGCACTTTCCCGTCCACCACGTCGAACCACACCGGTGTCACCTGCGGCGCCCCGTCCGGGGACACGGTCGCCAAGTGGGCGAACGCCTTCGGGCTGCTCATCAGGTCCGCGAAGGCGGTGGGAATCTCGGCCATGGTGTCTCTCCTGTCCATTCCTCCAGGAGGTGGCCCTCGCCCGGCCGCGATCAACCCTGCCGCGCCCTCAAGCGTGCGCCGACTTCTCCATCGCCTGCGACCGCAGCAGGTCCCGATACGGTCCCGCCCGTGCCGCCAGCACATCCGGCGGCCCGTCATCCACCACCCGCCCGGCCTCCATCACCACGATCCGATCGAAATTCTTCAGCGTCGACAGCCGGTGCGCCACCGCGATCACCGTCCGCCCCACCATCAACCGGTCCAGCGCCTGCTGGATCAACTGCTCGCTCTCGGTATCGAGCGCCGAGGTCGCCTCGTCCAGCAGCAGGATCGGCGCATCCTTCAGCAGCGCCCGCGCGATCGCCAGCCGCTGCCGCTGCCCGCCCGAAAGCCGCGTGCCGCGGTTGCCCACCGGCGTGTCGAACCCTTGCGGCATCGCCTCGATGAAGCTGCGGCACCGCGCCGTGTCCACCGCGTGGGCCAAATCCTCCGCCGACGCATCCGGCCGCGCATAGCGCAGGTTCTCCATCACCGTGCGGTTGAACAGCGCCACATCCTGCGGAACGATGGCGATCCGCGCGTTCAGGCTGTCCAGCGTGATGGCGCGGATATCCTGCCCGTCCACCAGCACCGCCCCCTCGTCCACGTCGTAGAACCGCTGCAACAGCGACACCACCGTGGATTTCCCCGCCCCCGACGCCCCGACAAGCCCCACCCGCTGTCCCGGCTCGATCACCAGGTCCAGCCCATGCAGGATCCGCCCGCGCCCGGGATAGGCGAAGTGCACACCCTTGAACTCCACCCGCCCCGGCCCCGGCAGGATCGGCTGCGCATCCGGCGCATCCGGCATCTCATGCGGCAACAGCAGCGTCCCGATCGCCTCGTCCAGCCGCGCCACATGCTGCGTCAGGTCCACCAGCGACACCGCCAGGTCGCGCGTCCCGTGCAGGATCGTGAACCCCAGCGAGGAGATCAGCACGATGTCCCCCGGCGTCGCATCCCCGTCGAGCCACATCTTCACCGCCCAGGCCAGCAGCCCCGCCGTGATCACCGCCGTCTGCGCCGCATGCAGAAGCCGCAGCTTCTCCAGGTACAGCAGGCTCGCCCGCCGCGCCCCCATCTCCACGTCGATCCGCTCGTCGATCCGCCGATGCTCCCGGATCAGCGCCCCGAACACCCGCACCACCGACATGTTCGAGATCACGTCGACCAGCTCGCCATCCACCCCCGCGGCCTTCTCGGCGAAATTGCGATGGATCGGCGTCCCCCGCTTGGCCAGCCGAAAGATGATCGCCGCCATCCCGAACGCCACCGCCGCCAGCGCCGCCGCCATCACGGGATTCACCGAACCGATCAGCGCGATGGCCAGCAGCACCGCCAGGATCGGCGGCAGCACGGTCCACGCCGCCGTATTCTCCGTCTGGAACACGGCGTTGGACGTCGCGGTGATCCGGCTCGCCATCGTCCCCGGCATCCGCTCGGAGAAATAGCTCGGAGAATGCCCCGCCAGGTGCACGAACAGGTCGCTGCGCAAATCGCCGGTCACCCGCACGAACACATGCGCCGCCACCCACCCGCCGATCCGCCACAGGAAATTGTCCGCCACGATCAGCACGGTCAGCAGCCAGAACGCCGCCCAGATATGCGCCGCCCCCGCCTCGCGCCCCATGCTGATCACATCGATCAGCCCCTTCAGCCCATACTGCGTGAACACCGAGCAGAACACCGCGGCCACCACGCTGGCCAGCACCACCCCATGCCCCAACCGATGCCGGAACACGTAGTGCAGCAGAAACCCCAGCGGGCGGCCGTGGTAGCGGATGATCGTCGGTTGGTTCGGGGGGATGCTCACGTGCTGCGATTCCTGTCCGCGGCGGTCACCATGCGTCACCATAGCAATGCGGCGGCATCAGGGCGCCCCCATCCCTCCAATGGCGACACCGGCCCGATGGTGCCACATTTCCCCGCCATATCGCGGCACCGCCGAAGGAACCCCGCCCGATGCGCATCGCGCAGATCGCCCCGCTGTTCGAATCCGTCCCGCCCCGCCTCTACGGCGGCACCGAGCGCGTCGTCCACTGGCTCACCGAATCCCTCGTCGCCGCCGGCCACGACGTCACCCTCTTCGCCACCGCCGACAGCCGAACCTCCGCCCGCCTCGTCCCCGTCCGCGACGCCGCCGCCCGCTTCGTGCGCAACTTCGAGGTCAACAACGCCCCCTACGCCCGCATGATCGAGCTCGTCCGCCGCCAGGCCCACGAATTCGACATCCTCCACTTCCACATCGACTTTCATCCATTCAGCGTCTTCACGAGGCAACCAACTCCTTTCGTCACCACCCTCCACGGCCGCCTCGACCAGGACTGGGTCACCCCCACCTACGGCCTCTTCCCCACCGCCCCCCTGGTCTCCATCTCCGACAGCCAGCGCGCCCCCGCCCCAACCCTCCCCTTCGCCGCCACCATCCTGCACGGCATGCCCGCCGACCTCCTGAAGCCCGTCCCCGACAGCCTTGCATCCGGGGGCCAAACCTACTTCGCCTTCCTCGGCCGCATCTCCCCCGAGAAGGGCATCCTCGACGCCATCCGCATCGCCCAGGCCACCAACACCCGCCTCAAGATCGCCGCCAAGATCGGCGAGGAAGACCTCCCCTTCCACGAGGAAATCGTCGCCCCCCTGCTCGACGACCCCCTCATCGAGTTCATCGGCGAGATCGACGACAGCCACAAACCCGCCTTCCTCTCCGGCGCCAAAGCCCTCCTCTTCCCCATCGCCTGGCCCGAACCCTTCGGCCTCGTCATGATCGAAGCCATGGCCTGCGGCTGCCCCATCATCGCCTACCGCCGCGGCTCCGTCCCCGAAGTCATCGAACACGGCAAAACCGGCTTCATCGTCGACAACGTCGCCGAAGCCGTCGCCGCCATCGCCCGCCTCCCCGAACTCCCCCGCCAGGCCATCCGCGCCCGCTTCGACGAACGCTGGACCGCCAGGCGCATGGCCGACGACTACCTCGCCCTCTACCAGCGCCTCATCGACGAAAGGAAGTAAGGATTCTTCTTTTTGTGAACAAAAAGAAGCAAAAAAACTTCATCCATTGGCACCGCGCCCACCGACCATCCCCGGCGCAAATGGACAGAAAGTTTTTTGGTTCTTTTTTTCAAAAAAGAACATTCTTCCTTCCTCCGCCCATTTTTCGCCCACATCCCAGCCTAAACCGCCCGCCGCACCCTCCCGAGGTCCCCATGCGCATCGCCCAGGTCGCCCCCCTCTTCGAAGCCGTCCCCCCCAAGCTCTACGGCGGCACCGAGCGCGTCGTGCACTGGATCACCGAGGCCCTCGTCCAGCAGGGCCACGACGTCACCCTCTTCGCCTCGGGCGACTCCCAGACCTCCGCCAAGCTCGTCCCCGTCTGGCCACAGGCGCTCCGCCTCTCCCCCATCGCCGACTGGGTCGCCACCTACGCCCTGCTGATCGAAACCGTCGCCGAACGCGCCCACGAGTTCGACGTGATCCACTTCCACATCGACTACTGGCCGAACTCCGTCTTCTCCCGCCTCGGCGTGCCCTTCGTCACCACCCTGCACGGCCGCCTCGACCTGCACGAGTTCGCCGTCGTGTACAACAAGTTCCCGAAGGTCCCGATCGTCTCCATCTCCGACAACCAGCGCAAGCCCGTCCCCAACCTCGGCTGGGCCGGCACCGTCCACCACGGCATGCCCGCCACCCTCCTCACCCCCCAGCCCACCGAACCCCCCAGCTACTTCGCCTTCCTCGGCCGCATCTCCCCCGAAAAGCGCGTCGACCGCGCCATCGCCATCGCCGGCGCCTGCAACACCGAGCTGCGCGTCGCCGCCAAGATCGACCGCGCCGACGACGAATACTTCGCCCGCGAGATCAAGCACCTCTTCGAACAACCCCACGTCAACTACATCGGCGAGATCAACGACGCCCAGAAGGTCGGCTTCCTCTCCAACGCCAAGGCGCTCCTGGTCCCCATCGACTGGGAGGAACCCTTCGGCCTGGTCATGATCGAAGCCATGGCCTGCGGCACCCCCGTCATCGCCTTCCGCCGCGGCTCCGTCCCCGAAGTCATCGAGAACGGCGTCACCGGCTTCATCGTCGACGACATGCAAGGCGCCATCGAAGCCGCCCAGAAGATCGACACCATCAACCGCGCCGGCGTCCGCAAGCGCTTCGAAGAACGCTTCACCAACCTGCGCATGGCCGACGACTACATGGCCATCTACAAGAACCTCATCGCCGCCAACCGGACGTAACCAAAACACTCCCCCTCCCCCTCGTGGGGAGGGCCGGGGTGGGGCGCGGTCAAGACTCTTCTTTTTGTGAACAAAAAGAAGCAAAAAAACTTCATCCACAGCCAACGCCACCGCCCGATGCCCAGGGAGGATCCGCCACCCTTCTTGCTTCTCCCTTGCCTTGCTTCTCCCTTGCCTTGCTTCTCCCTTGCCTTGCTTCTCCCTTGCCTTGCTTCTCCGTGCCTCTGTGTCTCCGTGGTGAATCTTCTTCTTGCTTCCTGACCTTCGCCGCCCCCCCCACCCTCGCCATCCCACCCCCACCCATGCCACCCTCGCCAAAACGCGAGGAAACCCGCCATGCGCGACCCCAACGCCCTCATCACCACGGCCGAACTCGAAGCCCTCCTCAACACCCCCAACCTCCGCCTCTACGACTGCACCACCACCACCGTCCCCCCACCCCCAGGCGACGACGCCCCCTACGTCGCCGTCTCCGGCCGCCCCGCCTTCGAACAGGCCCACATCCCAGGTGCGGACTACCTCGATATCCAGGCCGAGTTCTCCGACAACACCACCAAGCTGCGCTTCATGCTGGCCGACCTCCCAACGCTCGAAGCCGCCTTCTCCCGCCACGGCCTCGGCGCCAACGCCGGCCACAGGATCGTCCTCTACAGCGCCAACAACATGTGGATGAGCACCCGCTTCTGGTGGATGCTCCGCAGCCTGGGCGTGGACGCCACCGTCCTCGACGGCGGCTTCGACAAGTGGCGCGCCGAGAACCGCCCCACCGAATCCGGCCCCCCGAAGGGCTATCCCCAAGCCACCTTCCGCGCCACCCCCCGCCCCGGCCTGTTCGGCAACAAGCACGACGTCCTCGCCGGCATGCAGGCCCCCAACACCGTCATCGTCAACGCCCTCGGCGACGAACTCTTCCGCGGCAGCGGCCCCAGCCGCTACGGCCGCCCCGGCCGCATCCCCGGCAGCGTCCAGGTCTCCGCCGCCACCCTCATCGACCCCCAGGCGAAAACCTTCACCACCCTGGAAGACGCCAAGAAAAAATTCGAATCCCAGGGCGTCACCCCGGAAAAGCACGTCATCGTTTATTGCGGCGGCGGCATCTCGGCCAACATCGACCTCTTCCTTCTCCACCAGCTCGGCTACGACAACCTCACCCTCTACGACGCCTCCATGGGCGAATGGGCCCGCGATCCCTCGCTGCCCATCGAAACCGGCTGACCTCCGCCACCCCCGACAAACCCAACCACAAAGGAAAAAAAACTTTGGCGCGGCACTGACGCCTGGGGAGAATGCCCCCAATGTCAGTTCTTCAGCCAACCCCGGCCGCGTCCGCCGCCGCCCGCCGCCCCCCCGCGCAAGCGGGTGGCGCAGCCGCGCCCGCGCGCCGGGAATCCCTCCAGGCGCTGCTCCTCGCCATCCTCGCCGCCCTGCTCGGCCGGTTGAACCCGCTCGCCCTCGTCCCCGCGCACCACCCCCTCGCGCACCAACTCCCCCACTCCCCCTACGCCGTCCCCTGCGGCACCAAGGGCCCGACCACCGCCCGCCACCGCGGCCCCGTGCCCGCGCGCGCCCTGCGTCTCGGCCGTTTCCCGCTCTGGTGGGCCCGCAACCGCGGCCCCCGCGCCATCCCCAGCCAGGCCCTTCCGCCCCGCCGAACCCAGCCCGCCCGCGCGCCCCCGTGCCCCATCCCCATCCCATCGGTCACGAAACAACGCCCCCACCGGGGCGCGCCGACTCACGCCCATTGAATCCGAACCCCCATCGATCCCTTCGCGTCCTCCTCCCTTGCCTTCCCCTCCGCCAACCCCTTGCCCCCCGATCCCCCGCACGCAATGCTCCGCCCCCGACCAGGCCACGACGGAACCAAGCCATGACCGCCAGCACCCTCCTCTTCCTCCCCGGCGCCGGCGGCTCCGCCAGCTTCTGGCAACCCGTCGCCGACCTGCTGCCCGAGGAATGGCCCAGGGTCCTGCTCGCCTGGCCCGGCCTCGGCAACGAGCCCCACGACCCCGACATCCAGGGCCTCGACGACCTGGTGAACATCGTCAGCGCCTGCATCGCCATGTCCCCCACCAGGGTGGACCTCATCGCCCAGTCCATGGGCGGCCTCGTCGCCATCCGCGCCGCCCTGCGCCACACCTACCGCATCCGCAGATTGGTCCTCACCGGAACCTCCGGCGGCCTCGACGTCTCCGCCCTCGGCGGCTCCGACTGGCGCTCCGAATACCGCCAAGCCTACCCCAACGCCGCCCCCTGGATCACCGAAGTGAAGGCCGACCACACCCCCGACCTCCCCCGCCTAACCACCCGCACCCTCCTCCTATGGGGCGACCAGGACGACATCAGCCCCCAAGCCGTCGGCGAACACCTCGCCGCCCACCTCCCCAACGCCCGCCTGGAAATCATCAAGGGCGGCGACCACAGCTTCCCCAACACCATGCCGGTCGAAACCGCGACGGCCATCGCCCGCCACCTTGCATGACAAGGGGAACCCTGCATCTGCACATGGTCCTGAGCCTGATCTGCTTTGCGTTTGGTTTCCTCTACGCGTTCGCTGCACTGGCGGTCATGGCCCCGCTTGACGCGCGAACGCTCCTGCTCAAGGGAACAGCTCTCCTGATCCCGTTGGCTTGCCTGATGTCGCCCATCATTGCCTGGAATGCGGACCATGCAAGAAGAGTGCACCGCCGAACGGTTGGCCTACTGTTGGCACCGGCCGCGATTGGGCTGCATGTCGTCCTAATGCTGACCGCGTAGCTTCAGCCGAATTGCAACTCCAGGAACTGTGCCGGCGTCACGATCCGAATGCCACGCCAGGCATCGAGCACCAGCAGGTCGTTGTCGCTGGAGACGACGGCGGCAGCCCCGGCTGCCAGCGCCAGTTCCAGATACTTGTTGTCCTTGGCATCGCGACAGTCCTGCACGACAACCGACGGAGAGAACCGCGCCGCCGCCGACGCAACAAGGTCCATGACCCGCTCGCCCCGCCCTTCCCCAAGATATCGGGCGAAGCGCGGCCGACCGATCACCTCGCGGATCTCCGCCTCCACCACGTCGCTCAGGCAGATCACGAGGCGCGCACGCGCCAGCAGCAATGCCCGCTCCGGCACGGACTCCGGCTTCAACAGGGCTCCGACAACGGAACTCGCATCAAAGACGACGTTCGGCATTATACGCGGCGAGTTCAGCCTCCACCTCCGCATTCGTCAGCCCGTCCCGCGCAGCACTTTCCTTGATGCCTGCGATCACGTCGGCGAGCGGATCATGCCCGGCCTGTCCCGGCCGCACCAATTCGCTCACCAGCTTGCCAATGCGCTCGCGCCGAGCCTCATCCCCCAATGCCTCGGCGGCCTCGGGCGAAACGGGGATCGGCACCATGACGATCTTGTTCATCTCATGCTCCTCGCTCGGAGCATCCTAGCACACCGGACGCACGCCACGCCGCAACTCAAGCCACCACGTGCTCCACCGCCCCAACCCCCATCAGCGTCAACTCCTTGGCCCGATGGCACGCCACCAGCCGCCCCGGCTCCGCCTCCACCAACTCCGGCACCACCGCCCGGCACGCATCGACGGCGTACCGGCACCGCGGATGGAACGAGCACCCCGGCGGCGGATTGGCCGGGTCCGCGATCTCGCGTTCCAGCACGATCCGGTTGCTCACCGCCCCCGGAATCGGCGTGGGTGCGGCCGACAGCAGCGCCTCGGTGTACGGATGCAGCGGCCGGTCGAACAGCGCCTCCGTCTCCGCCAACTCCACGATCTTGCCGACATACATGACGGCCACCCGGTCGCTCACATGCTTCACCACCGAAAGGTCATGCGCCACGAACAGGTAGGTCAGCCCCAGCTGGTCCTGCAGATCGAGCATCAGGTTCAGAACCTGCGCCTGCACCGAAACGTCCAAGGCCGAAACCGGCTCGTCCGCCACGATCAAGGTCGGGTTCAAAGCCAAAGCCCGCGCGATCCCGATCCGCTGCCGCTGCCCGCCGGAGAAGGCATGCGGAAACCGGTTGTAGTACGCCCGCGGAAGCTGAACCAGCTCCATCAGCTCCTCAACCCGCCGCCGCCGCGCCGCCGTATCCGAAACCCCGTTGATCAGCAAAGGCTCGCCGATGATGTCGCCCACCACCATGCGCGGATTGAGCGAGGAATACGGGTCCTGGAACACCATCTGGATATGCCGCCGCAACGGCCGCAGCCCCGACCGCGACAGCGCCGCCAGGTCGACCTCCCGCCCCTCCACCTTGAACCCGATGGAGCCGGCCGTCGGCGCATAGGCCCGCAGGATGCACCGCGCCGCCGTCGTCTTGCCGCACCCGCTCTCGCCGACTAGCGCCAGCGTCTCGCCCTTGCGGATGGAGAACGACACCCCATCCACCGCTTTCACCTGCCCGACCACCTTGCGCAGCAACCCGCGCCGGATCGGGAAATGCTTCTTGAGTCCGCGAACTTCGAGAATCGTCTCGCTCATGCCGAAGCCCCCGCCAACTCGGCCTTCGCCTCGTCCATGCCGCCATGCAGGAAGCACCGCACCTGCCGCCCATCATCGGTATCCACCGCCGGCGGCTCCGCCCGCTCGCACACCGCCCCGATGATCTCGGCACACCGCGGATGATAGGCGCAGCCCTTCGGCCGGTCGAACGGATGTGGAATGGACCCGGCGATCGTCGGCAACCGCGTCCGCGGCTTGGCCAGCACCGTCGGGATCGAGCGCAGCAGCGCCCGCGTATAGGGATGCTTCGGCGTCTCGAAGATTTCCTTGACCGACCCGGTCTCGACGGCCCGTCCGAGATACATCACCGAGACATCGTGGGCCATCTCCGCGATCACCCCCATGTCATGGGTGATCAGGATGATCGCCAGCCCCCGGTCCTTCTGCAGAGTGCGGAGAAGATCCAGAATCTGCGCTTGCGTGGTGACATCGAGCGCCGTCGTCGGCTCGTCGGCGATCAGCACCCGCGGGTCGCACGAAAGCGCCATCGCGATCATCACCCGCTGCCGCAACCCGCCCGAAAGCTGGAACGGATAGTCGTCCACCCGCCGCGCCGGCTGCGGCACGCCCACCATGTCGAGCAACTCGATCGCCCGCTTGCGCGCCGCCGCCTCATCAAGCCCCATATGCAGCTTGATGCCCTCGCCGATCTGGTTGCCGATCGTGTAGTGCTGGCTGAACGAAGCCATCGGCTCCTGGAACACCAGCGCGATCTCCGGCCCGCGATACTTGCGCATCTGCTCGTTGGAGAGCTTGCCCAGATCGACGACATCGCCGCCCGCCCGCCGCAGCATGATGCTGCCGCCAACCACCTTCCCGGGCCGGTCGACAATGCCCAGCACCGAACGCGCCGTGACGGACTTGCCGCACCCGCTCTCGCCGACCACGCCCAGCGTGCGCCCCTCGAACACATCGAAGTCCACGCCGTCCACGGCGCGCACGACGCCCTCCGGCCCGAAGAACTGCGTCTTGAGGCCGCGTACCGACAGGATGGGATCAGCCATAGGGGTCCGCCGCATCACGCAGGCCGTCGCCCAGGAAGTTGAAGGCCAGGATCACCACCACCACGGGAATGGCGGAGATCAGCAGCCACGGGGCGAGCGCCAGCGTCTGGATGTTCTGCGCATCCTGCAACAGGATGCCCCAGGAGATGGCGGGCGGCCGCAGCCCGAGGCCCAGGAAGCTCAGCGACGTCTCGCTGATGATCATGGCCGGAAGGGCAAGGCTCACGGCGGCGATGATGTGGCTGGCGAAGCTCGGCAGCATGTGCCGGAAGATGATCCGCCCCTGCGAGGCGCCCGCCAGTTCGGCCGCCATCACGAAATCCTCCTCCTTCAGCGCGAGGAACTTCCCCCGGACGACGCGCGCCAGGTCGGTCCACGCCAGGAGGGAGATGATGATCGTGATGGCAAAGTAGATCTGCAAAACGCTCCAGTCGTTCGGCAGCGCGGCGGCCAGCCCCAGCCACAGCGGAATGGTCGGCATCGAGCGGATCACCTCGATGGTCCGCTGGATCACCGTGTCCACGACCCCGCCATACACCGCCGAGATGCCGCCCAGCAGCACGCCGAGGAACAGGCTGATCGTGACACCCACCAGGCCGATGGTCAGCGAAACCCGTGTCGCCACCATCAGCCGCGACCAGAGATCCCGCCCCAGCAGGTCGGTGCCGAGGATGTAGATGCCGTCGCCGCGTTCGGGGTTCCTGAGCACCATCAGGTGCCGGTCGGTCGGGATCAGGCCAAACAGGTTGTATTCGTAGCCGCGGCCGAAGAAGTCGATATAGACGCGGCGCGACGGGTCGACGGTATAGACAAGCTTGAACGTGCGCATGTCGCGCACGCCCTTGATGCCATACACGTGCGGATTGAAGCCCTCGTCGTCGAACCAGTTGATCGGCTGCGGCGCGATGTAGCTGGTGCGCGCATCGGTCGCGTGCGGGTCCTGCGTCGCCAGGAAGTCGGCGAAGGCGGCCAGCAGGTAGAACACCGCCAGCAGCACCATGCTGATCATCGCCAGCTTGTGCCGCCGGAAGCGCCACCAGGTCAGCTGGAGCTGGGTGGCGACCGCGTATTTCTCGGAATCGATCTGTGCCATCCGCCTAGTCCATCTGGTGGCGGATGCGCGGGTCCACCCACATCAGCACAAGGTCGGAAATGAAGGTGCCCACCACGGTCATGACGCCCAGCAGCAGCACGATGGTGCCGGCCAGGAACATGTCCTGCGCCACCAGTGCCTTGACGAGCAGCGGGCCCACGGTCGGCAGGCCGAGCACGATCGAGACGATGATCGAGCCCGAGACGAGGTAGGGGAACAGATAGGCGATGTTGCTGGCGAACGGGTTCAGCGCGGCGCGGACCGGATACTTTAGGATCGTGCGCGTCTCCGACAGGCCCTTGGCCCGCGCCGTGACCACGTAGGGGCGGCGCAGCTCGTCAAGCAGGTTGGCGCGCATGATGCGGATCAGCTGCGCGGTGCCGCCGAGCGCCAGGATCAGCGCCGGCAGCGGCAGGTGCTTCATCAGGTCCCAGACCTTGGCCAGGCTCCAGGGGGCGAGCGCCATCTCGGCGGAGAACAGCCCGCCCACGCTGGCGCCGAACCAGACGAAGGAGAAATACATGATCACCAGCGCCAGCAGGAAGTTTGGCACCGCGATGCCGATGAAGCCGACCAGGGTGAAGGCGTAGTCGGCGAAGCTGTACTGGCGCACGGCGGAGAAGATGCCGATCGGCAGGGCGAGGCCCCAGGTGACCAGCAGGGCGGCGAAGCTCAGCAAAAGCGTCAGCCACAACCGGTCGCCGATCACCTCGGTGACCGGGCGGCGCCATTCCATCGACTCGCCGAAATCGCCGGTGACGATGCGGGCGAGCCACTTGCCGTACTGCACATAGAACGGCTCGCCCAGGCCGTAGAGCTGGCGCAGGTTCTCCGCCTCGGCGGCTGAGACCTGGCTACCGGACGAGGAGAGCTGGGCGATGTAGGCATCGACGAAGTCGCCGGGCGGCAGCTGGATGATGATGAACGACAGGATCGAGATGAGCCAAACGGTCATCACGCCCAGCAGCAGGCGGCGGGTGATGAAGGAGATCATGGGAAGGCAAGGCCAGGGGCGCTGCCCCTGGACCCCGCTGGGGCCGGCGGCCCCAGACCCCATTTATTTGAGGTCCAGGGGCTCGGCCCCTGGTGGGGTCCAGGGGCAAAGCCCCTGGTCTTTCCTTCGCTAAGCATGACTAGGCCTTGTAGAACCAGGTTGCCGGGTGCGAGCTGCCCGGGGTGCGGCAATGCTGTGCGATGCAGACGCGGCCTGGGATGTTACCGAGGCGGCGGCTGGCCAGGCGAACGCCCATCAGCGCCGGGGACTGGCCGCAGACGCCGATGTGGAATTGCTGGTCGACCATGATCTTCCAGATTTCCTGGGCATTCTTGTGCCGCTCCGCCTCCTGCATGCCGGCCGCGGCGCGGAACAGTTCCAGCGCCTTGAGCATGTGCGGGTCGGTCGGCTTGGTGCCCGTGGCGCCGTTGGAGGCATACCAGCGCGCGTGCTCGATGCCGTAGGCGCCGTTGGCGATGTCCACCGGCAGGGCCCAGGCAGGATAGAGATAGAGGAGCTCGGTGCCGCCGTTGGTCCAGACCAGGATGTGGTGGTCGCCGGCCAGGGTGCGCTGGAAGGCCAGGCCGCGCTCCTGCTCGCGTACGTCGGCGAAGATGCCGATGCGGCGCCACTGCTGGGCGATCATCTGGGCGTGGGCCGGCCAGTCCATGAACGCCTTGACGGCGGTGAGCTGGATGATCAGGCGCTGGCCGTTGTCGGTGCGCAGGCGATAGCCCTCGCGGTCCTTCTTGGCGAGGCCGAGCTTGTCGAGCATGCTGTTGGCCTGCGCGACATCGAGCACCGACCACTTCTTGCGCCACTCGGGGCCGGGGGATTCGGGCATCACCTCGGCGGGCGCGGTGGAGCCGGGGGTGGCGAGGCCGAGCCAGAAGGTCTCGTTCAGCTGGTCGCGGTCGATGCCGAGCGAGAGGGCGCGGCGGAAATCGGCGGTGGCCAGCCACTTGCCGATCTCGGCGTCCGCGGTGTGGTTCATGTTGACGTGCAGCGTGGTGTCCGCGCCGTTGTAGGCGAGGTCGAGGTGCACGTCGTATTTGCCGCGGTCGCGGTTCTCAAGGATGACCGGCAGCTTGGCGAGGTCCATGTGCCGTTCCTGCAGGTCGTATTCGCCGGCCATGGCGCGCAGGTTGGCGACCTCGATGTTCTCGGCCAGCGTCATCACCACGCTGTCGATGTAGGGCAGCTGGTTCCCGTCGGTGTCGACCACATAGTAGAACGGGTTGCGCTCCATCACCCAGGTGGGCGTGTTGATCGGGCGGGTGGTCTTCCACGGGCCGAGGGTCGGCAACTCGGGGTTGAGCTGCCAGTCCTTGCGGACATGCAGCATGCGGACCCAGTTGTCGAAGCCGGCGGCGCGGGCCTTGGCGTTCGCCTCGGCTTCCGAGCTGTATTTCGGCACGAACTGCTTGAGGTAGTGGGCGGGCGCATAGGCGCCGAAGCTGTTGCCGCCGGCTTGGCGGACGGCCTGGCCGCCGCCGATCAGCGTGTCGCCGGCCAGCATGGAGGGGAACAGGAAGTAGGGGTTCTCGAACTGGAACTGGATGGTGGTTTCGTCGATCTTGACCAGCTTGCCCTGCTTGCCGCCGGCGGCCATGTCGGCGATCGGGTTCGGAACGATGTTCTTGTCGAGGTACATGTCCTCGTACCAGAACACGAAGTCATCGGCGGTGAAGGGGGCGCCATCGGACCACTTCATGCCCTTGCGCAGGAACAGCGTGGTAGTCTTGCCGTCGGCGGACAGCTCATAGGACTTGCAGACGCTGGGGACGATCTTGCTGCCGGTCGGGTCCCAGAACAGCAGCTTGTCCGACGCCATGATGCGGTTGCCGTTCTCGCCGTCGGACGGGCCGATGAAGGCGCGGCGCCAGGTGCCGCCGTATTTGCCGGTGGATTCGAGCGGCTTGAGCACCAGCGGCTCGGCTGGGATGCGCTGGGCGACCGGGGGCAGCTTGCCCTGCTTGACCAGTTCGGCGAGCTGGGGCGCTTCCTTGAAGCTGGCGGGGATGGCGGTGGACTGCGAAGGGCCCTCGAGCTTGCCGACGAGGCCGGACTGGTCGAAGGCGCTCTTGGCGGTGACGGCCTGGGCCAGCGCCTCGACGGTGGGCGCGGCCACGGCGGCGAAGGCGGCGCTGGCGCCTAGGAAAGTCCTGCGGGTGGTCATGGGTCGGCCTCCGGACGTTGCTGCGCCTGCCGCCTCGTTGCGTGGGCGACGGCATTTGCGCGTACGCTAGAGCAAGACCCGCGTCGTTGAAAGCGGCATCGCAGCCGGAATCAGGCCTTGAAGTACCATGTGGTGGGGTGGGAACTGGCCGGGGTGCGGCAGTGCTGGGCGATGCACACGCGGGCCGGGATGTTGCCCAGCCGCCGGCTGACCAGGCGCACGCCGGCGAAGGCCGGTGACTGGCCGCAGATGCCGATGCTGAACTGCTGGTCGATGACGATCTTCCAGATCTCCTGACCGAGCTTGTGGCGCTCCGCCTCGCCCAGCGTGGTTGCGCTGCGGAACATCTCCATCACCTGTAGCACGGTGGGGTCGGTCGGCTTGGTGCCGATCGCGCCGTTCGAGGCGTACCAGCGGGCCAGCTCCATGCCGAGGATGCCGTTGCCGACATCGACCGGCAGGACGAAGTGCGGGTAGAGGAACAGCTGCTCGGAGCCGGTGTTGCCGAAGACGAAGATGTGGTGGTCGCCGGCCTGGACGCGCTGGAAGGCGAGCGCGCGTTCCTGGTCGCGCACGTCGGCGAAGATGCCGATGCGGCGCCATTGCTGGGCGATCATGTGGGAATGGGCCGGCCAGTCGAGGAAGGCCTTGGTGACGGTGAGCACGATGACCAGGCGCTGGCCGTTGTCGGTGCGGACGCGATAGCCCTCGCGGTCCTTCTTGGTGAGGCCCAGCTTGTCGAGCATGGCGTTGGCCTGCGCGATGTCCAGCACCGACCATTTCTTGCGCCACTCCGGGCCCGGGTTCTCCGGCACCGATTCGGCGGGGGCGGCGGAGCCGGGGGTGGCCAGGCCCAGCCAGAAGGTTTCGTTGAGCTGGTCGCGGTCGATGCCGAGCGAGAGGGCGCGGCGGAAATCGGCGGTGGCGAGCAGGCGGCCGATCTCGGGGTCGGCGGTGTAGTTCAGGTTGAAGTGCAGAGCGGTGTCCGCGCCGTTGAAGGCGAGGTCGAGGTGGAGGTCGTATTTGCCGCGGTCGCGGTTCTCCAGGATGACCGGCAGTTTGGCGAGGTCGATGTGGCGTTCCTGCATGTCGTAGTCGCCGGCCATGGCGCGCAGGTTCACGATCTCGGTGTTCTCGGCCAGCGTCATGACCACGTTGTCGAGATAGGGCAGCTGGTTGCCCTCGGTATCGACCGCGTAATAATAGGGGTTGCGCTCCATCGCCCAGGTCGGGGTGTTGATGGCGCGCGTGGTCTTCCACGGGCCGAGGGTGGGCAGCTCGGTGTTGATCGCCCAGTTGTGGCGGATCTTGAGCATGCGTACCCAGTTGTCGAAGCCGGCGGCGCGGGCCTTCGCGTTCGCCTCGGCCTCGGAGCTGTATTTCGGCAGGAACTGCTTGAGGTAGTGGGCGGGGGCGTAGCAGCCGAAGGTGCCGCTGCCGGATTGGCGCGCCGCCTGGCCGCCGCCGATCAGCGTGTCGCCGGCGAGCATCGAGGGGAACAGGAGGTGGGGGGCGTCGAACTCGAAGCGGATGGTGGTCTCGTCGACCTTGACCATGCGGCCGGGCTTGCCGCCGGCGGACATCTCCGGGATCGGGGCCGGAACGATGTCCTTGTTGCCGTAGAGGTCGTCGAACCAGAACATGAAGTCGTCGGCGGTGAAGGGGGCGCCGTCGCTCCATTTCATTCCTTTGCGCAGGAACAACGTGGTGGAGCGGCCGTCGGGCGAGATCTCCCAGGCGCGGGCGACGGCCGGGGCGATCTTGCTGCCGGTGAGATCCCAGAACAGCGGCTTGTCGGAGGCGACGAGGCGGTTGCCGTTCTCGGTGTCGCCGGGGCCGATGAAGGCGCGGCGCCAGGTGCCACCGTAGCGGCCGATGCCTTCGAGCGGCTTGATGACCAGCGGCTCGGAGGGGACGCGCTGGGCAACCGGCGGAAGCTTGCCGGCCTTGACCAGCTCGGCGAGTTGCGGGGCTTCCTTGAAGCTGGCCGGGATCGCGTCGGACAGGGTGGCGCCTTCGAGCTTGCCGACCAGGCCCGACTGGGCGAATTGCCCGGCGCCCTGGGCGTGGCCGTGGCGCCCGGCCAGGGTGAAGCCGGCGAGGCCGATGGCGCCGCCGAGAATGGATCTGCCCAGCACTTGCCTGCGGGTTGTCATGGCGCATTCCTCCGCCGCTCCGGCCTTTTGGTGGCCGGTTCGAAACGAGGCTAGGCGCCCAACGCGGCGGAGTCCAGCGCGGCGGCGGTCACGCGCCCGACAGTGCCCGCCATGCCAGGGCGAACAGCAGCACGCCGTTCGCGGTCAGCACCCAGGGGGCGGCGCGGCGGGCGGCGGTGTCCCAGCGCCGGGCGGCGGCGTGGCCGAGCAGGCCGACGGCGACCAGGGCCGGGACGGTGCCGAGCCCGAAGGCGAGCATGCCGAGCCCACCGACCACCGGCCCCCCGGCGGCCGAGGCGGCCAGCGCCGCATAGACCATGCCGCAGGGCAGCAGCCCGAGCGCCAGGCCCAGCGGCACGCCGCGCAACTGGCCCAGCCGCGACGTGAATTGCCCGATGCCGGTGCCGGTGGTTCCGCCCGGCAGGGCGAAGGCAAGGTTCGGCTGGAAGCGGCGCAGCGCCAGCAACAGGAAGCCGGCGGCGGCCAGCGCCAGCAGCACGCCCGGCACCGCCTGCGGCAGACGCAGCGCGCCCAGCCAGCCGGCGGCGACACCGAGCGCCGTGTAGGTCGCCAGCCGTCCGGCATGGTACGGCAACAGCAGCGCACCGCGCAGGCGGGCGGCCTGGCACATGCGTGCGGCGGGCATCCGCGCCATGCCGTCGGCGACCTGGCCGAGCACGAAGGGGCCGCACATCGCGGTGCAGTGGACCGCGCTGCCGGCAAGCCCGGCCAGCAGCAGGGCAGGGACCAGGAACAGGCCGCGCTCGACCTGTGCCGGGCCGCAGATGGCGGCGAGCATGTCGAGCAGCCCGGTCATCGCCGGGCCGGGGCGGGGTGGGTGGCGGACATCGGCGCCATTCGACCCTGAATGGCCCGCGCAGACATTGATCTGCGTCAATGCCGCGGCGCAGCACCCCAGGCACCGTTGGACCATGCCGGAAATGTCACCGGCCTTTCGCGACGAGGAATCGAAAGCATGCATGAGCAAACAAGCGACCTTGTGGTCGGCCTGCTGGTGCTCATCCTGGGTCTGGTCGGCCTGGTGATGGCATCCGGCGCGCTGGACGACGCGATGTATGTCTTCGGCCTGTCGCTGGCAGGCTTCGCGGTGGTGTTCATCATCGGCCTGGTGAAGCGCCATTTCGACCGGCAGGACGCGCTCCGCCAGGGAGGCGGCCATGTCTGATCTCGCAATCGGCCCAGGGGCGATCGGCGCCGGCCTGGCGGGCGTGGGCGCTCGCGCGACCCCGGTCGTGCGGGTCGCCGAGGCCTACAACATGGACGTGGTGCGCAAGTTCACTATCGCGGCCGTGTTCTGGGCGGTGGTGGCCTTCCTGCTCGGCGTGGTGCTGGCGCTGCAGCTGGCCTTCCCGATCTTCAACCTCGGGCTGGAATACACCGCCTTCGGGCGGCTGCGGCCGGTGCACACCTCGGCGGCGATCTTCGCCTTCGGCGGCTCGGCGCTGTTCGCCACCTCGTTCTACGTGGTGCAGCGCACCTGCCACGCGCGGCTGTTCGGCGGCGAGGCGCTCGCGAACTTCATCTTCTGGGGCTACCAGTTCTTCATCGTGATGGCCGCGCTGAGCTACGTGATGGGCTTCAGCCAGGGCCAGGAATACGCGGAGCCCGAGTGGCACCTCGACCTGTTCCTGACGATCGTCTGGGTGGCCTATGCGGTGGTGTTCATCGGCACGCTGGTGAAGCGCACCGAGCCGCACATCTACGTCGCGAACTGGTTCTACCTCGCCTACATCCTGACCGTCGCGGTGCTGCATATCGTCAACAACCTGGCGTTGCCGGCGTCGTTCTTCGAGGCCAAGAGCTACTCGGTGTTCTCCGGCGTGCAGAACGCGATGATCCAGTGGTGGTATGGCCACAATGCCGTGGGCTTCTTCCTGACCGCGGCGTTCCTGGGGATGATGTACTACTTCATCCCGAAGCAGGCGGGCCGCCCGGTCTATTCCTACCGCCTGTCGGTGGTGCATTTCTGGTCCCTGATCTTCATGTACATCTGGGCCGGCCCGCACCACCTGCACTACACCGCGCTGCCCGACTGGGCGCAGACGCTGGGCATGGTGTTCTCGATCATCCTGTGGATGCCCAGCTGGGGCGGCATGATCAACGGCCTGATGACGCTGTCGGGCGCGTGGGACAAGCTGCGCACCGACCCCGCCCTGCGCTTCACCGTCACGGCCGTCGGCTTCTACGGCATGTCGACCTTCGAGGGGCCGATGATGTCGATCAAGGAGGTCAACGGCCTGGCCCACTACACCGACTGGGTGATCGGCCACGTGCATTCCGGCGCGCTCGGCTGGGTGGCCTTCGTCAGCTTCGGCGCGATCTACTACCTAGTGCCGATCCTGTGGAACCGCTCGGGCCTGTATTCGGTGAAGCTGGTGGCCTGGCACTACTGGGTCGCGACGCTGGGGATCGTTCTCTACATCACCTCGATGTGGGTGGCCGGCATCATGCAGGGCCTGATGTGGCGCGCCTACGACCAGTTCGGGTTCCTGCAGTACTCCTTCGCGGAGTCGGTGAACGCGATGCACCCCTACTACGTCATCCGCATGCTCGGCGGCGTGCTGTTCCTCGCCGGGGCGCTGCTGATGGTCTTCAACCTGATCATGACCGTCCGTTCGGCCACCACCCAGGTGCGGCCGATGCGCGCCGGTTCGACAGAAGCCGGCGCGGCCGCCGCGGTCGCGGGAGAATAGTCCGATGTTCATCCGCCAAGACAAGATCGAGAAGAGCGCCTTCCTGCTGACCGTGCTGACGGTGATCACCGTCAGCATCGGCGGGATCGTGGAGGTGGTGCCGCTGTTCACCATAGAGACCACGGTGGAGAAGGTGGAGGGCGTGCGCCCCTACTCGCCGCTGGAGCAGGCCGGGCGCGACGTCTATGTCCGCGAGGGCTGCTACACCTGCCACAGCCAGCAGGTCCGCGCCCTGAAGGACGAGGTGGAGCGCTACGGCCACTACAGCCTCGCGGCCGAGAGCATGTATGACCGGCCGTTCCAGTGGGGCAGCAAGCGCAACGGGCCGGACCTGGCCCGCGTGGGCGGCAAATACTCCAACGACTGGCACTACGCCCACATGACCAACCCGCAGGCGATGGTGCCGGAGAGCCTGATGCCGCGCTACGCCTTCCTCGCCAACCGCGAGGTGGACGCAGCCAAGGTGGCCCGCGCGATGCGCGCCAACCGCGCCCTCGGCGCGCCGTACACCGAGGAGCAGCTTGCCAACGTCGCCACCGACCTGGCCGCCCAGGCGGACCCGCAGGTCGAGCCGGAGGATCTGCAGAAGCGCTACCCGAAGGCGGTGCAGGCGGGCGGCGACGGGCGGCGCGTGACCGAGATGGACGCGCTGGTGGCCTATCTCCAGGTGCTCGGGACCATGGTGGACTTCACCAACCCGGCCATCGAGAAACTGCAGCAATAGGAGCGGTGCGATGACCTTCTCGACTGTTCTGGACTGGCTGCTGAACTACTCGGTGCTGCTGGTGGGCCTGGTGTTCGTGCTGATGGTGGTCAGCGTCTACTGGCCCAGCCGCAAGGAGGGCCTGCAGCGCCACGCCATGATCCCCTTCGACGACGACAAGTAAGGAGCACGCCCATGGCCAACTCTCCCGCGCCGGGCGAACACGACCCGGTCACCGGCCGGCACACCACCGGGCACGAATGGGACGGGCTGAAGGAGCTCAACACGCCGTTGCCGAAATGGTGGTTCTGGACCTTCGTGACGACCATCGTCTGGGGCATCGGCTACGCCGTCGTCTATCCGTCGGTGCCCTGGTTCAACACCTACTTCCCCGGCGTGATCGGCTATTCGCAGCGCGCCACCGTGACCGCGGACGTCAAGGCGCTGGAGGCGCAGCGCGCCGTGGTGATGGAGAAGCTGAAGGCGGTTCCGCTGGCCGAGGTGAAGAAGGACGAGGCGCTGCTGGCCGTGGCGCTGACCGCCGGGCGCATCGCGTTTGCGGAGAACTGCCAGGCCTGCCACGGCGCGGGCGGCGAGGGCCGGCCGGGCTTTCCGGCGCTGGCCGGCGACGCCTGGATCTGGGGCGGCAGCCTGGAGGCGATCCAGCAGACCGTCACCTACGGCATCCGCAACGGCCATCCGGAGGCGCGCGTGTCGCAGATGCCGCGCTTCGGGGTGGACGGCATGCTGAAGCCCGACGAGATCGACCAGGTCACCGACTATGTCATGGCGCTGTATCGCCCGACCGCCCCCGCGCTGCCGGGTGCGGCCAAGGGCGAGGCGATCTTTGCCGAGAACTGCGCGAGCTGCCATGGCGACAAGGGCCAGGGCGTCCGCGAGCTGGGCGGGCCCGCGCTGCGCTCCGGCGTGCATCTCTACGGCGATACCCGCGCAGCCGTGCGGGCGCAGATCGTCAACCCCAAGATGGGCGTGATGCCGCCCTGGAACACGCGACTGGACGAGGCGACCATCCGTGCGGTGACGCTCTACGTGCATGGGCTCGGCGGCGGCGAATAGCCGTCACCCCGGTGGCGGCGCGTAGCCGTCATCTCGCCGGGCTGGCTTCCCCGCCGCCCCCGCCCGCCAACCGGGTTGGGGCGGCGGTTTCGTCGGAGCGGCTCCTTGCGCCAGATCAAGGAGCCCGGCCCCGGAATCGGCGAGAGTGCGGCGGTCGGGCCATCCCGCGTCGACATGCATGGACAAGGCAACCATGAGCAAGATCGGCAAACCGCCGCAGGCGGCCCAGGGCGAGGAAGTTCCCGCCACGGAACTGCAACTGTATGCCGATCGCGTGCGCGTCTATCCGCGCTCCGTCCACGGCATTGCGCGCAACATCAAGTGGGCGATCCTGGTGCTGTGCCTGGTCGTCTACTACGTCACGCCCTGGATCCGCTGGGACCGCGGCGAGGGCGTTCCCAACCAGGCCGTGCTGCTCGACATGGCGCACGAGCGTTTCTACATCTTCGGCCTGACGCTGTGGCCCGAGGACATCTACCTGCTCACCGGCGCGCTCATCCTGGCCGCCGTCGCGCTGTTCCTCGTCACCTCGCTCGCCGGGCGCGTCTGGTGCGGCTATGCCTGCCCGCAGACGGTCTGGACCGACCTGTTCATGTGGGTCGAGCGGCTGGTCGAGGGCGACCGCAACGCGCGCATGCGGCGCGATGCCGGCCCGAACAATTTCGCCAAGACATGGCGCAAGATCGCCAAGCATGCCGTGTGGGTGGGCATCGCGTTCTGGACCGGCGGCGCCTGGATCATGTACTACGTCGACGCCCCGACAGTCACGGTGCAGTTCTGGACCGGGCAGGCCAGCAAGGAAGTCTACTTCTTCACTGGCCTGTTCACCGTCTTCACCTATGTCCTGGCCGGCTGGGCGCGTGAGCAGGTGTGCACCTACATGTGCCCATGGCCGCGCTTCCAGGCCAGCATGCTCGACGAGCAGAGCTTCATCGTCACCTACCAGAAATGGCGCGGCGAGCCGCGCGGCAAGGGCCGTCGGGATGCCGACGGCCTCGTGGGCGGGGCCAAGATGGGCGACTGCATCGACTGCAACGCCTGCGTGAACGTCTGCCCCACCGGCATCGACATCCGCGACGGCGTCCAGCTCGCCTGCATCAATTGCGGCCTGTGCGTCGATGCCTGCAACGAGATCATGACCAAGGCCGGTCGGCCGAAATGGCTGATCCTGTGGGACACGCTGGCGCGCCAGGAAGCGAAGGCGAAGGGTCGCCACGAGGCGATCCACCTGCTGCGCCCGCGCACGCTGATCTACGTCACGGCCCTGCTGCTCGCCACCACCGTGATGGGCACGGCGCTGACCATGCGCAACCATGTCGGGCTGGCCGTGCTGCACGACCGCGCTCCGCTTTTCGTGAAGGTGCGCGACGGTTCCATCCGCAATGCCTATACGGTAAAGATCAGCAACAAAACCGCCGTGCCGGCCAGCTTCGCGCTGACCATGGAAGGCGTGCCCGGCGCCAACATGGCGCTGGCCGACGACACCGACCAGCGCCTGCCGGCGCTCGAGCTCAACGTGGCGCGCGACGCGATCGGCACCTTCCGCGTGCTGGTCTACGGCGCGCCCACCAGGCTGGTGGACGGCTCGCAGTCGCTGGCCTTCACCCTGCGCAACACCACCACCGGCGAGACGAAGCGCGTCTCCTCGGTGTTCATGGGCCCGGCCCGCTGAGACGCGGGGCAGTTGAGGAGACGACGATGACAACGCATGCCGCGCCTCGCCGCACCGTCTGGCACTTCTTCCCCTTCTTCGTCGCCGCCGGGCTCGGCGTGGTGGTGACCGTGAACGTGACCATGGCGGTGCTCGCCAGCCGCAGCGCCCCCGGCCTGGCCGTTCAAGGCTCCTTCGCCACCTCCAACGCCTATGGCAGCATCCAGGCCGAGGCGCGCCGCCAGGTCGGGCTGGGCTGGTCGCTCGACGTGACGCTGCGCGACGGGCGGGTCGAGGCGAAGCTGGCCGACAAGGCCGGCGCGGCGCTGCCCGGTGCGGCGCTGAAGGCCACCGCCACCCGCCCGGTCGGCAGCTACGCCCCGCTCGACCTCGGCATGATCGCCACGGTACCCGGCGCCTTCCGCAGCGACATCGCGCTGCCCGGCCAGGGCCAGTGGGACGTGCTGTTCGTCGCCAGCTCCGAGGGCCGCAACTTCCGCCACACCCGCCGGATCCTCGTCCCGTGAGCGGTGCCGCCCTGGTCAGCGAGGCG